>JBJMTU010000386.1:0-2898 GCA_045811545.1 Xanthobacteraceae bacterium | reverse complement strand
GAATCCGCGTCACTGTCCCCAGTCGGGGCGTAGGCACGAGCTTAGCGAGGAGTACGCCGTGGCGCTTCGCCGGAAGTGGTGGCCGAGATAGCGCTCGCACGCGGCAAGGTCGGCCATGCCGCATGGCCGTCGAACCCGGAAAAAAGCGATGCAAGTTCCATGGCGGCTGCTCGACTGGCCCTCGGACGGAGGCGGGGCGTGCGCGGATAGCCGCGGTTCAGCGCAGGCGCTGGGAAGAATTCCGCCGGAGTAAGACCCCATAAGTAACCGGCATGAGGTCCGCACCTCGCCATCGTGAGATTCGCCTGCGATATAGCTTGGCATGAGCTGATCGTTGGAGGTGAGCGATGGCAAATGCCATGCTTGATGCCAGGCAGGAAGGCGACTCGTATCGTCGTATCGAGGTGATCACCGGGCAGCGCCGGCGACGACGATGGATGGCGGAGGAGAAGGCCCGGATCATCGCGGAGAGCTTTGAGACGGATGCCAACATTTCCGAGGTGGCTCGGCGCCATGGCGTCGCCCGTGGGCTGCTCACGGCCTGGCGGCGCCAATTTGCAACGGCAGCACGCAGCAAGCTGCCGAGTTTCGTGCCGGTCCAGATTGATGCTGAGGAGAGTAGCCGCGGGGCCGCCAGTGAGCCGGACCATGCTCTGCCGGCGCAGACGAGGCTGCTGGAGAAGGCATCACCACCCGCCAAGCCGGGCGGGGTGATCGAGATCGAGGTGAGCGGGGCGCGGGTCCGGGTCGAGCCGGGAGTGGAGCTGACGACGCTTTCCACGGTGCTGTCGGCACTCCGAGGCGGCCGGTGATTGCGCTACGGGCCGACCTCAAGGTGGTGCTCGCGACGCAGCCGGTCGACTTCCGCAAATCGGTGCACACGCTGTCGGCGTTGGTGAGCGAGGCGCTGCACGCGAACCCGTATTGCGGCGAGGTCTTCGTGTTCCGCAGCAAGCGCATGGACAGAGTGAAGCTGCTGGCCTGGGACGGCAGCGGCATGGTGCTGGTGACGAAGTGGCTGCACCAGGGGCGCTTCACCTGGCCGCCGATCCGCGACGGCATCGTACATTTGAGTGCGACCCAGCTCGCGATGCTGCTCGACGGGCTCGAGTGGACGCGGGTCTCGCCGAAGCCTGTGAAGCAGCCGGCGCTCGTCGGGTGAGAGGTGCGGATTTTGCTGGAGCATAGGATGCGCGCATGTATCGTCTGCTCATGGCGATTCGCCCCGAAGCTCTTCCGACCGACACCGCAGCTCTGACCGAGATGGTGCTCGCGCTCGACGCCGAGAACGAGAAGCTGCGCGTGGCGATGCAGACGCTCAAGGAGATGATCTTCGGGAAGCGCTCGGAGCGACTTGCGGCGATTGTCGCCGAGCAGTTCGCGCTCGACCTGGGCGATCTCGAGACTGGCGTCACGCCGCTGGCTGCCAACGACGATAAGCCTGCGGCGAAGCCGTCCGGCAAGGTGCCGCGCAAGAAGGCGCGCCGCAACATCGGCGCGCTCCCCAAGCACCTGCCGCGTTGTGAGCAGGTGCTGGAGCCGGACACGACGGCCTGCCCGTGCTGCCGGGGCGAGCTTCACAAGATCGGCGCGGACGTCAGCGAGGTGCTGGACGTGATCCCGGCGATCCTGCGGGTGCTGCGCACGATCCGCCCCAAGTATGGCTGCCGCAGCTGCACCGATGGTGTGGTCCAGGCGAAGGTGCTGCCGCGTCTGATCGAGAGCGGCATGGCCTCGACGGCGCTCGTGACCCACGTGGTGGTCTCGAAGTTCGCTTGGTATCTGCCGCTGTACCGGCAGGTGCAGATGCTGGCCGGCCAGGGCGTCCATCTCGACCGGGCAACGCTCGCGGGCTGGGTGAAGCGTGCGGCCTGGTGGCTCAAAAGCCTCTATGAGCTTCAGCTGCGCACGATCCAGGCCTCGCCGCGGGTGTTCTGCGACGAGACGCCGATGCCGGTGCTCGACCCTGGACGACGGCGCACCCGGATCTGTCAGTTCTGGGCGCATGCGATGGACGATCGCCCGTGGGGTGGGCCTTCGCCGCCGGCGGTTGCCTATGTGTTTGCCGACAGCCGCGGCACCGATGAGATCGCCGGACAATTGGCGGACTTCTCCGGGATCCTGCAGGTGGACGGCTATGCCGCCTACAAGGCGCTCGCTCGCGGCCACGGCGGCACGATCCAGCTCGCTTTCTGTCTTGCTCACGCCCGACGCAAATTCGTCGAGGTCTACAAGACGACGGGCTCGCCGTTTGCTCACGAGGTGATCGAACGCCTGCAGGCCATCTATGCGATCGAGGCTGAGATCCGCGGCAGCAGTGCGGAGCAGCGGCTAGCCGCCCGCCGCGCCCGGACCGCACCGCTGGTGGAGGCGCTCAAGGCGCGACTGACCGAGATGGTGGGGCAGCTCTTCTCCCAGTCGAAGCTCACAGAGGCCATCAACTATGCGCTCAATCACTGGCATGGGCTGACGCTGTTCCTCAGCGACGGCCGCGTCGAGGTTGATTCCAATACGGTCGAGCGTTCAATGCGCCCTATTGCTATGGGAAGACGCAACTCATTGTTCAGCGGCAGTGAAGGCGGCGCCGAGAGCTGGGCGATTCTTGCTTCGCTCGTGAACACGGCAAAGCTCCATGATCTCGACCCGCAAGCCTATCTGAGCGACGTGCTGGAACGCATCGTCTCCGGGCGAACCAAGAGCCATCAGCTGCACGAGCTGCTGGTCTGGAACTGGAAGGCTACGCGCGAGCGCACCACGCAGGCCGCGGCATGAGCGCGCATCGCCATTCGGAATCGCCGTCGATGGCAGCGGCCGCCATGCCGCTCGCGGAGCTCGAGCGATGGCTGCAGGACCGCGCTGACCGGCGTCCTGTCGCCACCAGCCTTCCGATGCTGGACG
>JBJMTU010000385.1:0-3770 GCA_045811545.1 Xanthobacteraceae bacterium | reverse complement strand
GGCAGAGGAATCGCATGGGGATGTGCGGCGGCACCGCGACGGCTCGCAGGCGCTGCCGGAGTGCCGACCGTCGCCGAGTCCGTGCCGGGCTTCGACGCCAGCACCTGGCAAGGCATCGGCGCGCCCGCCGCCGAATCGGCAGCAATGCTGACCTAGTAATTAGAATGTCCTAATTTGCCGCGGCGAGTGTCCTAATTCGGACAGTACTTGGCTTATTGGTGCTGGCCGGGTTTAACCCCTTGTGACCGGATTTGAAAATGGGCTGGCCCAGTTTCACAGAGGAACCGACGATCTGCGATTTTAGTTGTAATGGGACACCCGGGCGGTCCGGATCGCGTCTCCCGCAGCAATGGAGGTTCCGATGACAATGCACAGTGATCATCGCACCACGGACGTTGAAGATGCTGCGTTCGACACAACCATGAAAATAATTGGAATTGTTGTCGCGCTGCTCGTCATTGCAGGCGGGGCGGGCTGGTATTTTGCCGGATAGCGGCGCGCCAAGCGCGCGATGCTGAATTGAGGCCGCCTCAGTTGGCCGCCAACTGAGGCGGCCTATTCTTCTCTCTCGGCCTGAAGTTGGGCTGCCGTTGCCTCAGCTCGTTTCAACATACTGGCGAGATTAAGCGTATCCATCCGATAGCGGTCGCCTTGCGGATTAGCTGAGGGTGTGAGTCATGTGACTATTCATAGGAATAATCACATGACGAACGGGCGGGTTGAGGTCATCACATCGGTTGAGCGCCGGCGGCGCTGGAGTTCAGCGGAGAAGGAGCAAGTGGTGGCGGCGTTGCTGGAGCCGGGCGCCAGCGTGTCGTCGATTGCGCGAGAATCCGGGATTCATCCAAGCCAGCTGTACGGCTGGCGCCGTCAGCTGCGTGCACGGCAGGGCATCGGCTTTGCTTCGGTGCAGATCGCTCCGGAGGTTGCGCCCGCCGGTCTGGCCGGCCGCGGCGCGATCGAGATCGAGTTCGCGAGCGGAGCGCGGATGCGGGTCACGGGCGCGGTCGACCCGGCGATGTTGACGGCGGCGGTTGCGGCGCTGGCCGAAGGACGGCGACGATGATCCCCATTCCGTCGGGGGTCCGCGTGTGGATTGCGACGGGCCACACCGACATGCGGCGCGGCATGAACTCTCTGGCCTTGCTGGTGCAGGAAGCCTTCAAGCGCGATCCTCACGGCGGAGATCTCTACGTGTTCCGCGGGAAAAGCGGCAAGCTGATCAAGGTTCTCTGGCACGATGGCCTGGGCATGTCGCTCTACGCCAAGCGGCTGGAGCGCGGCCGGTTCATCTGGCCATTGGCGGCGGACGGCGCAATGGTGATTACGTCGGCGCAGCTCGGCTACATGCTCGAAGGAATCGATTGGCGCAATCCGGTTCACACTTGGCGCCCGTCGGCGGCGGGTTGAGTGCGACCCGTTGACTCATCCCGGTGAGTGAAGCCTGCGAATCGCTCGGGATTGTGATTCAGTCACCTCGTGGCGACGACACCCGATCATCTTCCCGAGGACACGGTTGCGCTGAAGGCGGCGCTGATCGAAGCGCGCGCCAAACTCGTGGGCGCCGAGGCGCTGATCGAGCAGCTGCAATTGGTGATCGCCAAGATGAAGCGCGAGATGTTCGGTCCGCGCTCCGAGCGCAGCCAGCGGCTCATCGATCAAATGGAGTTGCAGCTCGAGGAGCTGGCCGCGGCCGCAGCGGAAGACGAGACGAAGATCGAGGCGGCGCGCGTCCAGGTCCAGGGCTTCATGCGGCGCCAGGCGACACGGCGGAACTTTCCCGATCATCTACCACGCCGGCGCATCGTCCACCCCGCGCCGACCTCGTGCCCGTGCTGTGGCGGCAGCAAGCTCTCCAAGATCGGCGAGGATGTCACCGAGACGCTCGACGTGGTCCCGCGGCAATGGTTCGTGACCGAGCATGTGCGGGAGAAGTTCAGCTGCCGGTCGTGCGAGACGATCACGCAGCCCCCGGCACCGTTCCACGCGATCGCGCGGGGCTTTGCCGGACCGAGCCTCTTGGCGATGATGCTGGTCGAGAAATACGCCAACCACCAGCCGCTCAACCGGCAGAGCGAGCAATATGCGCGCGAGGGGATCGAGCTCCCGGTCTCGACCATGGCCGATCATGTCGGCGCCTGTGCGGCGACGTTGAGGCCGCTCTACGAGCTGATCGAGGCGCACGTCTTCGCCGCCGAGCGCATTCATGGCGACGACACGACCGTGCCGGTGCTGGCCAAAGTGAAAACCCGTACCGGGCGGATTTGGACCTATGTCCGTGACGATCGTCCCTTCGGCGGCGCCGTGCCTCCGGCTGCCGTGTTCTTCTACTCGCCGGATCGCGCCGGCATCCACCCCGAGCAGCATCTCGCCGGATATTCCGGGATCCTTCAGGCCGACGCCTATGCCGGGTTCAAGGCGCTCTACGCGCCGGATCGAAAGCCGGGACCGATCACGGAAGCCGGCTGCTGGGCGCACGCGAGACGCAAGCTGTTCGAACTCGCCGATATCGCCTCGAAGGCGCGCAAGGAGAAGTCGACCACGATCTCGCCGATCGCTTTCGAGGCGGTTGGGAAGTTCGACGCCATCTTCGCGCTCGAACGCTCGATCAACGGTTCGTCGCTGGAAGCGCGCGTGGCGGCGCGCCGCAAGGACGTCGCGCCGCTGGTGAATGACCTCATCGATTGGATGAAACGGGAGCGGGGCAAGCTCTCGCGCCACAACGAAGTGGCGAAGGCTTTTGACTACATGCTCAAGCGCATCGACGTCTTCACGCGCTTCCTCGAGGACGGCCGCATCTGCCTGAGCAACAATGCAGCCGAGCGCGAGCTGCGCGGGATCGCTCTCGGCCGGAAGTCTTGGCTGTTCGCCGGGTCCGATCGTGGCGGCGAGCGCGCCGCGGTGATGCTGACGCTGATTCACACGGCCAAGCTCAATGACGTCGATCCCCGGGCCTGGCTTGCCGACGTGTTGGCGCGCATCAACGATCACGCTATCCACAGGCTGGACGAGCTCTTGCCGTGGAACTGGGCCGCCGAGATGGAGCGTCGTAAAGTGGCGGCATGAGTGCCGCCACCATCGCTCGGCTCAAGATCACTCTCGACGACGTCAAGCCCGTGGTCCTGCGCCGCGTCGAGGTGCCGTTCGATATCCGACTCGACTGGCTGCACCTGACCATCCAGGCAGCCATGGGCTGGACCAACAGCCATCTCTACGAGATCCGCGCGGGCGGCGTCGGCTGGAGTACGCCCTATCCCGATGCGGACTGGGCCGGCGACTTCATCGATGCCCGCAAGGCGCGGCTCGCCGACATCATCGAAGACATCGGCTCGAGGACGCTGAAGTATCTCTATGACTTCGGCGACGGCTGGGAACACACGATCAAGGTCGAGCGCTTGATCGATCGCGAACCGGGCATCCTTTATCCGCGTCTCATCGAAGCCAAGGGCCACTGCCCGCCCGAGGACGTCGGTGGTCCTTGGGGCTATGGCGAGTTCCTCGAGGCCATCGCCGATCCCAGCCACGAGCGCCATCGCGAACTCAAAGAATGGTTCGCCGACGACTTCAATCCCCATGTCGTCGACGTCGATTGGCTGTCCGAAGACGTCGCCGAGCTGGCTCAGCGTTGGTCGCGCCAACCCGCCGTCAAGCGCCGCCGTACCGCATAACCCGCGGTGCTCACCGGATGGTTACATTAATTCAAACTATTATGACAAAGCTCCGAGGGTGTGCCGGGGTGTGCGCGTGCAATTCGCTCGCGACCCGCGCCG
>JBJMTU010000384.1:0-4053 GCA_045811545.1 Xanthobacteraceae bacterium | reverse complement strand
TGCCCTGCCGCCGGAATACGCCGCCGAGCTGATCAAGCTACAAAGCGAGGCGCCCCCCATGGGTTGGGCCTTCGTCAAGCGGCGCATGGCCGCGGAGCTCGGGCCCGACTGGCAGAAGCGATTCTCAAGCTTCGAGCATCATCCCGCCGCCGCCGCTTCGCTCGGGCAAGTGCATCGCGCCCGCGCCCACGGCGGCGGCGAGCTTGCCTGCAAGCTGCAATATCCGGACATGCAGTCGGCGGTCGAGGCGGATCTGCGGCAGCTGCAGTTGGTCTTCGCCATTCACCGGCGCATGGACCCGGTCATCGACACCACCGAGATCGCCAAGGAAATCGGCGCGCGCATCCGCGAGGAGCTCGACTATCGCCGCGAAGCCAAACACGTCATGCTCTACCGCAGCATGCTCGACGGCATCGATCAGATCCGCGTGCCGCAGGTATGGCCGGAACTCTCGACCGGTCGCCTGCTCACTCTCGACTGGCTGCAAGGGCGTCGCCTGCTCGAGCACACGAAAGCCGATCTCGCCACGCGTAACCGGCTCGGCACCGCGATGTTCACGGCCTGGTGGTGGCCGTTCAGCCGCTTCGGCGTGATCCACGGTGATCCGCATCTCGGCAATTACACGGTATTCGACGTGGGCGGCCGCCCCGCCGGCATCAACCTGCTGGACTACGGATGCATTCGCATCTTCGCGCCGAAGTTCGTGGGCGGTGTGGTGGATCTCTATCACGGCCTGCTCAAAGCCGACGCCGATCTCATCGTGCACGCCTACGAGACCTGGGGCTTCAAGCGGCTCAATCGGGAACTGATCGACATCTTGAACATCTGGGCGCGCTTCATCTACGGCCCGTTGCTGGAGGATCGAGTGCGCAGCCTCGCCGATGGCGTGAAGCCAGCGGAATACGGCCGCCGACAGGCGTTTCGCGTGCACCAAGCGCTCAAGCAGAAAGGCCCCGTCACGGTGCCACGCGAATTCGTATTCATGGACCGGGCTGCGATAGGACTCGGCGCGGTGTTCCTGCATCTGCGCGCCGAGCTCAATTTTTACAAGCTGTTCAACCAAGCCATCGAGGATTTTTCAATTCGCCGCGTCGCCGAGCGACAGGCCGCTGCGCTCGCGGCCGTCGGTCTCGACCACCACTCCGCGTCCGAGCGTTGAACCGCCGGCTGCGATGTCCTCGACGCGCCGTAGACGCTCGGCCCATGCGTGCTTGCGGACCAAGCATGCGAGCATGAGGCCGGCAGATTGCGCCGTTGCCCTCAAAGGGCAATTGCGCTAATCCCCCGCCTGCCGGACTGGACGAAAGACTTGGAGGAGCGAATGG
Source organism: Xanthobacteraceae bacterium (assembly GCA_045811545.1). Lineage (GTDB taxonomy): Bacteria > Pseudomonadota > Alphaproteobacteria > Rhizobiales > Xanthobacteraceae > VAZQ01. Next base: position 2,728 of record JBJMTU010000384.1, on the reverse strand, counting down.
CCGACCACGGCGAGGTCGAATACGCCACCGCGCAGGGCAATGATCTCCCCGCGCACGTCGCGATGTACGACCGTTTCGTTCATTGGATCGTGGTCGGCGGTGCCCATGTCACCAATATCGTGCTGGGGCTGGCGATCGGCGGCGTCGCCGGCCATTGGCTCCTCGCATTCGCGATTTTCGTGGTCGCGACCATCGTGGCCTTCCATGGCTTTCTGAGCGGGGCGCGGATGCCCAGCGTCGTCATGGTGATCGTTGCACTGATCACGCTCGCACTTGCCTCTGGTGGCTGAAGCGGGCTGGGCGTTGCCGGTCCACGAGGAGGCGGGTGAATGCGCATTGCCGTAGCGCGCGAGATCGACCCGACTGAAGATCGGGTCGCCGCCACGCCGGAAACGGTCAAGAAGATGACGGGCCTCGGCGCCGATGTCGGCGTCGAGCCGGACGCCGGAACGAAGTCCGGCATTCCCGACGCCGAATTCGCCGCCGCCGGCGCAACCGTGACGGACGCCGCCGTCAAGGATGCCGACGTGGTACTCAAGGTGCGCCGACCGGCCGCCTCCGAGCTTGCCCGCTACAAGAAGGGTGCGCTCGTCATTGCCATGATGGATCCCTATGGCGAGGACGCCGCGCTCAAGGCCATGGCCGATGCCGGCATCGCCGCCTTTGCCATGGAGTTGTTGCCGCGCATTACTCGCGCGCAAGTGATGGATGTGCTCTCCAGTCAGGCCAATCTCGCGGGCTACCGCGCCGTGATCGATGCGGCTGCCGAATATGGCCGCGCGCTGCCGATGATGATGACCGCGGCCGGCACCGTGCCGGCGGCAAAGCTGTTCGTGATGGGCGCGGGCGTCGCCGGCCTGCAGGCGATCGCGACCGCGCGCCGGCTCGGCGCCATCGTGACCGCCACCGACGTGCGGCCCGCGGCCAAGGAACAAGTCGAGAGTCTCGGCGCGAAATTCATCGCCGTCGAAGACGAAGAATTCAAGCAAGCCGAGACCGCAGGCGGCTATGCCAAGGAGATGTCGAAGGATTATCAGGCCAAGCAAGCTGCCCTTGTCTCCGAGCACATCAAGAAGCAGGACATCGTCATTACGACGGCGCTCATCCCCGGCCGCCCGGCCCCGCGGCTTATCTCCAAGGATATGGTCGCCTCGATGCGCCCGGGCTCCGTGATCGTCGATCTCGCCGTCGAGCGCGGCGGCAATTGCGAACTCGCGCAGGCCGGTGAAGTCGTGGAATCGGGCGGCGTCAAGATCGTCGGCCACCGCAACGTGCCGGGCCGCATCGCCGCGTCCGCTTCGAGCCTTTATGCCAGGAATCTCTTCGCCTTCCTGGAAATCCTGGTGGACAAGAACGCGAAGGCGCTTGCGGTCAATTGGGACGATGAGATCGTGAAAGCGACAGCGCTCACCCGTGACGGCGCCGTGATTCATCCAAGCTTTGCGCCCAAGAGTGCAGCGTGACGGCGCGGCCGCAGGCATGGGCGCGAGTCATGAACGGGTTAGTCGCGCGCTCGATGCGCTTTCGGCTGCGCATCACTTCAGTGGGTAACGCATGAGCCGCGCAACTCGCGCGTTAAGGAGATTGCAATGCTGATCGTTCCGGCCGGCAGCTTCGCCGCGATCGAGGCAGCCCAAGGCGTGGCGCGCGACCTCACGCTGGCTCAGCTCGACATTATCGCCGTCGCGTCTGGCGGCGCCGTGCATGCCGCAACCGGTGGGGCGGTCGATCCGTTCACGTTTCGCTTCTCGATCTTCGTGCTCGCGATCTTCGTGGGCTATTACGTGGTGTGGTCGGTGACGCCGGCGTTGCACACGCCGCTGATGTCGGTGACCAACGCGATCTCGTCCGTGATCGTGGTCGGCGCGCTGCTCGCCGTTGGGGTTGCGCTGGTGGCCAACGACTCGGGCCCGATCTGGGCGCGCGTTCTCGGCTTCGTCGCGCTCACCTTCGCCTCGGTCAACATTTTCGGCGGGTTCCTGGTCACGCAGCGCATGCTCGGCATGTACCAGAAGAAAAAGAAATGACGGGGTTAGTCGATGTCCGCTGATCTCGTCGCGCTGCTTTATCTCGCTGCCGGCGTTCTCTTCATCCTCGCCCTGCGCGGGCTTTCAAGCCCGGAGACCAGCCGGCAGGGCAACCTGTTCGGCATGGTCGGAATGGCGATTGCGATCGTCACGACGCTCGCCTCGCACCCCCCCGCCGGCCTTGGCGCTTGGGGACTGGTGGTCCTCGGACTGGCGATCGGCGGCAGCACCGGTGCGGTGATCGCGCGGCGCGTGCCGATGACCGCCATGCCGGAACTGGTGGCGGCGTTCCATTCCCTGGTTGGCATGGCGGCGGTGCTGGTGGCGGCAGGGGCGCTTTATGCTCCGGCTGCGTTCGACATCGGCACTGTCGGCGCGATCCCTGCGTCGAGCCTCATCGAAATGTCGCTCGGCGTTGCCATCGGCGCCGTGACCTTTACCGGCTCGGTGATTGCGTTCCTGAAACTATCCGGCCGCATGAGCGGCGCGCCCATCCTCCTTCCCGCACGGCACGCCATCAACATCGCGCTCGCGGCTGCCATTGTGGCGCTCATCGTGTTCTTCGCGCGCACTGAAAGTCACGTCGCGTTTTGGCTGCTGGCCTTCGCCGCCTTTGCCTTCGGCGTGCTCATCATCATCCCGATCGGCGGCGCCGACATGCCGGTGGTGATCTCGATGCTCAACTCCTATTCCGGCTGGGC
>JBJMTU010000383.1:0-8433 GCA_045811545.1 Xanthobacteraceae bacterium | reverse complement strand
TTGATGGTGTCCTTGAGCTGCAGGATCTCGCCGCGCACGTCGACGGTGATCTTCTTGGAAAGATCGCCGCGCGCCACGGCGGTGGTCACGTCGGCGATGTTGCGCACCTGGTCGGTGAGGTTGCCGCACATGGCGTTCACCGAATCGGTCAAATCCTTCCAGGTGCCGGCGACGCCTGGCACGATCGCTTGACCGCCGAGCTTGCCTTCGGTGCCGACCTCGCGCGCCACACGCGTCACTTCCGAGGCGAACGAGCGCAACTGATCGACCATCGTGTTGATGGCTTCCTTGAGCTGCAGAATCTCGCCGCGCACGTCGACCGTGATCTTCTTCGAAAGGTCGCCCATGGCAACCGCGATGGTGACGTCCGCGATGTTGCGTACCTGCGCGGTGAGGTTGGAGGCCATCGAGTTCACGCTCTCGGTCAGATCCTTCCAGACGCCGGTCACCTCGCGCACTTGCGCCTGGCCGCCGAGTTTGCCTTCGGTGCCGACTTCGCGCGCCACGCGCGTCACCTCCGAGGTGAACACGCTGAGCTGCTTGATCATGGTATTGACGATGTTCGCCGAGCGCAGGAATTCGCCCTGCAGCGGCCGGCCGTCGACGTCGAGGCGAACCGTTTGCAGCAAATCGCCCTTGGCGACTGCGGAGATGGCGCGAGTCACTTCCGTCGTCGGCCAAAGCAGATCATCGATGAGGGTATTGACCGAGCTTTCCATCTCGCCCCAGGCGCCGTGGGAGAGGCCGAACTTCACGCGCTGGCGCGTCTTTCCTTCGCGGCCCACCACCTGGCCAACACGCTCGAGCTGCTGCGCCATGCGCTGGTTGGCGGCGACGATCTCGTTGAAGGTGTCGGCGATCTTGCCCAGCAAGCCGACCTGACCGCCGGCCATGCGTACCGAGAAGTCCCCCACGCGCATGGACTGCAGCGCATTCAAAAGATCGTAGAGCTCGGGCGATGCGCCGCCATCGATCGGGCGATCGGGCATTGCCACCGCGCTTGGAGACGGGCCGTTGGTCTTCAGCTCGCCGACCGACTCGGTGTTCCGTGGCATGGTTTCCTCCAGGCGCGGACGAACTCGCCCGATGTTACGGGCGCAGCAGTGCTGCTACGGCCACCGGGCCATCCTGCTGCGATCTTTGGACGCCTAAGCGGCGGATGGGAAGGGGGAAGAGAGAACGGGGGGGTCCTCCGGGCCCGGCGTGGCGCAGCGTCGGGCGCCGCGCCGAAAGCTCCTGGCGCGGGAGACCCATCGATCTTTGCTGATGAATGCCCTCAGACCGGCTGGCTCCGGCCATGTGCTTATACCCCTCGGGGCCCCAGTCGGAGCACCACCTGACGCGCCCAACGCCACATCGCTTCAATGGTTCCGTCCCAAACCAAATTTTTTCAGGAATAAAAATGTGTTTATATTCAATATGTTACCCGGAGGGAGCGCATATCGCGGAGCCCGTCCAAAGCTCCTCGGCTAATGGTCCGGGCCGTCCCGCCCTCCTTGAGCGCCCACAGCAATGGCGCCGGCCCCTATAAGGTTAAAGACCATAGGCGAGAGACCGCGCGCACACCGACCATGACGCGACGCATTCGATCAAGAACCAACAGCCTGCGGCTCGCGGCGGACATCGGCGGCACCTTCACCGATATCGCAGCCTTCGACGAACGGACCGGGAAGCTGGCTTTCGGAAAGGCGCTCTCGACCCCGCAGCGCCTGGTCGAGGGCATCAATGCCGGTGTGGCCAAGGCGGACAGTGCCTACAAATCCGCCGGGCTGTTCCTGCACGGCTCCACCATCGCCATTAACACCATCCTGGAGCGCAAGGGCGCCAAGATCGCGCTTCTCATCACCGAAGGCTTCCGCGACATCTATGAGATCGGTCGCATCAATCGGCCGGACGCCTACAACCTTTTTTTCCGCAAGCACGAGCCGCTCGTCGAGCGGGCGCTGCGGTTCGAGGTCAAGGAGCGGGTGCTTTCCGACGGCGAAATCGAGCTGCCGCTCGACGAGAAGGAGATCGAGGCGTTCGGCCGCACGCTGAAACGGCTCGGCGTGGAGGCGGTCGCGATCCTGTTTCTCAACTGCTTTGCCAGGCATGAGCACGAGGCGCGCGCCAAGGCGATCCTCGAGCGAAACCACCCGGAGATGTTCGTCTCCGCCTCGCATGAACTATCCGAAGAATATCGTGAATTCGAGCGCTGCTCGACGGTCGTCGCCAACGCGTATATCGGGCCGATCGTTCGCCGCTACCTCGGCGAGATCGAGGGCCACATCCGCAGCGACGGATTTTCCGGCTCCTTCCTGATCGTGCAGTCGACGGGCGGTCTCTACCAAGCGAATCAGGCCAAGAGCCACTGCGTGCACATGCTCGAATCGGGGCCGGCGGCCGGCGTCATCGGCACGCAAGCGCTTTGCCAGACGCTCGGGCTGAAAAATGCCATCGCCTTCGACATGGGCGGCACCACGGCGAAGGCCGGCGTCATCCACAATGGCGAAGCGCTCACCACCGGTGCCGCTTTGATCGGCGGTTACGACGAGGCACTGCCGGTGCAGATCGCGATGATGGATATTTTCGAGGTCGGCACCGGCGGCGGCTCGATTGCGCGGGTCGAGGAGGGGGCGCTTCGGGTGGGGCCGCAAAGCGCAGGCGCCGTACCCGGCCCGGCCTGCTACGGCCGCGGCGGCAACTGGCCGACGGTGACGGATGCGAACCTCGTTCTCGGTCGGCTTGCCGCCGACCGGTTCCTCGGCGGCGAGATGCGGCTTGACGTCGAGGCCGCCAAACGCGCGCTGGCCGAGCGCGTGGCAAAGCCCCTCGGTATGGATTTGACGGCAGCGGCCGACGGAATCTTGCGCATTGCCGCGACCGCGATGTCGTACGCGGTGAAGGGAGTCACTACTGAGCGTGGTCTCGATGCTGGCGATTTCGTGCTGGTCGCCTATGGCGGCGCCGGGCCACTGCATGCGGTCGAGGTCGCGCGCGAGATCGGCATCCGCAGCGTCATCGTGCCGACTGCGCCGGGGGTCTTCTCGGCCTTCGGCATGCTGTTCTCGGATTTGCGCTACGATTTCGTGCGCACCTCGTTCGCGCGCCTCGACGAGGCTCCGTTTGCGGCGATCGAACGTGTCTATCGTGACCTCGAGCGCCAGGGGCGCGCCGCGATCGCCGGTGCGTCGATCAAGCCGCAGAAGATCACGGTAAGGCGCGCGGCCGATATGCGCTATGTGGGCCAGGAGCACGCGGTCACCGTGGACTTGCCGCTCAAGGTGTTCGAACGGCAAGACCGCCATGCGATCAAGCGCCTGTTCGACGCCATGCACGAATTGCGCTACGGCACCGCGGCGCCGGAGGAGCCCGCCGAGATCGTCAGCCTGCGCAGCACAGTTGCCGGGATCATGCGCAAGCCGCCGCAGGAGCGGATCGCGCGCGGCAAGAGCGCGCCTCCCAGCTCCGCGTTTACGGGCAGGCGACCGGTCTATCTGCAGGGCAAGTTCCACCCGACGCCGACCTACGCCCGCGCCGCGCTCACCGCCGGCAACCGGATCAGCGGACCCGCGCTCATCGAGGAACACGCGGCGACCACGCTGCTACTGCGCGGCGACCGGCTCCAAGTCGATGCCGGCGGACATCTGATCATCAAGGTGGCAGGAGGTCGCCGGGAATGACCGGTCGGGCGGGCAAAATCGTATGCTAAAAACCAGCGGCCGCTGCCGAAAGCGATCTTGCCCACGCGCGGCGAACGTGCGGGCGTTATGCCGCCGCAGCTGCGAATGAGACTCGAGAACGCGCGATGCCTACCCGACGCGTCATGCCCAACAAGACGACAAAACGCTTGAAGCTGCGCGAGGCCGATCCGGTGATCACGGAGATCGTGCGCAACGGCGTCATCGCGGTGACCGAGGAAATGAAGACCAACCTCATGCGCACCGCCTACAACATCATCATCTACGAGGCGCTCGACTTCACGACCGGGCTGTTCACGCTACAGGGCGAGACCATCTCGATCGGCATCGGCTTGCCGATGTTCATTCGCGGCATGGCGGAGACGGTGAAGGCCAAGATCGGGCATTTCGGCGTTGCCGACATGCATCCCGGCGATATCTACATCACCAACGATTCCTATCTCACCGGCAGCCATCTCAACCACGTCACGCTGACGCTTCCGATCTTCCATAAGGGTAGGCTCGTCGCGTTCTCCTGTTGCATGGCGCACTGGCTCGACATCGGCGGCATCCTCGGCGGCATGAGCACCGATATTTTTTCGGAAGGACTGCAGATCCCGATTCTCAAGTATCAGGACCGCGGCCTCGTCAATGCGACCGTGGTGGACATCATCCGGCAGAATGTGCGTCTGCCGAGTCGAGCGATGGGCGATTTGCGCGCGCAAGTCACCGCGGTCAAAACCGGCGAACGGCGCTTCCTCGAACTGATCGAGCGCTACGGGCGCGACGCCGTGCTCGGCTCGATCGCGGCGATCATGGATCACGCCGAGGCGATGGCGCGCACGCGCACGCGCACGATTCCCGACGGCGTCTACGAGGCGGAATCGTACATGGATGACGACGGCATCGACATCGGCCGCAGAGTGCCGATCCGCGTGCGCGTCGTGGTCGAGGGCGACGAGATGACCGTCGACTTGAGTGAGGTGTCGAAGCAGGTGCGCGGCTTCTACAATTCCGGCATCACCACCGGCTATGCCTGCGCACAGGTCGCCTACAAGTGCCTGACCTCGCCCACCGATTATCCCATCAACGACGGCTCGTTTCGCAGCCTCAAGACCGTGGTACCGCCGGGCCGCGTCATTAGTGCCGTGCGGCCAGCGCCCATGCGCTGGTGGATGACGTATCCGATGACCATCGTCGATACGATCTTCAAGGCATTGGCTCCCGCGATACCCGACCGGGTCATTGCCGGCCATCACGCCGACCTGCTGGCCTCGTCGTTTCACGGCATCAACGAGCGTACGTCGGAATTCTTCATCGGCAGCTTCGGGCCGCTGGGCGGTGGCTGGGGGGCCAAGATGACCGAGGACGGCGTCTCCGCCACCGTTTGCATCAACGACGGTGATACCCACAACAGCCCGAACGAGCAGGCCGAGTTCAAGTTTCCCATCGTCGTCGAACGCTATGCGCTGGTGCCCGATTCAGGCGGTGCCGGCCGCCGCCGCGGTGGGCTTGGCGTCGAGCGCGTGGTGCGTGCGCGCAGCAACATGATGGTCAATAATCAGAGCGAGCGCGCCCACTGCCTCCCCTGGGGGCTCGCTGGCGGCCTCGATGGCAGCGGGAACGCAGTGGAACTGCGCATCGGCGGGCAATGGAAGAGCGACTTTCCCAATGCCAAGGTTTTGGTGGCCCAGCTCAAGCCGGGTGACGCCTTCAAAATCCGCTCCGGCGGGGGAGGCGGCTACGGAAGCGCGCTCGAGCGACCGGTGGAGCAGGTGCGCGAGGATGTCCGGCAAGGTTACGTGACGGTCAAGTCTGCGGCGGAGCTTTACGGCGTGGTGCTCGATCCGCAAAGCTTCGAGGTCGATGCGGCTGCAACCGCAAAATTGCGCGCGGCGCGGCGATCAGGTGATCGTGCCGCAGCAGGGGCGAAATTGGCATAGCGATGCAGGGGGCAAAGCCAAGCTCTGCTTCTCGCGAGAATATGTCAGCGGACGCGGCGTCGGTCGCTTTCCTCCACGCGTGGGCAACGGCGAAGCTGCCCTTGCCCACCCTACGCTTGATTCATCGTTTGAGCTTGGCGGTGAATGACATCGCGCCGGCGCCGCAACAGGGGCAGCTCAGGGCGAGGAGGATGTTTTGCTTTTGCTCCTCGTCGAGGTCGGTGCGGTCGATGAGCTGGCGCGCCTGTTGCTCGAACAGGGCGTGCAGCGAAAGGCTGCTATAGGAAATCTGACCTTCGGAGGCCGGCGGCGAGGCGGCCCCGGGCGCGGTTCGCGATGCCCGCTGGTCGCGCCGGACACTGTGGGTGCTCGGCTTGCGCTTGGCCATTTCTGTCTCCTCACCCTGGTCACATATGCGGGCAGGATCACGTCGGCAGGCTCTCTCTGCCTATCTGCGCATGATACGATACGAGACAGGTTCGTAAAGCGGGAGTGAAGAACGTGACGTCATCAGGCCGTACGGGGCCGCGCGCTATCGACTTCCATGCCCACGTGATCGTGCCGGAAGTCTACTCGGTGGCGGCTGAGCACAACATCTTTTTCGAGTTGCCGACCGACCCCGGCGTCACCGACGAGATGCGACGCAACATCAAGGGCCGGGCCGCCACTGTGCTCGCGCGCATGAGCGAAGTCGCGGATCGCATCGACAAGATGGATGCGATCGGCGTCGAGATCCAGGTGCTGAGTGCAAGCCTGGTCCATCAGGGCCTGGAATGGGCCGACGCGCAGACGAGTCTTCAGCTGGCGCGCGCGACCAACGACTGGATCGCGAAAGCGGTGGCTTCGCATCCGACGCGATTGCTCGGTCTCGGCACGCTGCCGCTGCACGTACCCGCGCTCGCGGTGACCGAGCTCGAGCGCTGCGTGCGTGAATTGGGGCTCAAGGGCGCGGCGATCTCGACCATGGCCGGGCCGATGGAGTTGGGCGATTCTGAGCTGCGGCCGTTTTGGGCCAAGGTGGAAGAGCTCGGGGCGGTCGTTTTCATCCATCCCGGCGGCAATCGCGACCGCCGCTTCAAACGCTATCATCTCTGGAACAGCGTCGGGCAGGCGTTCGAGGAGGCGATGGCGATCTCGTCATTGATGTATGACGGCGTGCTGGAAACTTTCCCGCGGCTCAAAATCTGCGTGTCGCATGGCGGCGGCTACATGCCCTACTACATGGGCCGTATCGATCGCAATTACATCGAGAAGGCCAACACGCGCATCAACATGAGCAAGCCGCCGATCGATTATCTGCGTATGCTCTACTTCGACAGTTGCGTCTACGACCGCTCCTTGCTGCAACACTTAGTCGATAAGGTCGGCGCGGAGCGGGTGCTGCTCGGCTCCGACTATCCCGTCGGCGAAGCGATGCCGGTCGAATTCGTCACCGACACCAACGCGCTGTCAGCGATACAGAAAGAGCAAATCGTGAGAACCAACGCGGCGGCGCTGCTCGGCGTGGCAAATTCTCAACTTACAACGTTGGCTTCGGCAGGATGAAGGCAATGGACGAACGGCTCCTCAATCCGATTTCGACCCGTGAGCTCGAACGTCGCTGGGACGCGGTGCGCAAAGCCATGGCGGAGCGCAAGATCGATGCGTTGGTAATGCAGAACAACAACGACTGGCTCGGCGGCTATGTCCGCTGGTTCACGGATACGCCGCTGAGCAACGGCTATCCGCGCAGCGTCATCTTTCCCGCATGCGATCCGATGACGGTGGTCGACATGGGCCCGCGCGGCGGGCGTCGCAAGATCAACGGTGGCGATGAGATCAACCGCGGCGTCGGAGCGATCATCTTTACGCCGGCGTTCACTAGCGTCGCCTATACCGACGAATACCAGGCGGAGCTCGTCGCCGAAGAACTCAAGCATTACGGCTACCGCAGCATCGGCTGGGTTGGCGCCGGCGCCATGCCGCACAAGTTTGTCACGCGTATTGAGCGCGAGCTCGCCGGCAAGGCCTCCTTCGTGGATGCGACCGAATTCGTCGATCGTCTCAAGGCGATCAAGAGCAAGGAGGAGAGGGATCTCATTCGCAAGGCGGCGGCGATGCAGGACGAGATTTTCAACCGCCTGCTCGAGAAAATCCGTCCCGGCGTGACCGACAACGACATTACCGCGCTGGTGCAATACGAAGGCCGGCGACTCGGCAGCGAGCAGGGACTCTTCCTCGGCTCCTCCGCGCCCCTCGGTCAGGCCTCGCGCTTCCTCGATCGGCACCTGCAGGCGCGCACGCTCAAGCCCGGCGAGCATTTCACGCTGTTGATCGAAAACAACGGACCCGGCGGCTTCTATACCGAGATTGCGCGCACCATCGTGCTGGGCAAGGCATCGAACGAGCTTATCGACGGCTTCGAATCGATGAAGGAGGCACAGGCCCACACCTTACGCATGCTTAAGCCGGGGGCATCTTGTGCCGACATCGCGCAGAGCCACGATGATTACATGCGCAGCCGCAACTTGCCGCCGGAGCTGCGGCTCTATTGCCACGGCCAGGGCTACGATTTGGTGGAACGGCCCCTGATCCGCTGCGACGAGACGATGACGGTCGAGCAGCACATGAATCTGGCGGTGCATCCCGGTTACGAGACGCCGTCGATCTTCGCCGTGATCTGCGACAATTATCTCATCGAGTCCAGCGGCCCCGGCGACTGCCTGCACAAGACCCCGAAGCAGGTCTTCGAGGTTTGATGAAGATCGATGTGTTGAGCATCGGCGCGTTTCCCGAGGCGACCAATGCCGAACTCGCCGAACGCTTCGCCGTCACTCGTTACCTGCAGCGGC
>JBJMTU010000382.1:0-15389 GCA_045811545.1 Xanthobacteraceae bacterium | reverse complement strand
TGGCTCAATCCGGCCTACGTTTGCTGCTCGCAAACGCAGGTGCGCTTAATACACCAGCACGTCGTCCGTGCGCGCGCGGGTGAAGGTTCGTCGATCGACCCGCGCGCAATTCGGCGCGCATCGTGTTTTGCGCTTGCGGGACGCGGTCGGGCACGCCATAAGGCGCCTGCCCCAAGGGTATTTCGCTCACTCCTCCACACGTTCGCGCGTGCAAAAGCAAGGGCTCCATGGCGAAGATCGCAGTGCAGAACCCGGTCGTCGAGATAGACGGCGACGAGATGACCCGCATCATCTGGCATCTCATCAAGGAGAAATTGATCCATCCCTATCTCGACATCGAGCTGCTCTACTTCGATCTGGGCATGCAGAAGCGCGACGAGACGCGCGACCGCATCACGGTCGAAGCGGCGGAGGCGATCAAGAAAGTCGGCGTCGGCGTCAAGTGCGCAACCATCACGCCCGACGAGGGGCGGGTGAAGGAATTCAATCTCAAGGAAATGTACCGCTCGCCCAACGGCACGATCCGCAACATCCTGGGCGGCGTCATCTTCCGCGAGCCGATCATCTGCAAGAACGTGCCGCGGCTGGTGCCCGGCTGGACCAAGCCGATCATCATCGGCCGCCACGCCTACGGCGACCAGTACCGGGCGACCGATTTCAAGGTGCCGGGCAAAGGCAAGCTGACGCTCTCCTTCGTAGGCGACGACGGCACCAAGATCGAGCGCGAGGTATTCCGCTTCCCCGGCGGCGGCGTCACCATGGCGATGTACAATCTCGACGACTCGATCCGCGATTTCGCCCGCGCGTCGCTCAATTACGGCCTCAACCGCGGTTATCCGGTCTATCTCTCGACCAAGAATACCATCGTCAAGGTCTACGACGGGCGTTTCAAGGACATCTTCCAGGAGATCTATGACAAGGAGTTCAAGGCCGAGTTCGAGAAGAAGGGGATCTTCTATGAGCATCGGCTGATCGACGACATGGTGGCGGCGGCGCTGAAATGGTCGGGCGGCTACGTCTGGGCGTGCAAGAACTACGACGGCGACGTGCAGTCGGACACCGTGGCGCAGGGCTACGGCTCGCTCGGACTGATGACGTCGGTGCTGATGACGCCGGACGGCAAGGTCGTCGAAGCCGAGGCGGCGCACGGCACGGTGACGCGGCACTACCGCCAGCACCAGAAGGGCGAGCAGACTTCCACCAATTCGGTGGCCTCGATTTTCGCCTGGACGCGCGGCATCGCGCATCGCGCCAAGCTGGACAACAATGCCGCGCTCGCCAAATTCGCCGCGACGTTGGAGCACGTCACCGTCGGCACGGTGGAGTCCGGCTTTATGACCAAGGACCTCGCGCTGCTGGTGGGCGCCGATCAGAAATGGCTCTCCACCACCGGCTTCCTCGACAAGGTCGACGAGAACCTCAAGAAGGCGATGGCGTAATCGCCGGCGCGCGAGTATCCGGCGAGGGAAGGAGGACGTGCCATGCGCGTTTCACTATTTCCGCTCACCATCATCGTCGCCGCGGCGATGCCGAATACGGCATTGGCGGAGGTCCCGCCCGCCCTCGCGGCGCCGGGCGAGAGCGCGGTCGTCACGCTCCATGCCGAGGGCGCGCAGGTCTATGAGTGCAAGGCCGGCAACGACGGCAAGCTCGCATGGGCATTCCGCGAGCCGATCGCGACGCTGCTGCTCGACGGCAAGACCGTCGGGCGGCACTATGCCGGGCCGAATTGGGAGCACGTCGACGGCAGCGCGGTGGTCGGCAAGGTCGTCGCCAACGCCCCCGGCAAGACCGCGAGCGACATCCCCTGGCTCAAGCTCGAGGTGACGGCGCATCGCGGCAGCGGTACGCTCTCGAGCGTGACGACGGTGCAGCGGATCAATACCGTGGGCGGCGTCCACACCGGCTCCTGCGACAAGGCCGGCGCGTTCCATAGCGCTCCCTACGCCACGGATTACGTTTTCCTGCGTAAAGGGCCGTGAGCCTGTAGCCCGGGGTGCAGCGAAGCCACACCCGGGGCGAGCGGAGCGGCAGGCAAAACCTCGGATTTCGCTGCACTCAATCTGGGGCTACGTTCACCAATGGGTTTCGCGCAAGCGCTCAACCCATCGTGCTCCCTACGAACCGCCGATCGCGCCTTCGATGGCTTTGAGCGCGGCTTCGGCCTTGGAGCCGTCGGGACCGCCGGCCTGCGCCATGTCCGCGCGCCCGCCGCCGCCCTTGCCGCCGAGCGCCTCGGCCCCTTTGCGCACGAGATCGATCGCAGAGAAACGCCCGGTCAAGTCGGCGGTAACGCCGACCACGACGCCGGCCTTGCCTTCCTCGGTCACGCCGACGATGGCGACAACGCCCGAGCCGAGGCGCTTCTTGCCTTCGTCGGCGAGGCTGCGCAGGTCCTTGAGATCGATACCTGCGACCGCGCGCGCCAAAAGCTTCACGTCGCCCACGACCCGCACGCCGTCCGCACCTTGCGCGCTGCCGCCGCCCATGGCGAGTTTCTTCTTCGCCTCGGACAGCTCGCGTTCGAGGCGGCGCCGCTCGTCGAGCACTTGCGCGAGACGCTGCGGCACCTCCTCGAGCGGCGCCTTGAGCTCCGCGGAGGCCGCCTTGGCGAGTTCGCCCAAATGCCGCGCGTGCTTGCGCGCCGTGGTGCCGGTGAGCGCCTCGATGCGGCGCACGCCGGCCGCGACCGCGCTGTCGCCGAGCGCGGCGATAAGGCCGATGTCGCCGGTGCGCGTGACGTGCGTGCCGCCGCAGAGCTCGACCGACCAGCCCATGGTGTTGCTGCCGCCGTCCCTCATGGCCACGACCCGCACCTCGTCGCCGTATTTCTCGCCGAACAGCGCCCGCGCGCCTGACGCAATCGCTTCATCGACCGCCATCAGCCGCGTGCTCACCGGCGAGTTCTGCAGCACGATATCGTTGGCGATGTCTTCGACCCGCTCGATCTCCTCCGCCGTCATCGGCTTGGGATGGGAGAAGTCGAAGCGCAGCCGGTCGGGCGCGACCAACGAGCCCTTCTGCGCGACGTGATCGCCGAGCACCTGGCGTAGCGCCTCGTGCAGAATGTGCGTCGCCGAGTGATTGCGGCGGATGGCGCTGCGCCGGGAATGATCGACCTCGAGGGTGAGCGCGGCACCGACTTTGAGCGTGCCTTTTTCCACCTTCCCGGGATGCACGAGCAGGTCGCCTGCCTTGCGCTGGGTGTCGGTGACGGAAAAGCGCACGCCGTCGGCGTGCATGATGCCGGTGTCGCCGACCTGCCCGCCTGCTTCGCCATAGAACGGCGTCTGGTTGAGCACGACCGCGCCGCTCTCGCCGGCGCGCAAGGCCTCGACCTCCTTGCCGTCCTTGACCAACGCTGCGACGACGCCCTCGGCGGTTTCGGTCTCGTAGCCGAGGAACTCGGTGGCGCCGACGCGCTCCTTGATGGGGAACCACAATGTTTCGGTGGCCGCCTCGCCCGATCCTGCCCACGACGCGCGCGCCTTCTCGCGCTGGCGCTCCATGGCCGCGTTGAAGCCTTCGGTATCGACGGCGATCCCGCGCGGCTTGAGCGCATCCTGGGTCAGATCGAGCGGAAAGCCGTAAGTATCGTAGAGCGTGAAGGCGGCTTCGCCGGAAAATTTGGCACCGCGTGCGAGTCCCTTGCTCCCTTCTTCGAGCAGCGCAAGCCCACGCGCGAGCGTCGTGCGAAACCGCGTCTCTTCGAGCTTGAGCGTCTCGGTGATGAGCGGCTCCGCGCGCGAGAGCTCGGGATATGCCTGGCCCATCTCGCGGATGAGCGTGGGCACGAGCCGCCACATCACCGGCTCGTCCGCGCCGAGGAGCTGCGCATGCCGCATGGCGCGGCGCATGATGCGGCGGAGCACGTAGCCGCGGCCCTCGTTCGAGGGCAGAACGCCGTCGGCGATCAGGAACGACGACGCGCGCAGGTGATCGGCGATCACGCGGTGCGACACGCCGCGCGGACCTTCCGGCTCGACGCCGGTCAGGTCGGCAACATGGGAGATGAGCGCGCCGAACAGATCGATCTGGTAGTCGTCGTGGGTGCCCTGTAGCACCGCGGCGATGCGTTCGAGGCCCATGCCGGTGTCGATCGAGGGCTTCGGCAAGTCGACGCGTTTGCCGCCGGGCAGCTGCTCGAACTGCATGAACACGAGGTTCCAGATCTCGATGAAGCGGTCGCCCTCGGCCTCGGATGAGCCCGGCGGACCGCCGGGGATGTGTGGCCCGTGGTCGTAGAAAATTTCCGAGCACGGCCCGCAGGGGCCGAGATCGCCCATCTGCCAAAAATTGTCGGCGCCGGCGATGCGCACGATCTTGCTCTCGGGCAAGCCCGCGATCTTCTTCCACAGATCGAAGGCCTGGTCGTCCTCGGAGAAAACGGTGACCAGCAGGCGATCGACCGGCAGGCCGAACTCCTTGGTGACGAGATTCCAAGCTAGTTCGATGGCCCGGTCTTTGAAGTAATCGCCGAAGGAGAAATTGCCGAGCATCTCGAAGAAGGTGTGATGGCGCGCGGTATACCCGACGTTGTCGAGGTCGTTGTGCTTACCGCCGGCGCGCACGCATTTCTGCGCGGTGACCGCGCGCGTATAGGGACGCTTCTCGAGGCCGGTGAAGACGTTCTTGAACTGCACCATGCCGGCATTGGTGAACATCAAGGTGGGATCGTTGCGCGGCACGAGCGGAGACGACGGCACCACCTGGTGGCCGTTCTCAGCGAAATAGTCGAGGAACCTCGACCTGATCTCGTTGACGCCGCTCATTACCGGATCCGTCTACCAGGCTGCCATCCGTTCCCGCCTCGCAGGCGCGATGGCCGCGCTCGATTTCGTTTTGCTGCCTCGGCAGGTTGCCGGTGCTTTTAACGGCGCCTCCATGCCCTGTCCAGGAAGCCGGCCTCTTCTCCCCTGCTCCGGAGATTGCCTTACTGGTGCGGCGCCAATTGCTTATATAAGCGGCTTCTTCCACCGCGCACCGTGCCGCGCCCGCGCTCAACACCGCCGGACAAGACGATGACCCCACGGCAGCCCGCTTCGCGTCTCGAGACGCTGCTGCGCGCCGGACAATTCGCCATCACCGCCGAAATCACCCCGCCGGTGTCGTGCGTCGCCGACGATCTGCTGCGCAAGGCGCGTCCCCTGGTAGGGCTCGCCGACGCGGTCAACATCACCGACGGGGCCGGCGCCCGTGCGCATCTCTCCGCGCCGATTGCGGCGTCGCTGCTTGCGCGCGCGGGGATCGAGCCCATCCTCCAATTCACCTGCCGCGATCGCAACCGCCTGGCGCTGCAGGCCGACCTCATGGGTGCCGCCGCCTGTGGCGTGCACAACATTCTCTGTCTCACCGGCGACGACCCGAAGGCGGGCGACCAGCCGCAGACCAAGGCGGTGTTCGACGTCGATTCCGTCACGCTCACCGCGATGGCGCGCGAGCTGCGCGACAAGGGCGAGCTTCCCTCCGGACGCAAGGTTTTGGGCCGCGCGTCATTCTTCCTCGGCGCCGCCGACGTGCCGATTGACCCGCCGCCGTCCTGGCGCCCCGACAGGCTCGCGGCCAAGCTCGCCGCCGGCGCCGAATTCGCGCAGACCCAGTTCTGCATGGATGCAGGCGTCGTGCGCCGCTACGCCGCGAGGCTCCGCGAGCACGCCGCAACGCAGGGCGTATTCCTCCTGATCGGCGTTGCGCCGCTGCGCTCGGCGCGCTCGGCGCGCTGGATGCAGCAACGCCTCTACGGGACGATCATCCCTGAGATCTATATCGAGCGGCTGGAGCACACCGCCGATCCCGCGGCTGAGGGCGAGCGCATCGCCGTCGAACTGATCGAAGAATTGACCGCGATCCCCGGCGTTGCGGGAGTCCACCTGATGGCGCCGGCGAACGAGGACGCGCTACCGCGGGTGATTACGGAAGCGCGCAAGCGCCTGGGGCGACAGTAGAGGTAAGGCCTTTGCATCACGTGTCCCGGATGCGGCGCAGCGCGCAGCGGTGCGCCGCTGATCCGGGACCGCCTCATCCTGAGGAGGCGGCGAAGCCGCCGTCTCGAAGGATGAGGCGTCCAATGCCCTCATGCTTCGAGACGCCGCGCCATAGCGCGTCGAAGACGCGCGTGAACGCGCTTAAGGCGCGGCTCCTCAGCATGAGGGCAGAACACATCCCGCCCGTCACCCGCGGGATAGGCACCCCGCCTTGTCGGCGGGGCCCCCGTCGGCCCGCGGGTCCATCCGTTTCGCGAGACTGACGCAACTTTTCGCAAAGGGATGGATTGCCGGTGCCGGCAATGACGGTCGGGGAGCTCCCTTACTCGGCGGCGTCCTCGTTCTCGCCCCCCTCGCCGGCAAGGATCCGTTCGGCAATGAGGCCGGCGTTCTGCCGGATCGCGGTCTCGATCTTGGCGGCGATGTCGGGATTGGCCTTGAGGAACGCCTTGGCGTTTTCGCGGCCCTGGCCGATGCGCTGGCTGTCATAGGAGAACCAGGTGCCCGATTTTTCGACAACACCCGCCTTCACGCCGAGATCGATCAGCTCGCCGCTCTTCGACACGCCTTCGCCGTACATGATGTCGAACTCGACCTGCTTGAACGGCGGCGCGAGCTTGTTCTTGACGACCTTGACGCGAGTTTGGTTACCGACCACCTCGTCGCGCTCCTTGATCGCGCCGATCCTGCGGATGTCGAGGCGCACCGAGGCGTAGAACTTGAGCGCATGCCCGCCGGTGGTGGTCTCGGGCGAGCCGTACATCACACCGATCTTCATGCGGATCTGATTGATGAAGATCACCATGGTGTTGGAGCGGTTGATCGAGGCGGTGAGCTTGCGCAGCGCCTGGCTCATCAAGCGCGCCTGCAGGCCGGGCTGGCTGTCGCCCATCTCGCC
Organism: Xanthobacteraceae bacterium; assembly: GCA_045811545.1. Classification (GTDB taxonomy): domain Bacteria; phylum Pseudomonadota; class Alphaproteobacteria; order Rhizobiales; family Xanthobacteraceae; genus VAZQ01. The sequence continues at coordinate 8,507 of JBJMTU010000382.1, read as the reverse complement.
TTCGAGCTCGGCGCGCGGAACGAGCGCGGCGACCGAATCGATGACGAGCACGTCGACCGCGCCCGAGCGCACCAGCGTGTCGGCGATTTCGAGCGCCTGCTCGCCGGCATCAGGCTGCGAGATCAAGAGATCGTCGACATTGACGCCGAGCTTGCGCGAATAGATCGGGTCGAGCGCGTGCTCGGCATCGATGAAGGCGCAGATTCCGCCCTTCTTCTGCGCTTCCGCCAAGCAGTGCAGCGCGAGCGTGGTTTTGCCCGACGATTCCGGTCCGTAGATTTCGACCACCCGGCCGCGCGGCAAGCCGCCGATGCCGAGCGCAATGTCGAGGCCGAGCGAGCCGGTGGAGACGGTATCCACGTCCATCGATTTGTCGTTCTTGCCAAGCCGCATGATCGAGCCCTTACCGAAGGTGCGCTCGATCTGGGAGAGCGCGGCATCAAGGGCCTTTGACTTATCCATGGACGAACCTTCGACGAGACGTAATGCGGTGGTCATTGCTCCCACTCCTTATAGGACCGGATTCGGACGACCGACAACGAACGGCCAGCGAAGAGGTAATGTACACGGTTTGTTCTCAGTTCGCAATATGTTCTTTTTCCACGAGAGTACTGGCCCGGCCAGTATCCACAGGACGGCACGATCCGAGCTAACCCGCTGTGGCCGGATTTGGTGCAGTGCAGTACATGCTGGTCTGCGGGGGCTTCCGAGGACCCAACCGGAGAGGAATGCGATGAATCGCCTAGCCATGTTCTGCGCCCTATGCGCGGCTTTGATCTCGTCCAACGCCGCACTCGCCCAGCAGATGAACGCCGACGACCTCAAGTGGATCAATGAGTGCATCCGCGACAACCGCGACGAGCCGGGCGGCACACCCGCGATCATTCGCGCGTACTGTGTTTGCATGAACGAAAAGATGGACGACAACGAAACCCGCTCGATTACGCAGTGGGAAAAGGCCAACCCTCGGGCCCGGCGAGATTGCGAACGGCAGGCCGGCTGGAAATAGCGGTCCATGATTGGCCCGAGTTGGTTGGCGGCTTCTTCTTCACATCTTGCCCCGAGCCCCTGCCGTCGTTTGGCGCAACATGCGCCGAACGGGGTCAGGCATCGGACATAAAAATGCAGTCGGGCAACTGTATAAGAGGTTCGACAAGACTTCGGTGATTGAGGCCGTCATGTTGAGCGCCGACCGCTTCGGGCTGCCCATCAGCACCACTCTTCTCGAAGGGGGTCACTGGTTCACGCCGGAGGACGTTGCGGTCCTCACAGAGGCTTTCGAACGCGCGCTGGGCGAGCTCGGTGTCCGCGACCGCAAAGACCCGGCGGCGATCGCGCTCGCCAAACTCGTGATCCGCCTGGCCAAGGACGGCGAACGCGATCCTGCGCAACTGTGCGACCGCGCGGTGATGCTGATGTCGAGATGAGCCGCGCCCGGTGCCTCGGACCGGACGCGATCCTAGCCCCACCCACGCCCGGCTGACCTGTCGCAAGTGCAACCGTCTGTTAGCATTGCAAGTTTCGCCTTTGGAACCGGTGCCCGAATTGCACGTTCTAAGCCTGCAAAACTGCTCACAGCCCTAGCTCAAGGGGCGCGACGAATGGCCACCGTAAAAGCGTGCGGACAGTGCGGAAAGCCGATGCAGACCGAGATTGCGCCGGCCGGAAGCGGGGCTTCGTGCCTTTCTTTGTGCGGCGTGCGGCGCAACCGATAGTCTCATTGTGCAGCCGGTGAAACGGAAGGTGGGAGGCGGTTCATGGACACGGCGCAACCAGATGTCGAATTTCGGGTCATGCCCAGCGGAGATGGCCGCTGGTACTGGGAGGTCATCACCCAACGCAACAGCGTGATCAATCGCGGCATCGCCGACACGGAGCCGGCGGCATGCCAACAAGCGGGTGCTGCCGCGCGCGAAGCGCATCTCATCGAGTAGCCCGCCCCAGCGGGCTTTGCGGCACGTTCTGCGATTGCCGGTTAGCTCAATGACGCGGGCCGACGCGCCGGCCAGCTCGTCATCGCTTCTCGTACCCGCACCGTTTCACCATCACGACCGTCCAGCAGCCGGTTTGCATGCAGTTGTCGAACCGCTTTTGGCAAACTCGCTGGGTGCCGCAATGGGCGCGCGCCTGCGAGCACGTGGCCCGCTCCTGGGCCCATGCGGCTCCCCCGGGGACGGCGAGCAAGGCGAGCATGGCGACAAGGACTATGGAGACGATCAAACGTGCCATGACTTGCGTTCTCCAGAAAGCGCGGCCGACGCAAATCCTATGGCCAGACGCTGAAGCGGGCCAGTGCCCAGGTTGCTGTTTCTCATCCACAGCTCTCTATCCCGCACCGTTTGGCGATCCTGCAGGCTTCGTGGCCAGCCGGAGCGCGTTACCGCTGTGCCGCCCGGGGTCCATTTCGGCATAAATGTCACATGAGACGATTTTCACACCCATGGCTGTTGCCGAAAGCGCGCATATCGCATTAGCTTATCGAATCACGATCCGCCAGAATCGTGGTGACACTTCTGCACGAGAGCCCCGGACCTACCACGGCCGGGGCTTCTCTCTTTCACCCGCCCTCGCTCGCCCTCACCCGCGCTGCCTTTGTGTGATCGCGACGCAAATCCACAGACGGCGCTTGGCGCCCGGGCTCGACCGCCCACACGGCGTGGACCAAACGAGCCGGCCGGGTAAGATGCGCTCGTCTCGAGCACTGCAAGCGGGGCACATCGCAGCAAACTCAAGGAGAAATCGATGCGCAAAACCATGCTCACCCTCGCGCTTGCGCTGGCGTTCGCGGGGTCTGCGGCATTCACCGCCGACGCGCAAACCTCGCGCGGAGCCAACAACATCGGCGGCGCTGCGCAGAATTTTACCCCCGTCGAACCGGCGGCGTGCCGGGGATGGGGACCTTATTGCCGGCCGGGATTCACCCGTGTCTGCGGCCGCTGGCGCTGCTGGTGCCGCCCCTGTTGGTGATCGACAAGCGCGAGGCCGCCGCAACGGCGGCCTCTTTCCCATATCGAGTCCCGTAATGATCCGACATCACTTGGCATGAAGCACCCCCATGGTCGCCGAATTCAGAGGACCTCCGCCGCATGACCTCGGCACGGCGGAACTGGCAACCGCCCACGTGCTCAATGACAATATAGAAGTGACGCTGCACCTGCTCGATGACTGGCACCGCCCCATGGGCCCCATCGTTCGCGTGCAGATGACGCCGGAGGTGGCGCGCTCGCTGGCGGAGCGCTTGACCACCGCTGCGGCGGAGGCGGAGCCATCCACATAGGCCGCGCGGTCGGGGCAGGCCGCCGACGAGCGCCAATGCCGCGCATGCCGCCCCCTTTCGGCGACCCGAATGCTGTCCTAATTTCGTGATGTGATATCCGCGGGATATCGAGGGAGGCTCCATGCGACTTCGCTGGTTCGTTGTTCCCGTGCTGTTGGCGCCGCTTGCGCTCGCGGCGTGCGAAGAGAAGGTCGCCCCCCAGGGCGAAAAGGGCGACCCGGGGCCGGCCGGCCCGGCCGGGCCTGCGGGTCCTCCCGGCCCGGCGGGGCCGAGCGGAACGGTCATTCGCTTCGTCGACGGAGAATGCCGCCAGGCCTGCACCGTCGCTTGCGAGGCCAACGAACGCATTCTCAACACCTACGCCATCAACCCGGGCGGCACCTTCGTCTTCGAGGAGGACAACCGCGCCACCTTCCGGCCGCAGCGACAAGGCGTGGCGGTCAAGGTCGTGGTTGCTTGCGCCCCGAAATAACCCCCGCGGCAGCTACGATTTGTTAGCGCTATGACAGCGCCCTCTCACACGCGGCCGTGCCGTCCCACTTTTCGCCACAACAGCTTCTACCATCGCCAAGGGTGCGACGTTGCAAGGGGACTGCAATGCTAACCGTCGTCACAACTCTCGCGATGCTCGCGGTATTGATCGCGTCGGCTTACGCCCAGGGGCGGGGCAAGGGCAGACACTCCGGAGCACAGGAACAAACCGCAGAGCAGAAGCAGAAAGCTGCCGAGACGGACAAGGCATACAAAGCCGCGCTCGACAGGATGGGGGACCAGCAGAAGTTCGACCCTTGGGCAAATATGCGGTGAGCGCCGCGTCTTTCGTCACGCAATTCGTCGGCGCGTGCGGCGCACGATGGCGACGATCTCTTCGCGGCTGCAGGCCATCGCGCCGAGCGCGATCGCGCGGTGCCGCTCGTACAGGGTAAGATCATAGTGCGGGACGGAGGTCCGCGGCGGGCCCTGGTACGAGGCGCGGTGAATGCCGAGTCTCGCCGCGAAGCGATGCAGCTCGTCGATGTCGTCGGCGAGCAGATGGGCCCATTTGAGTCCCTGCCAGTGCCAAACCGCAGCATCGACGTAAACGCCGCGCGGACGCGGCAGCTCGTCGGCCTGGGCATTGACGGCGGCCGTGTCGCGTAATGCCCCCTCCCCACCCATTGCGCAGTCTCCCGCGGTGGAGGCCAAGGCTCGGTCATCCTTCATCGTTGTCTCGAGGAATCGCTTGGGAACTTACCATGCTCGGGGCGCCGGTCGGCCACCTAGCAACGCGGTTCCTAGGAACCTTTGCCGCGGATCGCCGTTGAGTCCGGTTGTGGACATAGGGCGGGGGCGGGTCAGTGCGTGCGCGATGGCTTCCCCATCGGGATGCGGAAAAGTTCTGGGATGGGACGAACGCGTGGGCAGGCTGACCATCAGGAGGACCGGTCGATGAACCCATCGGAGGAATTTCTCAAGCACGCCGCCGACTGCCAGCGAATGGCAAAGTTCACGCGCGATCCCGCAAGCAAGGCCACATGGAACCGGATGGCCGAGCGATGGCAGCGCTGTGCGGACACTTTTAATCGCCAGAGCGCGGCGGCAAAGCCCGTGCCGAGGCACCGCAGGGGCGGCGCCGACATGCACGCCTACCGGGAAGCCGGCTAATCCAGGCGGACTTGTGAAGAATGTCGCCCCTGCAAAAGCAGGGAGCCGAGATTACCGGGTCTGAGATCTTGGGTCCCTGCTTGCGCGGGGACGACCGCGGTCAGGGAACGGCATTAAGTCCCATCTGCGCCAACACCGCGCGGCCGAGCAAGCCGTAAGGATTGGCCAGCGTCTCCAGCATCTCGAAGTGGTTGTAGCCCTCGCCGACGAGGAGCTCGACCGGTTTGCCGGCCGCCTTCACCGCCGCGTAGAAGTCGCGGGTCTGGCGCTGGAACTCGGGGGTCTCGCAGGTGCCGTGCGCGAGGACGAGCGGCGTGTTGAGCTTGTCGATGTGCCGTTGCGCGCTCAGCGCCTCTTCCATCTCGTCGGTGAACTTCACGTATTTCGAGCGCTTCGAGAGCTGCACGGGCTTGAGATCATACATGCCGCTGCCGAGCATCGCGCCCTTGAGGATATCGACCGGCAGGTTCTCCTTGCGCCAATCATGCGTCACCACGCAGCCGCCGATGTGCGAGCCGGAGGAATGCGCGGTGAGATAAAGCCGGGCCGGGTCGCCGCCGAAATTCGCGGCGTTGTTGTAGACCCAGGCCACCGCACGGCGCACCTGCCCGACCATCGGGAAGAGACTGCCGCCGGCATCGTCGACATTGGTGAAGTCGAGGACGACGTAATGCGCACCTGCTAGCACGAACGGCTCGGCAAGGCAGGCGTAGTCGGCGGCACGGTTGGCGCGCCAAGCCCCGCCGTGCACGAAAATATTGACCGGCGCGTTCGCGCGCTTGGTGCGGTAGATGTCGAGCTGCTCGATTTCGGTTTGCCCATAAGCGAGGCGCTCGGGCGCGCCGATGGCAGCGCGTGCTCGCGCGCTGTTGGCAAGGCGGCGCTGCGCGACCTGCTCGCGATTGGGTGCATAGACGATCTGGTCGTAGGCATCGTCGAGCGCCTGCTGGTCCATGTCGAGCCAAACGAGCGGTCCCTTGGCGCGCGATGGCTGCGCCCGGACGGCAGCGCCCGCGGCGACCGCGGCGCCGGCGGCTGCGATCGCGCCTCGAGAAATATTGTCATCGTGTTGCATAATCACGCACCGGGATGCTGAATATCATTGCGAAACCATCTTATCGCGCCATCGGCACCTCGCTGCAAGCCGGTCAAAGCGCGTAGCCTGCGCTGCACCAGCCGTTCGTAGCTGCACGGAGCCCCCCATCCAATTCCTGTCGCCGCTCGAGATCGCCTATTGCTGCATCGTGATGGTCGCCTGCTACGCGCTGCGCGGCTCCACCGGTTTCGGCGCCGCCGCAGCGATGCCGCTGCTCGGCCTCGTCATCCCGATGAAGGTATTGATCCCGGCGTGGACGCTGGTCGGACTCATCGCCAGCGTGACGCTGTTCGGCCGCGATCGCCATCATGTCGCCTGGCGCGAGATCGCGAAAATAGTGCCCACCTGCGTGGTCGGCGTCGTTGCAGGGGTTTACCTGTTCACAGTGCTCGACTCGTCCGCGCTCGCGCGCGGGCTTGGAATTCTGGTGCTGCTCTACGGGTTCCATTCGCTTTGGACGACGTTCCGTCCATTGCCACGGTGGAACGTGTCAACGCGCGTGGCGGCGCCCGTGGCCGGTCTAGTCGGCGGCATCATCGGCACCGCGTTCGGCACCATGGCCGGCGTGTTCTTCGCCATGTATTTCGATACGCTGCGCAAGGGCAAGGAGCAGTTCCGCGCCACCATGAACGCGATCCTGTTGGCGGTGGTCATACTACGCGGCGCAGGCTACTGGGCAGTCGGAGAATACGACCGCGACGTTCTCATCATCTCGGCCATTGCCCTGCCGCTGATGCTCGTGGGCATCTTCATCGGCAACCGCATCCACACCGGGCTGAGCGAACTTGTGTTCCGCCGGCTCGTCGGCGGCGCGCTCATCGCGAGCGGCGCGGCGCTGCTCGTGAAGAGCGGATAAAGGGCGAAGTCACTGTATCCGATCGCCGTCACTTGCAGGTATTGGCGATCGCGGTCTCCATCTCCTTGATCGACTTGTCGAGCGACGAAAGCGAGGCCCTTCTCTTGTCGCCCTCCAGACATTCGGCCATCACCGCGCGGAACGCCCGCGTATTGCCGAGATACTCGCCGCTCGCACTGCAGAACATGTTCTTGACCGACGCCTTCTTCTTGTCGTCGGCGGCCTCATTCGTCGCTTTCTTGATCTCGTCCATGGTCTGGTCGAGGGTCTTCGTGGCTACCAATTGCACGTCCTCGAGCGCCTTGACCACCGTGTCACAGTCCTCGTCGGCACGCGCTGGGGCATCCGCAGCAAGCAGCAGCGCAGCCGCGATCACCGCCGTGCATAACTTCATTGCCGTTCCCTTTTTCGCTGTGGTGGAAATCCGTCACCTGCCGGATAGCAACTTGGGACGACCGGACTCATTCGCAATTCTTGTCGACTTGGGTCTGCAATTGCCGGATCGAGCGATCGAGGCGCGAGAGCGTCTGCGTGCGGTTGTCGCCTTCGTCGAGACATTCGTCGACGACCACGCGGAACGACTTGATGAGTCCGAGACCCTCGGCGAAGGCCGCGCACAGCGCAGCGGGATTGTTGCCGCCCTTGGCGGCGGGATCGGACTTGTCGATCAGAACCTGGACGCTTTTGGTCATGGCTTCGCATTCGTCGGCCTGTGCCGCCGCAGCGGCAAAGCCGATCGCCGCCGCGGTCATCACAGCGGCCCGCATGGCGTTGCTGGTGATCATGCTGTCTCCTCAGCCCCGGCGCAGGATACCTACGACGGGCAGGACTGTCACGCCGCGCGCGAATGCGCGAGCGTAAAGCTCAATGTCCGTCTGATGGAAGCTCTTACGGACTCGCGTGGTCGATGAATTTCTTGGGCGGCGCCTCGCCCCACTGCGAGATGAGCGCTTCTTCCGCCGGCACCAGATTCGAACCGTTCGCCAGGTTGAGCCGATCGCTGTCGGCCCAATGCTCGTGCACGTGCCCCCAAGGATCGGCCCAGTAGTCGTACACTTGGCTGCCGAGCACGTGCCGGCCGATCCCCCACATGTGCTCGTATTTTCCGAACTGCGCCAGGTAGTCGTGACCCACGGCGACGTCGTCGATGTCGGGCACCTCGAACGACAAGTGGTTGAGGCCGGTCTTGGGATGGTTGAGGCAGAAGAACACGTGATGATCGACGTACGCGTCGCCGCGGTCGCAGCGATTGAACGAGCCGATCAGGTTGCTCTTCTCGCCGGCGTAGACGTCGTCCGAGCACACGAAGCCCAGCATCTCGCGGAACCAGTCCACGCTCTCGCGGAATTTCGGCGTCATCAGCACGCCGTGGCCGATCCGCTTGACGTGCGAGGGGCCCTTGGGCAGGCGCATCAGCTCGCCCGCGCGCAAGAGCGGGTCCTCGCCGGTGTTGAGCTTTTGCCGCTTGGTCGCAATCCGCGGCAGCGTGGCGATGCCGTGGACGACCTCGATCTGGTAGCCATTCGGCTCGGTGAGCCGCACCCGCTTGCCGCCGCCGGGTTCGTCGATTGCCTCGATCCCTGACGCGCCGGGAGCCCGCGCGATGCGCTTAAGATCGTCCTCGCTCGCCGCAT
>JBJMTU010000381.1:0-23562 GCA_045811545.1 Xanthobacteraceae bacterium | reverse complement strand
TGTTCGGAGGTCTCGTCGCGGCGATGGGGCTTGGTCTGCCGGTCGCCTTCGCTTTCCTCGTGCTCAATGTTGTCGGCGCTATTTTCTTCCTCGGCGGCGAGGCGGGGCTCGTCCAGCTCGTGCGCAACGCGGTGCAGTCGATCACCAGTTTTTCGCTCACGCCGATCCCGTTCTTCGTGTTGATGGGCGAGGTGCTGTTTCACAGCGGCGTTGCGCTCAAGGCGATCGATGCCTTCGCGCTCATCATTCGTCGCGTGCCGGGTCGCCTTTCCGTCATCACCATTGTCGCCGGCACGGTGTTCTCAGCGATCTCGGGCTCGACCATTGCCACGACGGCATTGCTCGGGAGCCTGATGCTGCCGACCATGCTCGCGCGCGGCTACGACCCGCGCATGGCCATGGGCCCGATCATGGGCATCGGCGGCGTCGACATGCTGATCCCGCCGTCGGCGCTCACGGTGCTGCTCGGCAGCCTCGCCGGCATTTCCATCGCGGGTCTGCTCATCGGCGGCATCGTGCCGGGCCTGATCCTGAGCGCGATGTATGTCGCCTACATCATCGCGCGCGCGAGCCTCAATCCGGCGCTCGCGCCGGATGCGTGGGTGGAGGAGGGACCGCACGGCGCGGCGCGCTGGCTGCCGTTCGTGACCCACGTGGTGCCGCTCGTGCTCATCTTCGGTCTCGTGATCGGCGCTATGACCGGCGGCCTGGCGACGCCGACCGAAGCCGCCGCCATCGGCGCGGCCGGCACGATCGCGGCCGCCGCAATCTACCGCGGGCTCACCTTCTCCAATCTGATGAAGGCGCTCACCGGCACCGTCGCGGTCTCCGGCGTCATCCTGTTCATCATCGTGGGCGCCACCACTTTTGCCCAGGTGCTGAGCTTCTCCGGCGTGGTCAACGGTCTGGTCGGCACGGTGACGGGGCTGGGGCTCTCGGTCAACGCCGTCGTGATCGCGATGCTGCTGATCCTCTTGTTCCTCGGCTGCTTCGTCGACCAGGTCAGCATGATGCTGATCACGCTGCCGTTCTTTATGCCCTTGGCGCAACGCTACGATATCGATGCGATCTGGTTCGGCGTGCTGTTCTTGATTTGCATGCAGCTCGGCCTGCTCACGCCCCCCTTCGGCCTGCTCCTGTTCACCATGAAAGGGGTCGCGCCGTCGGCCATAACCATGCACCAGGTTTATATGGCAGCCCTGCCCTACGTCGGGATGAGCTTGTTGATTCTAGTCTTGATTTTCTTCTTTCCGGTGATCGCGACCTGGCTTCCTGCGGTGCTGAGCCGCTGACATTTGTCGGCTGCTGCCGTAGGTATTTTTACGAAGGGGAAATGGGCTGCTAGACCCCTGATATTGCTTGCTGATCGGCGCTGTGGCTAGTACAACTCGGGAACGCCCAACACGCGAGGATTCCATGTTCAGGGTATTTAATTGCCTCACGGTCGAGCACGATTGGCGGCTCGTCCTGCTTGCGGCGTTGATCTGCTTCCTGACCAGTCTCGCTGCCATCAACCTGTTTCATCGCGCCCGCGCCTCCCGCGGCCGCGGCCAGCTTGCTTGGCTCACCGCCGGCGGAGTCGCCACCGGCTGCGGCATCTGGGCGACGCATTTCATCGCCATGCTCGCCTACGAGCCGGGTATTCCGGTTGCCTACAATGTAGGCCTGACCGCGCTTTCGTTAATGGCCGCGGCGGCTGTGACAAGCATTGGCTTTGCGGTCGCGCTCGCACTACCGGGGCTTTGGGCTGCGCTGGTCGGCGGCGTCGTGGTCGGGGCTGGTGTCGGCGCCATGCATTATACCGGCATGTGGGCAGTCGAGGTGCCCGGGCGAATCGTGTGGGACTTGCCGCTCGTCGCGGCCTCGGTTGGACTGGGCATGGTGTTCGGGGCGGCGGCACTCGCGAGCGCGATTCGCAGCGACGAGATACGAACGACCCTAGTCGCCGCGCTGTTGCTGACGCTCGCGATCGTCTCGCACCACTTCACCGCGATGGGCGCGGTGGAGATCATGCCCGATCCGACGCGCGTCATCGATGCCTTCTCGCTCTCCCCGACGGCGCTGGCGCTGGCGATCGCCAATGCCGCGGTCGCCGTGCTGGGCCTGAGTCTGGCCGGCGCGTTTGCTGATCGGCGGCTGCGCGAGAAGGACACGCAGCTCACGACGGCCCTGAACAACATGGCGCAGGGCCTCCTGATGTTCGGTCCGCAGAAGCGGCTCATCCTGTGCAATTCGCGCTATCTCGAGATCTATGGGCTGTCGCCGGAGGTCGTGAAGCCCGGATGCACGAAAGAAGAGCTTCTGCGTCATCAGAAGGAAGCCGGGAATCTTTCCGACGACGTGGATCAATATTGCGCAGCCCTCTATGCCGCGATCGCCGACGGCAGGATTCTAAGCACGATGGAGAATACGGCCAACGGGCGCACCGTCCACACCATCTCCAGGCCGATGGCCGACGGCGGATGGGTGACCACGCATGAGGACGTCACCGACAGAATATCCGCGCAGCGGGAGCGCGACCGCAACCGGGATCTCCTGAACCTGATCGTGGAAAACGTGCCGGTCACGATTTTCGTGAAGAATGCCGCCGACCGGCACTTCATCTTGGTCAATCGCGCCTGCGAAAACACGTGGGGGCTGCCGCGGTCGGAAATTATCGGCAAGACGGCGTCCGATATCTTTCCGCAAAGCTCTGCCGATGAAATCAATGATGGCGATGAGCGGTTATTAAACGGCTCGGACCCGTTGTACTTCAACGAACATGCCCTCGAAATGCCTCGCAAGGGCGTGCGCTTCATCACCGCAAAGCGATTTGTTGTTCGGAGCACCGACTACGCAAATCAATATCTCGTCGGCGTCGTCGAAGACGTAACGGACCGCAGAATGGCCGAGGAGCGGCTTCGGCAGGCGCAAAAAATGGAGACCATCGGCAATCTGACCGGAGGCTTGGCGCATGATTTCAACAATCTCTTGACCGTCATTATCGGCAACCTCGACTTGTTGCAGGAACTCACCAAGAACAACCCTGATCAAAGGCGGCAGGTCGAATTGGTTTTGGAGGCGAGCCTGCGTGGGGCAGAACTCACGCGACAGCTATTGGCGTTTTCCCGCCAGCAGCCGTTGCAGCCGAAGATCCTCAATCTGGATGAGCTCATCGGCAAAACTGCGCGGCTGCTCACCCGGGTGCTGGGGGAGAATATCCGGCTCAACGTCCAGCTTGAGCCCAATATGGGCTCGATCTTGGTCGACGAGTCGCAAATGGAGTCCGCCTTGATCAACATGGCCGTCAATGCGCGTGACGCCATGCCGGACGGCGGTATGCTCACGATCAAGACCGGCAGATTACGCGTCGACGGCAAGGACGAGAGCCTACCGCCGGACCTCATACCGGGTGACTACTCGGTGGTGGAGATGAACGACACCGGGTACGGCATGCCGCCCGACGTGCTTGGCCGAATCTTCGAACCGTTCTTCACGACCAAACCTACGGGCAAGGGGACCGGGCTGGGACTGAGCATGGTCTACGGATTTGTCAGGCAATCCGGCGGATACGTCAGCGCGGAAAGCGAGGTCGGAACGGGCACGACTCTCAAGTTGTATTTCCCGTGCAGCGAGGCTGCCCCGGCGCAAACACGCGCGAACGGGGTGAAGCAGGATATAGCCCCGGTGGCCAGAACGGAATTGATCTTGACCGTGGACGACAATCCGACGGTCCTGGCAACCACCGTTCTTCAGTTGGAGGCCCTCGGCTACCAGACATTGACGGCTCGCAATGCCGAGTCGGCACTGGAAATGCTGGATCGCGACACCAAGGTCGATGTCTTGTTCACCGACATCATCATGCCGGGCACGATGAACGGGAAGGAGCTTGCTAGGTTGGCTCGCATGAAACGGCCCGGGCTCAAAGTCGTGTACGCCTCGGGCTTTCCGGGAATCGAAACGACCGCCGGCATCGACGTCGATTTGGATGCTCCCTTGATCACCAAGCCGTACCGAAAGAGTGATCTCGAGAGGGTGCTCAACGCGACGCTTGCGTGAGCCTTGGTCGATGCAGCCGCGAAGCTCGGCCGCTTGATCCTGCCCGCAAGCTGCGTGAGATTGCGATCCCGAACGCGCGGCGTGCTTGAGCTATTTCGGGCGAAGAGCATCGGTAAGGGCGGCGACGAGGGCTTCATCCGCGCCGTGACGGCTGACTTTGTCCGCAATCCGTTCTTGGGCCGGCCGCCGAGCCGCTAGCGCGCTGGCTAGCTGCCGCAAGGCAATGTCTGAAATAGGCAAATGAAATTCCCTGCCGTCCGCGAGGGTAAAGTGGAGCCGAACCGGCAGTCGGCCATGGCCGACCACCATGCCGGCGAAGGCCTCGACCGCGCATGGCATGACGAAAAGGTCGCGCGGATGTGATGGCGCGGGCTTGGGTTGCGAAGGATCGGCCATTTGACTCTGAGTTGAGAGAGATCACCGATTGCCGGCGGGCACTCTCACCGACGGGGCAGCGATGGACCGCGGCCGCTCATGGCTAATACACGAGAAAATCTTAAAAAATTCGCGACATTACGTAGGTAAAGCCGCCTAGTTAAAGAGACCAGTGGCTGTTGCGAACGATTCGCGCTGCGCGGTGTGGCAGAACGTCCGAGCGCTGAGAATTTTTCTTGTTTCCGCAACCGGTTCTGAGTATAGCGCCTCAAAACAACGATTGCGCAGGCTACAACCTGACGCGGTCACCTTTCGGTGATGACCATATCGGAGGAAGGGGGTTGGCTCGGCGCCGTGTGGCGCCGGGACGGAATCATCGTCGCAAGGCGACCCACGTTCGGCTTGTGGCGCGATATGGGACCGGAAGATGTCTGAGGAGGGTTCGTCCAGGGGCGAGATCTTCGTCGTGGACGATGATCCCGCGGTACGCGGGACGCTGTCGCTGATTCTTTGCCGCGATGGTTATCAAGTCGCTTGCTTCCCCGAAGGCGAATCGTTTCTCGCCGCGGCACGGGGGCGAGAGCCGGCTTGCATCCTCCTCGACGTGCACCTTCCCGGGCGGTCAGGACTCGACATTCTCAAGGATCTGAATGCCGAGGAATATCCGGTGCCCATCCTCATGATCTCGGGCAAGGGCGATATTCCGATGGCGGTCGAAGCCATCAAGCATGGCGCGCTCGATTTCATCGAAAAGCCGTTTCGTCGAAGTACGGTCTCGGGCAGCGTGCAGGAGGCGATCGCGGCGCGCAATCGGCGGGCTAATGACAACACGCTCAACGGCCTCCCCGTCCAGTTTCCCGGTTGCAAACCATTGACCAAGCGAGAAGGCGAAGTATTGGCCCGACTCGTGACCGGCGCCTCCAGCAAGGAGGCTGCCGCCCAGTTGGGAATCAGCCCGCGCACGATCGAGATTCATCGTGCGCATATCATGGGGAAGCTGGGCGCCAAAAACATCGCCGATCTTGTTCGCATCGTCATGAGCGAAAGACACAGCTCATGAGCGTTTGGCCGGGTGGTCGAACGACCGACGGCGAGAAGCTCCTCCTCGCAGCGGTGCAGTCGGCGGACGACGCCATCCTCACGATAGATCTCGATGGCACGATTACCAGCTGGAATGCTGGAGCCGAGGAGCTGTTCGGATACTCCGCGGGCGACGCGATCGGTTCCCGCATCGGAATCGTCGTTCCCGACGATCGCAAGCTCGAAATGTTGGGCGAATTGGCTCGAATAGCGCGCGGAGAACGAGTCCACCATTACGAGACCGTGCGTGTGGCCAAAGACGGCCGACGAATCATCGTCTCGTTGAGTGTTTCTCCTCTTCGTTCGCCGTCGGGAACCGTCGTGGGCGCGTCCAAGATTGCGCGCGACATTACGGAACGGAAAAAGGCCGAGGAGGCTCTTCTGGAGAGCGAAGAGATGGCGCGCGGAATCATCGACAGCGCGCTGGACGCGTTTATTCAGATGGACGAAGACGGACATATCGTCGGTTGGAACCCGCAAGCCGAAGCGCTATTCGGGTGGTCGCGCGACGAGGTGGTCGGAAAACCTCTCGGGAATCTGCTCGTCCCGGAGCGTCATCGCGCTCGCCACAACGCAGGGCTCGCGCGCTTTTTGAAAACCGGCGGAAGCGCGATTCTGGGAAAGCGCATCGAAATGGATGCGTTGCGCCGAGACGGGACCGAGATAAAGGTCGGACTGAAGGTGACGGCGCTACGCCGCCGCAGCGGATACGTCTTCAATGCATTCATCCAGGATTTTCCGGAAAGGCGCGCAGAAGATGAGCAGCTGCGGATGCTGCAAAAGATGGAGGCGATCGGCCAGCTCACTGGCGGCGTCGCCCATGATTTCAACAACATGCTTACCGTCATTACCGGCACGATCGAGATTCTCGCCGAGGGAGTGGCCGACAATCCGAAACTGGCTGCGATCGTGAAGCTGGTCGATGAGGCTGCGACGCGCGGCGTGGAGATGACGCAGCGGCTGCTTGCTTTCGCTCGCAAGCAGCCGCTGCAACCATACAAGACTGATTTCAACTCTCTGATCGTCGATGCGGCGAAGTTATTGCGTCAGACGCTGGGCGAGCAGATCGAAATCGAATCGATACTTCAAGACAATCTGGCGCCGGTTCTGGTGGATCCCAGTCAGCTCACGACCGCATTGCTAAACCTGGCGCTGAACGCGCGGGATGCGATGCCGTACGGCGGTAAGCTCATGCTCGAGACCTGCAATGTCGATCTCGATGCAGCTTACGCGAGGGCAAACCGCGAAGTCCAACCCGGACAGTACGTGATGGTCGCGGTCAGTGACACGGGCCGGGGTATCCCGGCGGCGATCCGCGATAAGGTGTTCGAGCCGTTCTTTACAACCAAGGGCCCGAGCAAGGGAACCGGGCTCGGGCTGAGCATGGTCTACGGGTTCGTCAAACAGTCGGGTGGGCACGTCAAGATTTATAGCGAAGAGGGGCAGGGGACGACGATCAAGATCTATTTGCCGCAGGCGCGGGAAACAGACGAAGTACTCGAAATCACGCCTGTAGCATCGATCGAGGGCGGACAGGAAACAATCTTGATCGTGGAGGACGATGCTCTTGTCAGGAATTTTGTCACCAGCCAGCTCAACAGCCTCGGCTACACGACGCTGGTGGCGAGCAATGCTGCCGAAGCGCTGGCGCTCATCGAGCAGGGTGCAGCATTGGATCTTTTGTTCACCGACGTAATCATGCCGGGTGCGATGAACGGCCGTCAGCTCGCCGAGGAGGTAGTGAAGCGCCGACCAGCCGTCAAAGTGCTGTTTACGTCCGGCTACACTGAGAACGCCATCTTTCACCATGGCCGGCTCGACCCCGACATCATTCTGCTGCCAAAGCCATATCGGAAATCGGATCTTGCCCGCGTGGTTCGCGTGGCAATCAGCAGCCCGCTTACGCCCTCGTTGAAGCGGTTGCTCGAGTGTTCTTGACTTCTTCGTTCTGCGAGAGTCTACGCCGCCGCGAGTGCCGGGTCACCGTGGGAGCACCGCGGTCGCCTCGATCTCGAGCCGCGCTTCGGCCTCCACCAGGCGGCTGACCTCGACTACGGCCATCGCCGGAAAATGCCGGCCCATGATCTCACGATAGGCCGCGCCGAGCGCTTTGAGATCGGCCAAGTACTCGTCCATGTCGCGCACGTACCAGGTCAGCCGCACGATATGCCGCGGCGAGGCACCGCCTTCCGCCAGCACCGCAGCGATGTTCGCGAGCGTCTGTTTCGCCTGCGCGACGAAGCCTTCGGCGAAGCGGCCCTCCCTGTCCTGACCGATCATGCCGCCGACGAATATCGTTTCGCCGCGCGCGCGGATGCCGTAGGCGAAACCCCGCGGCTGCGGCCATCCAGGCGGCTGCAACAGGATATTTGGCGCTTGGTTTTCCGACACTGCGGGTTCCTCGCTGCTCGTCATTGCCGGGCTTGACCCGGCAATCCATCCTCTTCGCAAAGAGTCTTGCGAAGGAGATGGACCCGCGGGTCAAGCCCGCGGGTGACGGGAAGACGTTTCTGCGACGAAATAAGATGGGTCACCGTACGAATCACGACGCAAGTTTATGCGATGCGGCGTCGGCCGCCATGCGACGCAGCTCGAAGCGCTGCAGCTTGCCGGTTTGCGTACGCGGCAATTGGGGCACGTACTCGATAGTGCGGGGGTACTTGTAAGGCGCAATCGTCGCCTTGACGTGCTCCTGCAGCAACTTGGTCGTCGCCGCATCGCCGCTGTAGCCTGTCCGCAGCACGACATAGGCCTTGACGACCTGGCCGCGCTCCTCGTCGGGCGCTCCCACCACGCCGCATTCGGCGACCGCCGGGTGCTCCAGCAGTGCCGCCTCCACGTCCGGGCCGGCGATGTTGTAGCCCGACGAGACGATCATGTCGTCGGAGCGTGCCTGGTACCAAAAATAGCCGTCCTCATCCATGAGGTAGGTGTCGCCGGTGATGTTCCAGCCATCCTGCACGTACTGGAGCTGGCGTTTGTCGGCGAGATAGCGGCAGCCGGTCGGCCCGCGCACGGCGAGGCGGCCGATGCTGTTGGGCGGGAGCTCCTTGCGATCGACATCGACCACGCGCGCTTCATAACCGGGCACCGGCTTGCCCGTCGCACCCGGGCGAATCTCCTCCTCGGGTGAGCCGATGAAAATGTGCAGCATTTCGGTCGCGCCGATGCCGTCGAGGATTTTGATGCCAGTGGCGGCGAGCCAGCCCTCGAATGTTGCCTTCGGCAAGGGTTCGCCGGCGGAGACGCATTTGCGCAGCGAGGACATATCGTGCTCGCGGAGCCTTGCCAGCATGGCGCGATAGGCGGTGGGCGCGGTGAACGCAATCGTGGCGCGAAATTTTTCGATTGCGCCGAGCAGATCGTCCGGCGACGCCTTCTCGATGAGAATCGACGCGGCGCCGACGCGGAGCGGAAACAAGACGAGCCCGCCGAGCCCGAAGGTGAAGGCGAGCGGCGGCGAGCCGATGACGCGGTCGCTCGCCTGCGCCCTAAGGACGTAGCGCCCGTAGCTGTCGCAGGTCGCTAGTATGTCGCGGTGGAAATGCATGGTGCCCTTGGGCTCGCCGGTCGTCCCCGAGGTGAAGGCGATGAGACATACGTCCTCACTCGCCGTGTCGCACGGAACGAAGGTCTCATAACCAGGCGTGGCCATGAGCGTCTCGAGCGCGTCGGGCGCGCCGCTGCCCCAGTAGACCACGCGCTCAAGCTCGGGAGCGAGGGAGCGGGCTTTCTCCATTTCCTCGGCCAGGCGATGATCGCACAATGCGAGCCGGATCTTCGCCTTGGCGATCGGGTAGGCGATCTCCTTTGCGCGCAAGAGCGGCATGGTCGCGACCACGATCCCTCCGGCTTTGACGACGGCGAGATAAGCCGCCACCATCATCGGATTATTGGGCCCACGCAGCAGCACGCGATGGCCGGGCATCAAGCCGAGTGAGCGCGTGAGCACATTGGCGATGCGATTTACGCGCTCGCCGAGTTGCGCGTAGGTCAACGTTTCCGCGGGCGAGATCAGACATGGGCGGTCGCCCCAACCCGCGGCGATCCAGCGGTCAAGCAATTCGGCGACGCAATTCATCCGCTCGGGATATTTCAACTCCGGCAGCTCGAAGACGAAATCGGGCCATTGGGCGCGCGGGGGCAAGTTGTCGCGCGCAAAGGTGTCGAGATGCGCGGTCATGGCTGTCGCTCCTCGCCGAATTTCATCATACGCCGCACTCCTCAGGGTGCATCCCAGCTCACTCCGCCGCGAGGGCCGATTTTGCCGCGCGGCTCTTCAAGAGCTCACGAGCGATCACGACCTTCTGCACCTCGGTTGCTCCTTCATAGATTCGCAGGGCGCGAATTTCGCGGTAGAGCTCCTCGACCTTGACTCCTTTCGTGACGCCGAGACCGCCATGGAGCTGCACCGCGCGATCGATGACGCGCTGCGCCGCCTCGGTCGCGAACATTTTCGCTATGGCCGCCTCGCGGGTGACGCGCGCAGCGCCTTGGTCCTTGGTCCAGGCGGCGCGATAGACCAGCAGGGCCGATGCGTCGACCTCGCTTGCGCTGTCGGCGATCGCCCCCTGCGTGAGCTGCAGCTCGGCGAGCGGCGCGCCGAAGAGCTTGCGGGTCGCTGCGCGCTCCACGGTCTCGTGCAGCGCACGCCGGGCAAAGCCGAGCGCGGCCGCGCCGACGGTCGAGCGGAACACGTCGAGCGTCGCCATCGCGACCTTGAAGCCATCGCCGGGCCCGCCAAGCCGGTTGGCAAGCGGCACGCGCACGCCATCGAAGCGCAGCGTGGCCAGCGGGTGCGGCGCGATGACCTCGATGCGCTCGGTGACACTCAGGCCGGGCGCGTCGGCATCGACCACGAACGCGGAGAGCCCTTTGGCGCCGGGCCCTTCGCCGGTGCGCGCGAACACGACGTAGTGATCGGCGATGCCGCCGTTCGAAATCCAGGTTTTGGTGCCGTCGATGCGCAGATGCGATGCTCCGTCCGCCTTCGCGGTGGCCGCGAGCGCCGCCACGTCGGAGCCCGCCTCCGGCTCCGACAGGGCGAAGGCTGCGATGGCGCGGCCGTCGCGAACCGGCGGCAGATAGCGCGCCTTGAGCTCCTGCGAGCCGAACAGCGAGATCGAAGCCGTGCCCAGCCCCTGCATGGCAAAGGCGAAGTCGGAGAGCCCGTCGCGGAACGCCAAAATCTCGCGCGCCAGACAGAGCGTGCGCACGTCGAACTGGCGATGAAGGCCGCCGTGCTCGGCCGGCATCACCGCCTTGAGGAAGCCTGCCTCGCCGAGGGCCTTTACCCGCGCCCGGCAGGCGGCGTCGACATCGTCGTGCGGCAGGGAGCCGAGCGTGCTGTCGGCGAAGCGCGTGAGGGCCTCGGCGAAGCGGCGATGGTCATCGTCGAAAAACGGCCAGCTCAGGGTTTCCTCGAGCCTCATCTCAATTGCCCTCGAAGACCGGCTTCTGCTTGGCGGCGAAGGCGCGGAACGCGCGGGCGAAATCCTGCGTCTCCATGCACAGCGCCTGGGCGATCGCCTCGGCTTCGATTGCGCTCTCCACCGACATCGCCCACTCCATGTCGAGCATCCGCTTGGTCATGGCGCTCGCGAAAGTCGGCCCGGCGGCGAGTTCGGCGGCGAGCTGCTGTGCCTGCGCCAGGACCGTGTCTGAGGTTGCGAGCCGGTTGAAGAAGCCCCAGCGTTCCGCCTCCTCGCCGCCGAGCACGCGCCCGGTATAGAGCAGCTCGGCCGCGCGGCCTGCTCCGATGATCCGTGGCAGGATGGCGCAGGCGCCCATGTCGCAGCCGGCCAAACCCACGCGGTTGAACAGAAAGGCCACCTTGGCGCCCGGCGTCCCCAGCCGGATGTCGGAGGCCATGGCCAGAATCGCACCCGCGCCCGCGCACACGCCGTCGACCGCGGCGATGATCGGTTGCGGACAAGCGCGCATGGCTTTGACCACCTCGCCGGTCATGCGGGTGAAATCGAGAAGTTGCGCGGCTTCCATCTCGACGAGCGGCTCGATGATTTCGAACACATCGCCGCCGGAGCAGAAGTTGCCGCCCGCGCCGGTGATGACGAACGCCTTGACGGCTTTCTCCTTGGTTGCCGCGCGAAAGAGGTCAACGATCTCCGCGTAGCTCTCAAAGGTGAGCGGATTCTTCTTATCGGGCCGATCCAGCGTGATCGTGGCGACCTTGCCGTGAACCGCAAGACGAACATGCCGCGCCTTGTAATCCGCGAGCGGCAAGCTGATCGAATTGGCCGCGCTCATCGCGGGCCTCCGTTGCTGATCGCCTTGCGCGCCGACGCCTTGGTCTTGGCCAGGAGCCGCAGCAGCGTCTCGATCTCGTCGCTGGAAAGGTCGGCAAGCATGTCTGCGATCCAGTCGCCATTGGCGCGCGCCATCGCGCGAAAGAAGCGGCGGCCCTCGGCTGTCAAGCTCACGAGTTGTGCGCGCCGATCCTTCGGCGAGATGCGGCGGCTGAGGAGCCCCTGGTCGACCAGCCGGTCCACGAGCCCGGTGACGTTGCCATTTGAGACCATCATGCGCTGCGATAGCTCGCCCAACGTCATCGGTTTCGGCGCGCGATAAAGCTGCGCCATCAGATCGAAACGCGGCAGCGTGACATCGAAGCTATCGCGCAGGCGGCGGCGGACCTCGCCCTCGATCACCTCCTTGCAGGTGAACAGCCGCAGCCATAACCGCAGCTCATCCTTGTGGTCGTGCGGACGCTCCGCCACCTTTGTCTCCGCATCGAGCGGGAACGTGGGCTCCTCCATCATACCTCCCCGCCGGCGACTGCGAGCGTCGTGCCGGTGACCGCCGCGGCCTCCGGCGAGCAAAGGTAAAGCACGGCGGCAGCGACCTCCTCCGGCCGGATTAGCCGGCCGATCGGTGCGTCCTTTTGGTATTCGGCGAGCACTTCGGCTTGCGCGCGGCCGGTCCTGGCGGCAACGCGCGCAATGCTGTCGCGCACGAGATCGGTGTCGGTGTAGCCGGGGCAGACCGCGTTGACGGTCACCCCGTACGTTGCGGTCTCGGCGGCGAGCGCGCGCGTCAAGCCGACGAGCGCATGCTTGGCCGCACAATAGGCCGTGACATAGGCGTAGCCTTTGAGACCCGCGGTCGAGGCTACATTGACGATACGGCCGAAGCCGCGCGCGACCATGCCCGGCAATACCGCCTGCGTCGCATAGACCGCGCCCATCACGTGAACATCCCACATCCTGCGGAAGGCCGATGGATCGGCTTTGCTGAAAGGACCGCTCTCGACCGAGCCGGCGTTGTTCACGAGGATGGCAATCGGCCCGCGGGCCGCCTCGGCGGCGGCCACCTGCCGCTGGACCTCGGCGGCGTCGGTCACGTCGGCGAGGCCGTACCCGGCGGCTTCGCCCGCGACCACGGCCGCGCGCAGCGGTGCCTCGCTGCGGCCGATCACGGTCACCGCCGCGCCGGCGCGGGCGAGCGCCGCCGCGATCGCGCGGCCGATGCCGCGGCCGCCGCCGGTGACGAAAGCGTGCCTGCCTGCCAGCGCCATGGTCCCGATTTTACTCCAGTTCGGCGGAAGGCCGGATTATATTTTAGGCTTAAAATTTTTAGGCTTCAAGCTTGTCGGCCAGATACTTTAGGCTTAAAATAATGGGCGGCCAGAACATGGCGTAGGGCCTGCGGCAGCGACAGAGGCGGCGATGAAGGTTCACGCGATCGGCGGCGGCCCAGCCGGGCTCTACTTCGCCATCCTCATGAAAAAGGCTTGGCCGCAGACGCGCATCACCGTGTTCGAGCGCAACCGGCCCGACGACACCTTCGGCTTCGGCGTGGTGTTCTCGGACGAGACGCTCGACACCTTCGAGGCTTACGACCACGAGAGCTATCGCGCAATCGTCGGCCGCTTCGCGTATTGGGATGACATCGAGATCCATTTCCGCGGCACGACGCACCGTATCGGAGGCAACGGATTCTGCGGCTGTTCGCGCGCCACGCTCTTGAAGATTCTGGGCCGACGCGCGCGCGCTTTGGGCGTTGAAATCGAGTACCGGCGCGAAATCTCCCCACTCGATCCCGTCATCCGCAACGCCGATCTCGTGGTCGTCGCCGACGGGATCAATTCGCGCATGCGAGAGGCTTTCGCCGACAGATTCAAGCCGCGCGTTGATCTGCGGCCCAACCTTTTCTCGTGGATGGGCTCGACCCGGCCGTTCGATGCCTTCACCTTCTTTTTTCGCGAGACTGCGCACGGCATCTTTATCGGCCATTGTTATCAATACGAGCCGCAGCGCTCGACCTGGATCGTCGAGACCGATCCAAAGACCTTTGCGCGCGCCGGCCTCGATAAGCTGGACGAGGCCGCGTCCGCGCGTTTCGCCGAAGACGTCTTTGCGCAGGAGCTGCAGGGTCACCGGCTGATCATCAATCGGTCGATCTGGCGCAATTTCCCGACCATCCGGTGCGAGCGCTGGGTTGCCGACAACATGGTGCTGATCGGCGACGCCAAGGCGACTGCACATTTTTCCATCGGCTCGGGCACCAAGCTCGCGATGGAGGACGGAATTGCCCTTTACGAGGCGTTCCGATCGACGGGCGGGAGGGATGTGGCGGCCGCGCTGACCGAGTTCGAAGCGCGGCGACGCGAGGAGGTGGAGAAGACCCAGCACTCCGCCGACGTCTCGCTCGTTTGGTTTGAGCACGTCGACCGCTTCTGGAACATGGAGCCGACCCGCTTCGCCTTCGGGCTGATGACGCGCTCGAAGGCCATCACCTACGACAATCTCGCGCTGCGCGCGCCCGAATTCGTCAAACAGGCAGACCGCCTGGTCGCCCGCGACGCGCGCGCACTCGGCTTCGAAGCCGACATCTCGCAACCGCTCGCGCCGATGTTCCAGCCCTTCCGCCTGCGCTCCCTGACGCTCGAAAACCGGGTCGTGGTTTCGCCCATGTGCCAATACTCGGCGCAAGATGGCTTGCCCAACGATTGGCATCTCGTCCACTACGGCTCGCGCGCGATCGGCGGCGCGGGCTTGATGTTCACCGAGATGACCGACGTGGCGGCGGAGGCACGCATTTCTCCCGGTTGTGCCGGCATCTACAATGATGCGCACGAAGCGGCGTGGAAGCGCATCGTCGATTTCGTGCACGCACAGTCGAAGACGAAGTTCTGCCTCCAGCTCGGCCATGCCGGCCGCAAGGGCGCGACCAAGCTGATGTGGGAGGGCATCGACGAGCCGCTGGAGGAGGGAGGCTGGCCGATCATCTCGGCGTCGCCGCTGCCCTATTTCCCGCACAGCGCGGTCCCGCGCGAGATGACCCGCGCCGACATGGATCGGGTGATCGCCGATTTCGTTGCGGCGACCAAACGCGGCCAACGCGCCGGCTTCGACGTGGTGGAACTGCACGCCGCGCACGGCTATCTGCTGGCGAGCTTCATCTCCCCGCTCACCAATACGCGGCGCGACGAATATGGCGGCACGCTTGCGAATCGCCTGCGCTTCCCGCTCGAGGTGTTTCGTGCGATGCGCGCGGTCTGGCCGGACGAGAAGCCGATGTCGGTGCGCATTTCGGCAACCGACTGGGCGGACGGGGGGCTTACCGGCGACGACGCGGTCGCGGTCGCGCGCGCCTTCGCGGCCGCTGGTTGCGATCTCATCGACGTCTCCACCGGACAGACGGTAGCGGACGCGCAGCCGGTATTCGGTCGCATGTTCCAAACGCCGTTCTCCGACCAGATTCGCAACGAGGCGGGGCTGGCCACCATGTGCGTCGGCGCGATCACGACCGCCGATCAGGTCAATACCATCATCGCCGCTGGCCGCGCCGATCTCGTCGCGCTCGCGCGCCCGCATCTCGTCGATCCGTATTTCACCATGAAGGCGGCGGCCTGGTACGGCGCGAGCGCCATCCATTGCCCGCCGCAATATCTCGCGGGCAAGGAGCAGATTCTCCGCAATAGCGCCCGCGACCGCGAGGAGTGGCGAGACTTGCGCCTCAAGGCGAAGCCGAAGACCCACCGCGACACCTGGAAGGAGGCGGCGGAGTAGGGGCTACGTATCATTCCTGCGAAGCAGCTCGGCAACGTCAGGCCTGAATTTTGGCGCATGCGCTATCACGGTCGGTCTGGCGGAAATCCGCCCCTTTGAATTAGGCTGAATTTCGGTTGATGGCACGGCCGGACTGCTCGCGGCCGAGCCGCTGCTTTCGACCGGATTTGCTCGACAGGGCAATAGGACGGTTTAAAACGAAGCCTCTCCGCAGCACCAACTGTGCGGAGGGGGACGTCTTGCACAAGGGAGTGTCCGTGACGCAAGAGCGCATCCGCGAGCTTACCAAGGGCATGCTCCGCAAAAAGCTCTACGTCGTCCTCTCCAAAGGCGGCGCCTCTCCCGAAGCGCTCGCCGAGCATTTGCCGCAACACCTCGAATACATGATCGGACTGGAGAAGAAGGGCGTGCTGTTCGCCTCCGGTCCCTTGGCCGGGGCCGACGGTCAAATGCGCGGCGATGGCCTGACCATCGTGCGGGCGGCGAACGCGCAGGCGGCGCGCGAGATCGCCGAAGCCGACCCGTTCGTCGTGCATGGGCTGCGCAGCTTCGAGCTGCGGGAATGGACGGTGATGGAGGGCTCGCTCGGCATCAAGGTCAATTTTTCCGATCGGTCGCTCGAACTGGCGTAAGCTGCACGCTTTAGTCAAAGGTGAAAGCATGGAAACGGTGGGCCTCATTGGCGTCGGCAAAATCGGGCTGCCGATTGCCGAGAACTTGATCAAGAGCGGCTACCGGGTGCTGGGCTATCGCCGCAGCTCGCTCGCCGAGTTCGAGAAAATCGGCGGCGTGACGACCCGCTCGCCGGCTGATATTGGCGCGCAGGCTGACATCGTGTTCTCGTGTTTGCCATCCTCGCAAGCGCTCGAGGACGTGGTGCAGGGCTCAACCGGGCTCGTCAAATCGGCTCGCCCAGGACAGATTATTGTCGAGCTCGGCTCGCATCCCGTCCCGGAGAAAGAGCGTCACGTTGCTCCGCTTGCAGCCAAGGGCGCGACGTTCCTCGACGGCGAGGTCAGCGGAACCCCGGGAATGGTGTCGGCGCGCAAGGCTGTCATCTATCTCGCCGGCGACAAGGAGGCGTGTGCCAAGGTCGAGCGCTTCGTCCGCGGATTCGCCGATTCCTGTGTCTATTTCGGGCCGTTCGGCGCCGCCAGCCGGGTGAAGCTCGTCAACAATCTGCTCGTCGCCATCCACATCGCCGCGACCGCCGAAGCCATGGCGCTCGGCCTGAGAGCAGGTGTCGATGTCGACCTCATGATCAAGGCGATCGCCACCGGCAGCGGCGGTTCGACCCAGTTCGGCATCCGCGCGCCGTGGATGGCGCAGCGACGGTTTCTTCCCCCGCAAGGCACGGCGGGCGCACTGCAGCACTACTTCGACATGATCGGTGAATTCGCCGACAGCGTCGGCGCCGCGACGCCCATGCTCGATCGTGCGGTCGAGCTCTATGACAAGTTCATGGAAATGGGTTTCGGGGAGAAGGATGTCGCCGCGATGGTCGACGTCATCGGTGCGCTGCCGCCCGCGAAGGGCAAGCGTTGAATGGGAAGCTGGCAAGTACGGAGGTGCGCATGATCCGCGTCAAGAAGATCGCCCACGCGGTCTACGAAATGCCCGATGTCGACAAGCAAACCGAATATTACACCGAGGTAATCGGCCTCACGCTCACCGATAAGAGCAAGGACGCCGCGTATCTTGCATCGACGCTCGACCATCATTCGGTGGTGTTGCGCAAGGGATCGCAGGTGAAGTGCGCGCGTCTCGGATTTCAGATCGCGCCCGAGGACGACCTCGGCGCGTTCGAGAAACAGGTCCAAGGCCACGGCATCAAGACCCAGCGCTTGAGAGACGCCGAGCCCTCGATCTCGGACATGGTCACCTTCGAGGATCCGAAGGGCACCGTGATGGAAGTATTCAAACGCGACGCCTTCTCCGGCCAGCGCTTTCCGGCTAAAGGCATTGTCCCGCACAAGCTCGGCCACGTCGCGTTTTTCGTCACCGACGTCAAGCACGTCACCAAGTTCTATTGCGACGTGCTCGGCTTTCGCGAATCCGACTGGATGGGCGATTTCTTCTCGTTTCTGCGCTGCGGTCGCGACCATCACACCATCAATCTAATGCAGATCGACGCGAACCGGCATTTTCACACCGCGTTCGAGCTGCGCGATTGGGGTCACCTGCAAACGGCGTGCGATTTCCTCAGCCTCAATGGCTACAAGCTGATCTGGGGACCCGGTCGGCACGGCATCGGCCACAATCTATTCGCCTATCACCGCGCTCCGAACGGCTTGATCACCGAGCTGTTCGCGGAGCTCGATCAGGTCAACGAGGAGCTGGGGTATTTCGAGCCGCGCCCGTGGCACCGCGACCGCCCGCAGAAACCAAAAGTGTGGCCCAAAGATCCCTCGGCTGCCAATCTGTGGGGCATTATGCCGCCCGACGAGATGATGACATAAGCCCTCGCGACATGGTGCGGCGTCGACACGTTTATCACATTGCGGGTTACGACCCGATTGATGCCGGCGCACAATACCGGCGCTTTGCGCGCCAGCTCGACGTTTTCCGGCGCACTTGGAACATCGACGCGAGCGTGCCTGCCCTCGCGCAGGGACACGAGCCATGGCGCGCGTGGTGCACGGTGCGGGCGCGGGCCGCCAATTGGCAGGTCGAGGCGGTGCATGAAGCGCTGCTGTGGGACGACATCGTGCGCGGCGATTTCACCCGACCGCTGCCCGTGCGGCTCTTCAAGGCGGCGCGTGCCTACCTCGACTATATCCTGACCGGCACGATGTTTCGTTACATCTTTGCGAACCAGCGCTATGCGATCTTCTTTCTGTTTCCGATCTTTTCAGTCGTGCTGTTCGCGGTCGGTGGATGGCTGTTCGGGCGGCTGTTAACCGCGTTCCTGGGGCTCGAAGGAATCGGCGCGGCCGCGCTCGGAGTGCCGGCCGGTGTTGCCGTGTTTCTCGCCCTGTTGCGCTGGCCCGGCCGGCGCTGGCGTGTCGAGCAACTGCTGGACGATTGGATCTGCGCCCACGACTACATTCACGGCCGCCGCCCGGATATCGATGCACGGCTCGATCTCTTTGCCGAAGTCCTGGTCCGGCGCGCCCGCGAGACTGCGCTGGACGAGATTGTAGTTGTCGGCCACAGCCTCGGCGCGATGCTGGTGCTGGACGTGATCGTGCGCGCGCTTGCGCGAGATGCCGATTTCGGACGGTGCGGGCCGACGGTCTGCGTGCTCACCATCGGCGCGACGATTCCGAAATTCGCGCTGCATCCGCGCGCGCAGGCGATCCGCGGCAAGATCGCCCGCGTCGTTGCCGAGCCATCGATCGCCTGGACCGAATATCAGTCGCGCGCCGATACCATCAGCTTTTACAAGTTCGATCCGGTGTCGCTGAAGCACATTGCCGACGATCGGCTCGATGGCAAGCCGGTGATCCGACGCGTTCAGATCCACGATATGCTGTTGCCTGAAACATTTGCGCGCTGTCGGCAACATGTTCTGCGACTGCACTACCGCTCCGTCATGGCCAACGACAGGCGCGCGCCGTACGATTATTTCCTGATGGTGTGCAGTCCGGTTCCATTTGTGGATTGGACCACGTCGTCGTTGGGACTCCTGGATTTCATCGAGGCGGATGGCACGTTCCGAGACTCGTCGCGGCTGCGTACCATGGTCGCGCAACGCTCGTTATGACGCCGCTCGTCGCTAAGGCCATTTGGCTCCTCGGCGTGGTCGGCTGGTTCGTCATTCGCTATCCCTACGACCGCCGCGCGCGGCGCACGCCGAAACTGCGGCACACCGATCGCGGCCGCGAGATCGTCTTGATGGGGATCTCGGCGACCGGCCTTGGCATCCTTCCCTTTGTCTACGTGATCAGCAATGCGCCGCAGTTTGCCAATTATCCGTTTCGCCCCTGGCAAGCGTGGCTGGGGGCCGCCGTGTTTGCCGCCTCGCTTTGGCTGTTTCATCGGGCACATAAGGATCTCGGGCGCAATTGGTCTGTAACGCTCGAGGTGCGCGAGCAACACACTCTGGTGACGAGCGGCGTCTATAGCCGCGTGCGCCATCCGATGTATTCGGCGTTCTGGATGTGGGCGCTGGCGCAGGCGCTGCTGCTGCCGAACTGGATCGCAGGTCCGGCCGGCTTGATCGGTTTCGGGACGCTGTTCTTTCTGCGCGTCGGCCGCGAGGAGGCGCTGATGATCGAGACCTTCGGCGACGAATACCGCCGCTACATGGCCCGGACCTCGCGCATTCTGCCCGGCGTCTATTAGCGCCCGCACCGAGGCTTCGCTCGCCAGTTGCTGCGGACAGCGAGCGTCCGCGGACGTCAGCGGCCGCCGGCGTGCACGGCGCGCGCAAGCGCCCGACCGACGCAATCGTAACCGGCGACGGAATTGTGCAGGCCGTCCCATGACAGGAGAGCGCCCGCCGGCACGCCGGCGTCGATCGAGCGGCGCATCAGGGCAAAACGCGGAAACAGGCCGACGCGCTCCTCGCGTGCCACTTCGGCTATGATCGCCTGCATGATCGAGTGTTGCGAGGTGGCGAGGACGAGCGGCGCATATTGCAAGTCCATGAGGATCACGTCTGCGCCGCTCGCCTTGAGCATGCGCACCCCCTCCGTGACCTGGTCCTTGCGGCCGTCGGCGCGGCCGCCCCAGGCCACGTCGTTGGTGCCGAGCTGCCAGATGACGAGGTCCGGGCCATAGGCGATGACGTCGCGCTGGAAGCGGGCGATGCTTCCCGTGATCGTTTCGCCGATGCGGCCACGGTTGACGACCTCAATGCGCGTTTGCGGGCGCAGTCTTGCGAGCTCACGCCGCATCACTTCCGGAAAGGTCGCGTCCGAACTCAAGACCCATAGGCCGGTCGTGGAGGACGAGCCGACTGCGACGATCCGCAGGAGATCGCCTGCTTTGAGCCGCGCTGCGGTGCGCGGCAGCGGGGCGCCCAAGGAGAGGCTGCGATTGGCAGCCAGACAGGCCTCGGCATCGGACGGGCGCGCTGGCGCCTGGGCAAGCGCGCCCTGCGAGGCAGCGATAACGAACGCTGCGAGGCACGCAGCCGGTGTGCGGCGGCGCGCGCGCTTGACCGCGGTTGCGGACCACGGCCTCACGTTCTGGGCGCTACCATCTGGGTGCAACACGGCCGGGCAGGCTGCGACGCCTGCTTCACGCGTGGGCTTCTGCCTTCGCGGCTTTGTGGGCGCCGGTGAGCTGCTCGATCTTGTGCGCATGCGCGACGGCTTGGCGAGCGGCATCACTGTGGGTGAACAGTTCAAGCTTGTCGGTCTCGCCCTCGGTAACGGGCGTCATCGCCACGTCGGTGTAGGCATACCGATTCGGGTTCTTCTGAAGGCGCCGGTTGGTGAAATGAAGCCGGAGCAACAGACGCAGCGCGCGGGAATACTTCGCTATGAAGTCCCACGCGAATTTGGGATAGAACGACCAGATCGGCTCGATCGGCATCCCTGGACGGCGATCGCGCCGGTACTTGCGGCGCAGCAGACCCCCCTGCAGCGGGTGGACATTTTCGATCGGAACCGAGGAGCAGAACAAGAATACGAAACTCACCAGGCGCGACATGCTGCAACTGGTAGCGGCGCCGCGCCGCAGGATCGTTTCCATATGCTCGGGTGTGTAATAAGTCTCCCACGCGGAGCGATAGACCTGCTCCCACTCTTCCTTACTCATCTTGGGATGGTGCGACACGGCATGCTCCCCGTCATAGAGATTCATGTCCTCGTGCATCCATTCTCCCTTCTGCCATAGGACCTTGTGGTCCTCTGAACCCGGCAGCGGGGTAAGGCAGAAGAATTCGAGTATGTCGAGCGGCAACTCCTTCTGTATGATTGCGATGTCCTCGCGGATGGACTCGGGCGTGTCGAAGGGAAAACCGAGAATATAGCCAGCCGTGGTGATCGCCCCTGCGTTTTTCCAGGCGAGCAGCATCGCGCGGTATTCCGTAAGCTTGTTCTGGCGCTTCTTCGCCGCGAGCAGGTTCGCTGCATTGATGCTTTCGAGGCCGACCAGCACGCGGTTCGTGCCGGCACGGGCGGCCTTCTCGATGAAGTTTGGAATCTTGTGGCACAGCGTGTCGACTTGGACCATCAGCCGGATGTTCATGTTCTCGCGTTCGCGCAGCGCGATGATCCGGTCGAAGATGGCCTCCCAGTCCTTGTTGCGGGCGAGGTTGTCGTCGGTGATGAAGAAGTGCCGGATGCCCTGGGCGTAGTGCTCCCGGATCGTCCGGTCGACGTCGTCCGCAGAACGGCGACGCGATTTCCTGCCCTGGACGTTGATGATCGTGCAAAACGAGCACTGAAACGGACAGCCGCGGCCGGCATCGAAGCTGGCCAAGGCCTGGAAGGTTTTCCTCAAGTGCTCGACGGGCAGGATCGGTGTCGGCTCTGATTCGAGCGAGGGCAGATCCTTGAGATAATTGTAGATTGGCTGCAGCGTCCCGTTCGCCGCGTCCTGGAGAATCAGGTCTGTCCGTCCTTCCAGTTCGCCGGCGAACAGGCTCACCCCCATCTCAAGCGCTCGTTTAAGATCGGCCGGCATTTCCGGCAGCATGGCGAGGCAGCCGGACACGTGAAATCCGCCGATCATCACCGGCACGCCGGCGGCGCGGAACGGCCGGGCGATATCGACCGCGCGGGGGAACTGGTTCGACTGCACGCCGACGAGCGCGACCAAGCCGAAGCCGCCGTTGCGCTGAAAGCGGGCGAGCAGTTGCCCGATTTTGACGCGCGTGTGGATCTCGTCGATGACCGCGATGTCGATGGCGGTATCGGCTCCCAGTACCGCCCGCTGCGCCGCATCGCGGCCGAGGCTGTAGAGAACCGCAAGCGTGTTCGAGGGCACAAATGCCCGCACCCATTGGATCACATAGCCATCGTCGTCGTAATGCGACGGCTTGATCAGAACGAGCTGGAAGCGCCGCTTTGGACGCGCCGATGCACCCACCATGCCGATAAATCCCAGTCCCCGACGGGTCGGAGATGCAACCTCAATTGCCGCAACTGTAACATGGCGGTGCGGTGCAAAAAAAGGCCGAACCAGCCGCTAATTTGCAGTCCGAGCCATAAAAGCGCCCGCGGCGCGAGGCTCAGCGTCCCAAAGCAAAAGCGGAGGCGTGAAGCCTCCGCGAATTCCTGCGCCGATCTTTCCGCAGTCAGCGATGTCAGTAGCCCGCTGATGCGTATCCAGGAGCCGCAGGCTTCTGCGCCGAAGCGGAGGGCTTGCCGGATGAGGCTTGCGCGACTGCCGGGCTCGACGTATAGCGCCGTCCGCCATTGAGAGCCCTGAGCTGGTTGACCCAGTCCTCGGGGTACAACAGGTGGTTCCCGGGAACTTTCAACCCCATGTAGCGGGCGATGTCCTGAATGAACGCGACACAGTTGTAGGTGGCGGCGTTCCATAAGGGCGATGTCGCCTGTAGACGCTTGATGTAGGCGAACACCCGCTGGGCCTCGGCTTCGGTCATGTAGACGCGATAGCTCGCGGTCAAGTACTCGTCGTCGAGGTCGCCGTAACTCTTGCCGGTCTCGGACGGCACGGGAAGCAGGTGCCCGATGATGTAGGGAATGACGCTTTCGCTCGCCGGGTGGAGGCCTGCGACTTCGATCTGTTTCTGATCGGTTCGTCCGTACCACACGAAAGCATGGCCGTAGCTAGCGGCGGTCCGCGCCCGAAAGTCGACGTAGTAGATTCCCCTGCTCGTCGTCTGCGGCTTGACGCTGGCCTGCTTGGCGTCCTGCGCGCTGGCCGGCTGAACCTGCATCACCGCGGCGATCGCGGCTGCACACAAGCCCAGGGCAAGGCCGCGCGCTCTTGTCCGAGGATCAAACATTGTAGGCTCCCCTAATCATGACTCCACCTCAGCAATGGCTGAAGCGGCCGGCGCTTCGCGCTGTTGAAGAATGTCCCGCGGGGTGCTCGCGGCAATTCTGCGCGAGCACCCCATCGGTGACACAGTTAGCCCTTGGTCACGACGGGCTGTGGATATTTGCCGATCGGA
>JBJMTU010000380.1:0-7525 GCA_045811545.1 Xanthobacteraceae bacterium | reverse complement strand
GCACCTGCCATGACAGACGTCATCGGCGGTCGCGTCGCGTCGATGATGGGCAATTTGATTTCGGCAAAGCCGCAGATCGACGGCGGCCATCTGCGAGGCCTCGCCGTCTCCAGCCTGAAGCGTTCCGCTGTGCTGCCGAGCCTCCCCTCGGTCTCCGAAGCGGGCGTGCCCGGTTACGAGGCGGTCCAGTGGTTCGGCCTGTTCGCCCCGGCCGGCACGCCGGCGCCGATCCTGACGCGGCTGCACAGCGAAACCGTCGAGGCGCTCAAGTCTCCGGAGATGCAGAAGCGGCTAGCGGCCGACGGTACGGAAGCGGTCGGCAACGCGTCCGCCGAATTCACCGCGCAGATCAAGTCCGAGCTCGAAAAGTGGAGCAAGGTCGCTCGTGCGGCCAACACCAAGGCTCAATGATGGTCCGCTAGACTCGGATATTAAGCGGAGCCTGCGCGGGCGCTATTTCGCAGGCGCGGTCTCTTTGACCGGCATTTCCTCGACGTTGCTCTTGCCGTCCTGCTTTTGAGCCTCGTTCAGGAGCTGGTCGATCACGCGGCGCTGTTGCTCGATCTCCTTCGCTTTCTTCTGTTCAGCGAAGAACTTGTAATCGATTTCCCAGCACATTGTGTCCTCCATCCGTGATGGAACCAAAGACAACGCCGCAATAGAGATCACAGTTCCAACTCCGCCGCCAGCCGATTTATCGCCTTGTCGGCGCGTGGGTCCGCGTCAATCTGAAATGTCTCAAACGACGACCACGCTGAGGGTATTGCTCGGTGCATCGCGAACCGTGCAGCCGACCGGAGAATGCGCCGCGGCCCACTGAACCAGTTCCTCGAGCTGTTCAAAGGTTGCATCTTGCGCGCTGATCCGCACGTTTGTTCGGATCGCGGAATGCCCCGCCGAAATTGCATCATCGAGACCGAGCATTCCCCGATTGTCGCCCTCCCCTTCGACAGTCACCTCAAGCTTTGTCAGATTGATGCCTAAGCGTTCGGCCTGCGCGGCAATGACCGTAGAGCAGCATGCCGCGAGAGACGCTCGGAAGAACCAGCCGGGATTGGGCCCCGAACTAGCACCTCCCAAGGCCGGCGGCATGTCCGTCTCGATCTGCTCTCCGGAAGGCCCGGTAACGCGGCATTTCAGCCCGCTCTCGAGCGTTGCAGTCGCCGGCGCGTACTTGGCGCGCGCCTTCTCCGGATGAGCGCGAAGCGTCTCGCCCAAACTGTTCCATGCATTTGCAATCGGAGACATGGTCTTCCTCCTCCCCGGCCATCGCGCCGTGCGCCCTTTTGGCAACGAGTCTGTGCTTGTAGACGGGCGTAGCTCGGACGCCTTGAGGGTAGCAAAACCCGTCACCTTTCGCCAAAGCCTCTCGGGTAATCGCTCTCATCGCCTCCCAATCGCGGCATAGACCCGAGCCAACCGACCTCAACGCCCGAAGCGCTCCGCGCCGTAGGGCGCAGGATCGCAAAACGGCGTCGCTCCCGTGATCATCTCGGCCAAGAGGCGGCCGGTCGCGGGGCCGAGCGTCAATCCCCAGTGGGCGTGGCCGTAGCCGAGCCAGAGCCCCGGCTGTCCCGGCGCGGGGCCGATCACGGGGCGGGAATCCGCAAAGCACGGCCGGCTGCCCATCCACGGCGAGTCCTCGACCGGCGCGCCGAGTGGAAAGAGCGCCCTCGCCGCCGGCAGCAGACGGTCGAACTGCACCGGCGTCGGCGGCGCATCGCGCGCGGCAAACTCGACCCCGGTGGTGAGCCGGATGCCCTGCTCCATCGGCGCGAGGCAATAGCCGTTTTCAATGTCGACCACCGGCCGCGCGAGCGCGGCGTTGCCGGCGCCACGGTAGTGGCGGTGATAGCCGCGCTTGATGCCGAGCGGCAGCCTAATGTCGAGCGGCTCCAGCACATCGGGCGCGAATGGTCCGAGCGCCACCACCGCGTGCTCGGCATCGAGCAGCCCCTCGGGCGTCTCGAGGCGCCAGTGCGCGTTGGCGCGGCGCAGCGCGCGCGCGTCACCACGCATCACCACGCCGCCGAGCGCGGCAAAGCGCGCGGCATAAGCCTGGGTCACGGCGAGCGGGTTGGTGATGCTGGCGGCGCGCGGCCAATGCACGGCGTGACGAAACACCGGGGCGAGACTCGGCTCGAGCTCGCGCGCTCCATCGGGGTCGAGCACGTGCTGGGGCATGCCGAACTCCTGCGCCAGCGCGAACTCACGCTTCAATGCGTCAAAGGCGCGATCGCTGCGATAGAGCTTGAGCCAGCCTGTCTTGCGCAAGAAGCGCTCCGCCCCGGCCTCCGCGAGTAGCGCCTCGTGCTCGGGAAGCGCGCGCGCAAACAGCGGCCGCATCAGCCGCGCGGTCTCGATTAGGCGCTCGGGACGCGAGGCGGCGCGAAACGCGATGAGCCACGGCACCACCTGCGGCAGAAAGCTCAGGTGATAATTGGCTTCCGGCGCGCGCTTGAGCGCTATCCGCAACAGCGCGATCGGGTCCGACGGGAACGCTGGCGGAAAGACCGTATTGCCTTCGATCACGCCGGCATTGCCGTAGGAGGTCTCTTCGCCGGGCGCGCGGCGATCGACGAGCGCAACCGCAAGGCCGCGCTTGGCGAGATGCAGCGCAATCGAGGTGCCGACGATGCCGGCGCCGAGCACGATGGCATCGACGCGTGCCATGCTGTCTCCAAACATTTGCGCCGCCCGCGTGCCAAGCGGGCGGCCCTACTGTTCACCGGTCTACCATATGGTAGGCGCGGGCGCAGGGGCAGGTCTCTTTAGGCTCGTGTCCACCCTCTCCCGCAAGGGGAGAGGGTGACGGAGCGCGTGGCTCGCCCCTTCCCTGCGTTGCCGCTGCCCGCCCGCCATGTTAGGCGAACGGCCGGAGAAGAAGATGCAGCAGCCGCTCATCATCGCCCCGTCGATTTTGGCCGCCGATTTCGCCAAGCTCGGCGAGGAGGTGCGCGCGCTCGATGCCGCGGGCGCCGACTGGATCCATGTCGACGTCATGGACGGGCACTTCGTGCCCAACATCTCGATCGGCCCCGAAGTCGTGAAAGCGCTGCGCCCGCACACCAAGAAGCTGCTCGACGTGCACCTGATGATCGCGCCCTGTGATCCCTATCTCGAAGCCTTCGCCAAGGCAGGCGCCGACATCATCACGGTCCATGTCGAAGCGGGCCCGCACATACACCGCTCGCTGCAGAGAATCCGCGCGCTCGGCCCGAAGGCCGGAGTCACGCTCAATCCCGGCACGCCCGTCAGCACCATCGAGCCGGTGATCGACCTCGTCGACCTCATTCTGGTGATGTCGGTCAACCCGGGCTTCGGCGGCCAGGGTTTCATTCGGTACGCGGCGGAGAAGATCTCGCAGCTGCGGGCGCTCGCCGAGCGGCGAGCTATCGACATCGAGGTCGATGGCGGCATCACGGCCGAAACCGCGCCGATGGCGGCGCACGCCGGCGCCAACGTATTGGTCGCGGGCTCCGCCATCTTCAAGGGCGGCAAGCCGGAGAATTATCGCGCCAACATCGCCGCCATCCGCAACGCCGCAGCGCTCGCGCGTGGGGAGGCGGCGTAAGCTTCCTCGTAACGTTTCGCGCCCTCGCCGAAATAGGAAGGACGGACCATGCGGAGCACCCTGAAACTCGTTTTCGGCGCCATTTTTGCACTGGCCGTTCCGGCTTCATCCGCGGAGCCGGTTCGAATTGGAGATCCGGACAAGTTCTCCGCGGAGATTGTGGAGACCATCTCCAAAAAACGATCGCGCGACGTAGCGGGCATGATTGCCAATACGGTCGGAAAGCCTGATTCATCGGAGACTCTCCTGAGGCTCTTGCAAGTATTCGAGGGCAGGAGTTTGGATTTTGCGAAAAAGGTGATCGACAAAGATTACAACGGTGCGCTGCGCCAGATCGTGTATTATTCGTATCTCGAAGGGCTTGGGTTTGTTTACTTCCGCTTCAATTTCAAAATGACGAGTACCGGCTGGGTCTTGGCAAACTTTTCCTTCAAAGACGAAACCAACGAGCTGTTTCCCAAAGATTTTACGGAACGTTGACGACCACAATCAGCGAGGTCGCGCAATGGGCGTTGTCATCGACGGCACGTGGCAGGACGGCGAACTTCCCCAGGAAACCGGCGCCGGCGGCGAGTTCCGCCGCGCCGACAGCAGCTTCCGCGACCGCATCACGGCCAACGGCTCGTCCGGTTTTAAGGCCGAGCCCGGCCGCTATCACCTCTACGTCGCCCACGGCTGTCCGTGGGCGCACCGCACGCTGATCTATCGGTCGATCAAAGGGCTCACAGGCGCGATCACGGTCGCCTATGCGATCCCTGGACTGAGACAGCAAGGCTGGACCTTCGACGACGATCCGACCTTCCCGGACTGCACCCCCGATACTGTGAATGGCTTCCGCTATCTGCATCAGGCCTATACCGCCAGCGACGCTGGCTACACGGGCAAGGTCACGGTGCCGACGCTGTGGGACAAGACGACCGGGCGGATCGTCAACAACGAATCCTCCGAGATCATTCGCATGCTCAACAGCGAATTCGCGGGTATCGCCGGCGACGATAGCGATTTTTATCCGAAGGCTTTGCGCGGCGAGATCGATCGCCTCAACGAGATCATCTATGCCAACGTCAACAACGGCGTCTATCGCTGCGGCTTCGCCAAGTCACAAGCCGCCTATGACGCCGCCTACGACGCGCTGTTCGCCACCCTCGACGAGCTCGATGCGCGGCTTGCGCGCCAGCGCTACCTTCTCGGGCGCACGATCACCGAGGCCGACTGGCGGCTGTTTCCCACGCTGGTGCGCTTCGACGTCGCCTATTTCTCGCTGTTTCGCTGCAACAAGCAGCGCATCGCCGACTATCCCAATCTCGCGAATTACATGCGCGAGCTTTATCAGCTGCCCGGCATCGCCGAGACGGTGAAGCCGCGCTATTACGTGATCAATTATTGGTCGATTGCCCGCATCAATCCGAGCGGCATCATTCCCAAGGGCACGCCGGTCGATTACACGGCTCCGCACAATCGCGCCCGGCTGGCGAGTTAGCGCGTTCAATCGTTGACGCCTTACCCCGAGCCGACTCATGTGCCTGTCGTCCCCCCCGAAAGCGGGGACCCATAACCACCGCCTCTGGAATATGGACCCCCGCTTGCGCGGGGGCGACGGCGGACAAGGTGATAGATCAATGCGACTTCGCCACGAACGCGCGGGCGGCGGCGATGTCGGGACGCACCGGATCGGCCTGCTCGGTGAGCGCAACGGCGGCGGCATAGTGCGCGCGCGCAGCGCCGGCATCGCCGAGCATCTCGGCGGCCTTGGCCGCGCCGAGCGTGGCGCCGAGCCGATGCGGCTCTTTCTTCAGTGTCGCCTCGTATGCGGCGAGCGCATCCTTGGCCATGCCGCGCTCAAACAGCATCGCGCCGTAGAGCTCGCGCGCCGGCACCAGCGGCCCGGGCGTGACCGGCGATTTCTCGGTCTTGTCCTCGGCGTCGGCCGCAGCCGCCATGGCTTTGAGCGCTTCGTCGTACTCGCCCTGCGCGTAGAGGACCCAGGCGCTTGCCACCTGCCTCTGAATCTCGACCTGCTCCGCCCAATAAGCATCCTTGGCCTCGCGCAGCTTGTCGCGCAGTTGCGCGAGCTTGGCGATGTCGGCCTGGGCCGCCTCCGGCTTGCCCGCACGCGCCGCGCCGAGCGCGCGGGCAAAATGCGTGATCGCCGTGACGAAAGCGAAGTTGGACGGCTTGACCTCGAGCTCGGCGGCGCCCCGCCAATCCCCACGCTCCACCATGTAGCGCGCCGGACTTGCCGCCAGCGCAAAAGACGCGCCGCGTTCGTCGGCACGGACGTTGGCGCCTTGCACCATGTCGTCGATCACGGCGCGGGCATTCTTGTCCTGCCCGAGCTGTAGATAGGCGTAGACCATGTAATCCTGGCCGTGCAGCTGATCGCCGGCCGATTTGTCCGCCCTGGCCGCGCGCACCGAGGCTTGGTTGGCGGCAATCGACTCCTTCCAGTAGCCGACGCGGGTAAAGATGTGGGACGGCATGTGCTGCGCATGCGGCGCCGCGGGCGCGATCTTGGAATAGCGCATGGCCGCGTCGAGGCCCTTCTCGGCGAGCGGCGGGTAGTCGTAGAGGTGGATCAGATAATGCGCGACGCCGGGATGCTGCGGCTGGCGCTTGAAAATCGGCTCGAGGATCGCCGCGCCTTTGAGCTGGTTGGCATAGGTCTTGTCCGCCGGCGACGCCGCGACGTTGAGCGTGATGGCGTAGGCGATCTGCGCCTCGTCGTCCTCGGGATAGCGCGCCGCCAAGGCTTCCATCGCCAAGAGATAGGCCTGAACGCGGGAGTCGTGATCGACCTTGTCGTATTCGATGTACATGACGGCAAGTGCGTCGATGTAGTCGCGCTCGCGGTGCGTCTTGGCGCCGACCGCCTTGGCCTTTTCGATGGCCGCGAGCCCGAGCGGGAGATTGGATCCCGGGGTTGCCGCGGGCGGATAATTGAGCAGCGTCAGCGCGATGCCCCAATAAGGCCATGCCGCACTCGGGGTCGGCTTTCGCGACGTCCTCGAATATCTCCTTGGCTTGGCGATACCAGAACGAATGCTGATAGCGCATCGCTCGATCGAAGCGACGCTGCGCCGTGTCGTTGCACGATATGGCGAAGTGGACGCGGCCGAGCCGCCGATCGGATTCCTCTTGTGCGGATGTTGGCTGCGCACAGACCAGCGTGGCGGCGACGGCGATCGCGACGGCTGACCATGATCCGATCATGACGGTCTCTCTCGTTTTGTTGGAAACGAGGCCAACGATGTTTCGCTCAGGTTAGCAAACGTGCCGTCAGCCAGCAATTTGGCATTCGCATTGGTGCTCATCGGGTGCGCGAATTGAGCTTGCCGCGGCGATCTGCTACAGCGCGGCTATGACTCGCCAAGGCCACCCATGATCCCGCGCTACACTCGGCCGGAAATGGCCGCGATCTGGGACCCGCAGACGCGCTACCGCATCTGGTTCGAGATCGAGGCGCATGCGGCCGACGCCATGGCCGAGCTCGGCGTCATTCCCAAAGCGGCGGCCAAGGCGATCCGGGACAAAGGCAAGGACGCCACATTCGACGTCGCGCGCATCGATGCCATCGAGCGCGAGGTCAAGCACGACGTGATCGCGTTCCTCACCCATCTCGCGGAGATCGTGGGGCCGCAAGCGCGCTTCGTGCATCAGGGCATGACCTCGTCCGACCTGCTCGACACCTGCCTCAACGTGCAGCTGGTGCGCGCCGCCGACCTCCTGATCGCCGACGTCGATGCGCTCATGGCGGCGCTCAAGCGCCGTGCCTTCGAACACAAGATGACGCCGACCATCGGCCGCTCCCACGGCATCCATGCCGAGCCCACCACCTTCGGCCTCAAGCTCGCCTATGCCTATGCCGAATTCTTTCGCGCCAAGGAGCGGCTCATCTGCGCGCGCACGGAGGTTGCGACCTGCGCCATTTCGGGAGCGGTCGGCACCTTCGCG
>JBJMTU010000379.1:0-21617 GCA_045811545.1 Xanthobacteraceae bacterium | reverse complement strand
GCTGTTGGCGCCCGTCGCGGACGCGAAGTCGCCGTTCGCGACGCTGGTCTGGCCGGTCGCAGTCGCGGCGACGCCGTTCGCGAAGGCGGAGGCGCCCGTCGCGGTCGCGGTGGTGCCGTTCGCGAAGCTGCTTCGGCCGGTCGCGGTCGCAGCGCTGCCGTTCGCGGTCGCAGCGGTGCCCGTCGCGGTCGCGTTGGCGCCGAACGCGATGGCGGAGTCGCCGTAAGCGGTGGCACCGGCACCAGTGGCATTCGCGGCCGAGCCGACCGCGGTGGAGTTGGCGCCGGTCGCGGCTGCGGCTGCGCAGGTGCCGGTGAAGCCGATGTTCGTGGAAGCGCATTGCGCCAAGGCCGGTGCGCCGCCGAAGGCCGTCACCATCCCCGCCGCCACGGCGAGGCCGCGCAAGGTGCCGCCCGCGATGGCGCTGGCGCCCATGAGGCGGGCGCGTCGGCTCATTGCAATGCCGATCGATGCACATCCGACCGCGACGCGGTCGACGTGCGAACGGTTTTGGTTCGCGTTGGTTGTCCTGGCTCGCACGGCGAGCCTCCCCCAGCCCCTGGTACCAGCATGGCCGCCGCGTCATCCCGGCGACAAAGGCAACCACGCCGATCCACACCCAACTCGAACAGCCTACACGCTACCGCGTACCGGCGGGGGACATTCCCGATGGAGTGGAGGTTTTTTTCCGCCGCGTTGCACAAATACGACTCGCCGGATGCCGGCTTACGAGCGCGCCTCACAGCAACGCCGCAGCGACCCCACTTGTCGGACGGCAGCGCCGAGCCGCTGATGGCGATCGGGGTGTCTCGAAGGCTTGGTTCAATCCTCGCTGCAGGGTCTGCTGGAGAACGGCAACGTTCTGCTGCAGCGCTGCGTGCCGGAGGCAAACGCGGCCGCTCCCTGTTTTTGTCCTGTTATTTCAGGCGCTGCTCACCGCAGCGCGGCAGCGAGTTGCTTGGCCTGATCGGCGAGCACCTCCGGCGCTTCCTTCACGCTGGCCGGCGGCTTGAGCGCGACGCCTGCCTTGCGCGGGATGACGTGGAGGTGCAGGTGGAACACCACTTGGCCTCCGGCGCTTTCGTTGAACTGCTGGATGGTGACGCCGTCGGCACCGAAAACCTCGACGCTCGCCTTGGCAATCTTCTGCGCGACCTTGATGACATGGGCGAGGTCGTCGGGAGAAACGTCGAGGATATTGCGAGCGGGCGCCTTCGGCAGGACGAGCGCATGACCGCTCGCGCGCGGCATGATGTCGAGAAAGGCGAGCGCCTTGTCGTCCTCGTAGATCTTGTAGCAGGGCAGTTCGCCGCGCAGGATTTTGGCGAAGATATTGTTGGGATCGTAAGCCGGCATCATTGTTTCTCCTGTCGCACGTACTGGGATGGCGGCGACCGCAGCCGTCGGTCCATTTGGCCGATCATTGTTGCTGTCGTCCCCGCGAACGCGAGGACCCACATTCCAGAGTCGGTGGTCATGGGTCCCCGCTTACGCGGGGACGACAGCTAGTTGATATGCATTCGTGACGCATCCGCGCAGCTCCTCACCCCTTGCGGAACGGCGTGGCTTCCGCGAGTTCCGCGCCCGCCGCCGCGACGTAGGCGCGCTCGCGCTTGAGAAAATCCTCGATCGCGCGCCGCAAGGCCGGATCGAGGATGTAATGTGCGGAATAGGTCGTCGTCGGCATATAGCCGCGCGAAATCTTGTGCTCGCCTTGCGCGCCGGCCTCGACGCGGGCGAGCTTGTGCTCGATGGCGTATTGGATGGCTTGATAGTAGCACAGCTCGAAATGCAGAAACGGGTGGTGCTCGATAGCGCCCCAGTGGCGGCCGAACAGAGTATCCGAGCCGATGAAGTTGATGGCGCCGGCGATCCAGCGCCGGTTGCGCTTGGCCATGACCAAGAGGATGTGGTCGCGCATCTTCTCGCCGACGAGCGAATAGAACTCTCGGGTCAGATACGGGCGACCCCATTTGCGCGAGCCAGTCTCCATGTAGAAGTTGAAGAACGCGTCCCACACGCTTTCGGTGAGGTCCGTGCCGGTCAGCCAATGCACGCTGATCCCGCCTGCGAGCGCGTCGGCGCGTTCGCGCCGGATGGTTTTTCGTTTGCGCGAGGCAAGCGCCGCTAGGAACGCGTCGAAGCTGTCATAGCCGGCGTTTTCCCAATGGAACTGCTGGTGGGTGCGTTTGAGGAAGCCGCGCGCGCCCAGAAGCTCCCATTCCGCCTCGGTGGGAAAGGTGACGTGAACCGAAGACGCGCCGCAGCGCCGGCAGACATCGGTGAGCGCATCGGCGAGATGCGCGCGCACGGCCTCGGCGTACGGCCCCGGGCACGCGAGCAGCCGGCGTCCGGTCGCGGGCGTGAACGGCACGGAAACCTGAAGCTTCGGATAGTAGCTGCCTCCGGCGCGCTCGTAGGCTTCCGCCCAACCATGATCGAAGACGTATTCGCCGCGCGAATGAGATTTTGCGTAGCAAGGGACGACGCCGATCACCGCGCCGCCGTCACCTTCGGCGATGAGGTGCATCGGTTGCCACCCGGCGCGCGCTCGGACCGATTGCGATACCTCGAGCGCGGACAAAAAGTCGTGCGAAATAAAAGGGTTGTACCGATCTCTTAAATCAGATTTTGGGACGTGACCCGGCGGCGAGCAGAGCTTGCCGTTGTTCGGGGCGGCCGGATTGGCGCAGGCGTCCCATGCTTCGGCCGCCACCTCGCTGATGGAATTCACCGCTCGCAGCGTCAGTTCGATCATGGCCTTCGTCTTGGCTTCGTCATGCATACTTACGGCCGAAATCCTTCAAAGATCATCTGGTCGGCATAACGCGCGGCTTTCTCTCGGTCATCCGCGCTGCGCACGGTCCAGGCGAGCAGCGGTAGGCCAAACACGCTACGCGTCAGCGCGGGCAGCAGCGCCGGCAGGTTGCTCACCGAATAGGCGACGAATTGCGGGCGCGCTGTGAGCACGTGCGCGAGCGCGGCCATGGAGCGCCTGGGCGCGGCAAAGGCGTCGCTCCAGGCATGCTTTCGTACGGCCATACCGCGGGGCAGCCGCGGCGCGGCCCGACGCAGCTCGACAATCTGCGCGGGTTCGAACGACATCACCGCTGCCTGCCCGGCGTAGCCCGACAGCACCTTCGCGGCGCGGGTGGCGAGCAGGCGATCACCGGCGCGCGGGCTCTTCAATTCGATGAGCAGCGCCGCACCGCCGGCTACGAAGTCGCACAATTCGCCGAAGGTCATCATGCGGTCCCGGGTTGCTCTAAAAGTGACGCGCTTGAGCTCGGCGGCCGTCATGGCGTCGAGCCGACCGCTCGTTTCCGTCAGCCGGCCGAGCGTATCGTCATGGTACACCATGGCCTCGCCATCGCTGCTGATTTGCAGATCGCATTCGATGCCGTAGCGCGCGGCGATCGCGGCGGCGAATGCCGAAGGCGTATTCTCGATGATGCGGTTTTGATCATCGTGCAGACCCCGATGCGCGAGCGGCCGCGCGATCAGCCAATCGAGATCGACCATTGATAATGAGTGCGTCAGGCGACCTCGAAAACACCTTCGACCTCGACCGCGGCGTCGCCCGGCAACACGGCTACGCCGACCGTCGTCCGCGCATGCCGGCCCTTGTC
Organism: Xanthobacteraceae bacterium; assembly: GCA_045811545.1. Taxonomy (GTDB): domain Bacteria; phylum Pseudomonadota; class Alphaproteobacteria; order Rhizobiales; family Xanthobacteraceae; genus VAZQ01. The sequence continues at coordinate 17,988 of JBJMTU010000379.1, read as the reverse complement.
GCCGAACACGGTGACCATGAGGTCGGAAGCGCCGTTCATCACCTTGGGCCCATCGAAAAAAGCCGGGTCGGAATTGATGAAGCCGCCTAGGCGCACCACCTGCTTGACCTTGTCGAGATCGCCGAGCGCGGCCTTGACTTGCGCCAGCACGTTGATCGCGCAGGCGCGTGCCGCTTTTTGGCCGTCCTCGAGTGATACGCCGCGGCCGAGCTTGCCCTTGGCGACCAGTTTACCGCCCGCATCGAGGCAGATCTGACCCGAAACGAACAACAGCGTACCGACGCGCACGAACGGGATGTAATTAGCGACGGGGCTTTCCGGCGTGGGAAGCGCAATTCCAAGCTCGGCGAGCTTCTTGTCGACCGTTCCGGCCATGACGTCCTCCTGCTGCGCTTTGGTTCGGATGCCTTCTCTTCGCCGATCGGGCGCGCGCATGCAAGCAGCGGAGGACTGCGTTCCGGCATTGCATGGTTGCAGGCGGCGGACGGTATCCCTATGTTGCGCCGCAAGTCGGCGGCGCGGAGGCAGATTGTTATGACCATCTTCGGCAAGTCGACGCTCGGCACCATCATCGTGGCGACTTTGGTCGGCGGTTTGGGCGCGCAGCGCGCAGCGGCGCTGACGCCGGCTGGCGAACTTGCCCCGCATCGCGCGGTCTATGAACTCAAGCTCGCGCACACGCGCGGCAATTCGGCGGCCGTGGCCGCGCGTGGGCGCATTCTCTACGATTTCTCCGGCAATGCCTGCGACGGCTACGCGCTGCAGTTCCGTCAGGTCTCCGAGCTCGACAATGGCGAGGGCAGGGTCTCGCTCAGCGATCTGCGGTCGACCACGTGGGAAGACGCCGCGGCAAAGACGTTCATCTTCAAGTCACAGAACTATCTCAACGAAACGCTGGTCGACTCGGTCGACGGGCAAGCCGAACGCCAGCGCGACAAGGTCGCGGTCAGGCTGCGGGAGCCTGCCGCCAAGACCTTCGACCTCGACGCGGCCATGGTATTTCCGACCGATCACATGCGACGCATCATCGAGGCCGCGCGCGAAGACAAGAATATTCTGGAGGTTCCGATCTACGACGGATCCGAAAAGGGCGAGAAGGTCTACAACACGCTCACGGTCATCGGCCCCGCGATCGCCCCGAGCGAGCGCCCCCCGACCGATGCCGCGGCCGGCGAGCCGAGGCTTGCCGGGCTCAAGCGGTGGCCGGTCACGGTGAGCTATTTCGACAAGACGGCCAGGGATGACCAGGCGCCGGTCTATGCCATCAGGTTCGAAGTCTACGAGAACGGCGTCTCGCGCGCACTGATGCTCGATTACACCGACTTCGCGATCAGCGGCGAACTCACCTCGATCGAGCTCAGGGACAGCGGCCCGTGCAAGTGACGGGGGCCATCCCGCCACAAGCACATCGATCGATTCCATCCGTCATCGAATGCTCGACAGCGCCCGATCGTAATACGACAGATCGATGTATTTCGCCGCCGGCGGCGGATTGCCGCCCCACTGTCCTTCGATCTCAGCGCGCAGCTTCAGCGTATTGTTGAAACCCGCCATGTCGAATCTCACGTCCTTGGCAATGCCCTCCGCGGGATTGATCGCTACCGCGTAGGATTGCGCGGCGATTTGCGGCGAAAGCTTGAGCCGCTCGGCGAGCAGCGCGATGGCCTCGTCCTTGTTGGCGGGATCGAGCGCCCAGCGGCTGCCTTCGATATAGGCCTTGATGTAGCGCACGAGCGTATCGCTGTTGGCTTTCGCCCACTCCCGCATGACGAAGGCGCCGCCGGCCTGGTAGGCGCCGATCGCGGTGGCCGCCGGGCCCATGTCTTTCAAGCCGGCCTCCCTCGCACGGAATGCAAAGGGCGGATTGAGCACGCCCGCCGCCGCATTGGCTTTGTCCTTTGTCATGGCTTCGAGCCGCGCCGTAGTGCCGCCGACCGGCCGGACCGTGTAGTCGCCTTTGTTGAGGCCGTGGTCCTTGAGCACCTTGTAGAGCAGCAGCGCGTAGGCGGTGTTCGGGGCGTCGACCACGACCGCCTTTCCGCGAAGATCGGCATAACCGTTGATCTCCGGCTGAACGAAGATGCGGTTGAAGCCGTTATCGCCGCCGGTCACGATCACGACGTCGGCCTTGGCCAGCTCGACCATCGCCACCGCGTTGTCGACCGCGGCATGCGCGACTTGATGGTTACCTTGGGCGAGCCCGTCGCGCAGCACGTCGGAGTTTGGCGTGTTCAGGAGTTCGATGGCGAGGCCCTGCTTGGCGAACAGATCCTTATGTTGGGCCGCAAAGATCGGGAGGTTCGACAGACCGGGAAAAACCATCACCTTCAACTGCGTCTGGGCCGCCGCGGCACCGATGGTTCCGAACATCGCCGCGCCGGCGAGCGTGGCGGTCATGAGGGTGCGCATTGATCGCATCGTCGTTCCTCCCGGTTAGTCCGATTTGCTCCGAGTCTAACACCAGCCGCGCCGCATTCGTCCAGCGGCCCGGGCTCATTCGTCTTCCTCGCCCTCGAGCGCAAGTCCCTTGACCACGGCTTCGTCGCCGAAGCGCTGCCGCAGCCGGTCGATTGCCTGCTCGGCCTCGGCGCTGCGGCGATCGATGAGGTCGGCGAAATCGGCGCCGTCGGCATCACCCAACCCCGAGAGCCCGATGCCGATGAGCCGAAACATCGTGCCGTCGGTTTCGCGCGCCAGCAGCTCGCGCCCGACCGCGAAAATCCGTGACGCGAGCTGGGTCGGATGGCCGAGCGAGTGTGCCCGCGTTCGGATGCGAAAATCGGCGGTCTTGAGCTTGAGCGTTACCGTCGAGCCGGCAAGCGCATTGGCCTTGAGGCGGGACGAGACTTTTTCCGAAAGACGCCACAGCCGCAGCTCCAACGGACGGAAATCGGCGATGTCGCGATCGAACGTGGTTTCCGCCGAGATGCTCTTGGCTTCACGCTCGGCGCGGACCGGCCGGTCGTCGAGACCGTGCGCGAGACGGAACAGCCGCGCGCCCTCGGCGCCGTGGCGGCGCCGCAACTCACGCTCGCCGGCGCGCTGCAGATCGCCGATGGTATGCAGGCCGTCGCGGGCAAGGCGTTGCTGTGCGATTTTTCCGACCCCGAAGATCAGCGTCACCGGCCGGGAGGCCAAGAAAGCGGCGGCTTCGCGGCCGCCGAGCACAGCAAACCCGCGCGGCTTGTCGAGATCGGAGGCGATCTTGGCCAGGAATTTGTTGGACGAGAGTCCGATCGACACGGTGATGCCGAGCGCGCGCTCGACGTCGCCGGCAAAAACCGCGAGCGCCTTGGCGGGCGACATGCCATGCAGGCGCGCGGTTCCGGACAGATCCATGAATGCCTCGTCGATCGACACCGGCTCGACCAGCGGCGTGAGCTTGAACATGAGTTCGCGCACCTGCCGTCCAACGCGGGCGTATTTCTCCATGTCCGGCCGTACCACGCTGGCGTGCGGGCAGAGCCGCCGCGCCTCGAACATGGGCATCGCGGAGCGCACGCCGAAGGTGCGCGCGACGTAGCAGGCGGTGAGCACGACGCCGCGCTGGCGCCCGCCCACGATCACCGGCTTGTCGGCGAGCGTGGGGTCGTCGCGCTTCTCGATGGTGGCGTAAAAGGCGTCGCAATCGACGTGGGCGATCGCGAGCGTGTCGATCTCGGGATGGCGCAACAGTCGCGGCGAGCCGCAGGCGAAGCAGCGCACCGTTTGCTCCGGCACGTCGCGGCGGCAATCGCGGCAGAAGCCTGGCATCGTCCTCCCGCCTGTCGCGCCGTCGCTGAGCGCTATTCCAATGGCTCAGGGCGTGTCGCGCTCCCAACGGCTCTCGGCGATGGTATCACGCGCGTTGATCACCGCGTTCGGGGGAATTGAGTTTTCCGCGGCAAAGGCAAGCAGCAGCGGCTCATGGGCGACGAGATGATCGAGCACGCCGAGAAGAAATTGCGGCTCGCGGGCGGCCGCGCGGATGGAGTCGGGACCGATACCGGTCATCGCCAGGAAGCGGCCCAACCGCTCGGGCTCGCCGGCAATGAAACCGAGCGCGGCAACAGCGAGCGCTTCGGCTGCGTGCCGGTCCTGACGGGTCCCCGATCGGCTTCGTTGCGCCATCACGGTCTCCGGAAAGGGCGTGGCGCTGAGAACACTCCCGTTGCAGGCTACGAATCAAGCCCGGCGCGCACGCCAGCTGGCAGAGGCGAGATCAAGTCCCTCGACGCGCGCCCGGCATCTCGGGTAGGGGAGGGACTCTAAAGTTGCTCCGGTGGGTGTAGGATTCATCGGCCGTCATTCCGGGTTCCCTTGCTTCGCTCGGCCCCCGGAATGAGACTGCGCCAACCCAATCGGAATTGCTGTGAATGTTCTGAAGGAGGCGAGCATGCGCCGTCTATCCATTGCCGGGCTGAGCGTCCTTTTCGCATTGGGGCTGGCGGTATGGGAGGTGTACTTTTTTTGGTTCGCGGGATCGTTAGGCTTGGAAGCGCCGCTGGGGGTGTTCACCGCGGAGCGGCTGGGCTTCAACATGGCGTGGCTCGCCGCGATCTATCTCACGTTTCAACTCACCTCGATTCCCTTCGCCTTGCCTTCGGCGACCGGCCGCTTCATCGGCGTGGTGGACGGAATGGCCTCGCTGGTGCCGCTCGCTATCGTGTTGATCGTCGTTTTCGGAAAGCCGCATTTGATCGGCACCGCGCCGCGCTGGGAGGCGGCCATGCTGCTCATCTTCATCACCCTGGTCGACCTGTTCGGGGGCTACACCTTCAATATCGCGCTCAGCCGACGCACCATGGACGTGGCGCCGGCTGCGCCGGCCTGAAATACGCTTGGCCGCAGTGTTTGCGTTTCCGTAACGTCTCGGCACTAGAGCGGTTATGGCGAGATGGAATCAGCGCGAGGGCGCTTGACCTCGGAAGCCTGGCAATGGCGAAGACCGTGATGATCGTGGAGGACAACGAGCTCAACATGAAGCTCTTCCACGATCTTTTGGAAGCCCACGGCTACAATACCGTTGCCACGCGCAACGGCATCGAGGCGCTCGATCTCGCCCGCAAGCACCGCCCCGACTTGATCCTGATGGACATTCAGCTGCCGGAGGTTTCCGGGCTCGAGGTGACCAAATGGCTCAAGGAAGATCCCGAGCTCAAGGCCATTCCGGTCGTCGCGGTGACCGCTTTTGCAATGAAGGGCGATGAAGAGCGCATCCGCGAAGGCGGTTGCGAGGCCTATCTCTCGAAGCCGATTTCGGTGGCCAAGTTCATCGAAACCATCCGGCGCTTTCTTGGTTCGGCGTGACGCCACAGTCGTTAACGCAGCGTGTCCCGGATGCGGTGCAACGCGAAACGAAGTGGAGCGGTGCACCGCTGAACCGGGACCGCCACAATCCGCAAAACGGTCCCGGGTCTGCAGCGCACCACTTCGCTTAAGCTCTGTGCTGCGCTGCGCCCGGGACACCAGCGCTAGGCGCCTGGAAGGCGGCCTTTGGCCCGCCCTCGGCCATTTAGCTTGACCAAATTCTCTTCCTTATCCACAACCTAATTTGTTGATTTCTGAGGCGGTTGCGCTAGGTTGCGCCATGCGATGGAATGAAGCTCCTGGCTCGGTGAGGATCCGGGCCAGCGGGGCTATATGAGATCGCCTATCATCTTGATAACCCTGCGGAATGCTCAGGTCCGCCGCATCTCCTGGGTCCGTGGGGTTCGGCCGGTTCGGGGGCGGTAAGAGTGGCCTCCTCATGACGCCGCTCCCGACCGGCCACCTTGCTTACGGGCGACTCGGCTTAATCTCACAGCCAAATTGAGCAAAAATGCGCGAGGGCCGCGCGCCCTCCGGCACGCTGCGCGCCGTTACTTGATCTTGGTTTCGCGGAACTCGACGTGCTTTTTGGCGACCGGGTCGTATTTCTTCTTCACCAGCTTCTCGGTCATGGTGCGCGAATTCTTTCGCGTCACGTAATAGAAACCGGTGTCGGCGCTGGACACCAGCTTCACTTTGATGGTGGTGGCTTTCGCCATGGTGGTAAGCCTCGATCGCGTTGCGTCGCGCGCACCGTAGCCGTGCCGCGGTCAATGTCAATGCGTGCGCCGCTTCACAGCATCTCGCGCCGGAAGCGGCCGCGCGGCATGCTGTAGAACGGAACCGGCAGTTCGTGCGCGAAGCCATCGGCAATGCGCCCATCGAGTTCTTCCAGCATCACGCCCGTGACCGCCGGCATGTCGAGTTCTTTCGCCTGCGCGAGCGGCATCCAAACGAGCTCGACCAGTTCGGCGTTGGGGCCGGTCACGCCCTCGATGCGATGCGCGATCGCGCTCGCATCCATGGTGAAGAAGCGCGCGTCGAAACGGCGCGGGCGGCCGGGCGGGGTGATGGCGCGGCCGATGAGATGCAACTCGCCGAGATCGGGAAGGATGTTCGCCTCGGCGAACGCGGTCCACGGTCCGCGCGGGATCTTGGCTGCTTGGCCGCGCACGCCGAGCAGGAGACCCGTCTCCTCGAACGTCTCGCGAACGGCGGCGAGAGCGAACGCGCGCGCCTTGGCCGCAGTCGGCCGCTGCAGCCGCTTCATCAGGTGCGCTTCGGTCTGTGGATGAAGCGTCCGCGCAACCAGCATGCGCTGGTCGGCCGGATCGACTCGGCCGCCAGGGAAGACGAATTTCCCCGGCATGAATTTGTGGCCGTGATGGCGCTTGCCGAGCAAGACCTTGGGCACGCGCCCCGAGCGATCGACGAGGATCAGCGTCGCCGCATCCTTCGGCCGCACATAGGGGGAGGAAAGATTGCGCTCGACCTCGTTCATCCGCTTGACGAAGCGGGCCATGCGCTCGAGGCGCTCCGCGACCACGTCGCTCATTGCCTTCCCATCCGCGCGCGCCGTGGGCGGTTTCCGGATGGCACACGGGCGGAATGCTCGCGCCGCATCGGCCGCCGGCCGGCGACGTTGTGACGGCCCTCGGAGAGAAGTTCGAATCGCAGCGCGCCGGCGACCGGGGCGGCTTCGACGAGCCGCACGGTGACGGCATCGCCGAGGCGGTAGGTCTCGCCGCTGCGCGCGCCGATCATGGCATGGCGGTCTTCGTGGTAGCGGAAATAGTCGGCGCCGATGGTCCGCGCCGGAACGAATCCGTCCGCGCCGGTGTCGTCCAGTTTGACGAACAGGCCGGCGCGGGTTGCGCCCGAGATGTGGCCGGCAAACGTTGCGCCGATGCGATCGGCGAGGAAATGCGCGAGCAAGCGGTCGAAAGTCTCGCGTTCGGCCTTCATGGCGCGGCGCTCGGCGGCCGAGATTTGCGCGCCGATCTCGCCGAGCGCGGCGACGTCCTGCTCCTGCGGTAGGCCGCCGTCGCCGAGCCGCACAGCGCGGATCAGGCCGCGATGGACGACGAGGTCGGCATAGCGGCGGATCGGCGAGGTGAAATGGGCGTAGCGGCGCAGGTTCAACCCGAAATGCCCATAGTTTTCTGCCGTGTATTCCGCCTGCGCCTGCGTGCGCAGCACCACCTCGTTGACGAGCTTCTCAACGTCCCGGCCCTTCACGCGTGCGAGGATGCGGTTGAAATGCTCCGCCCGCAGCGCGCCGCCCTTCGGAAACGAAATGTCGAGGCTTTGCAGGAACTCGCGGAGCGCGTTCACCCGCTCGGGGTCGGGCTCGTCATGCACGCGATAGATCAGCGGCACACGCGCGCGCTCGAGCGTCTCCGCGGCCGCTACGTTCGCGAGGATCATGAATTCCTCGATGAGCCGGTGGGCGTCGAGGCGCTCCGGCGTCATCACGCGATCCACCGTGTTATGGGCGGTGAGCACGATCTTGCGTTCAGGAAGATCGAGATCGAGCGGCGCGCGCCCGTCGCGGGCGCGCTTGACCGCGCGATAGGCGGAGTAAAGCGGCTCGAGGACGGACGCCAGCAGCGGCCCGGTGGTTTCGTCCGGCCAACCGTCGATTGCGGCCTGCGCCTGCACGTAGCTGAGCCGGGCTGCCGAGCGCATGAGCACGCGGTGGAAGCTGTGGGAGCGCTTGCGGCCGTCGGCGCCGACGACGAGCCGGACGCCGAGCGCCGTGCGGTCCTCGCCCGGTTTGAGCGAGCACAGGTCGTTGGAGATGCGCTCGGGCAGCATGGGCACGACGCGGTCGGGGAAATAGACCGAATTGCCGCGGATGAGCGCCTCGCGGTCGAGTGCGGAGCCGTGCCGCACGTAGTGGGCGACGTCGGCGATGGCGACCGTAATCAAGAAGCCGCCGGGATTTTTGGGATCGTCGTCGCGCACGGCGTGCACGGCGTCGTCGTGGTCCTTGGCGTCCGCCGGATCGATGGTGACGAGCGGCAGCGCGCGCCAGTCCTCGCGGCCGGCAAGCCGCGCCGGCTTTGCCGCTTCCGCTTCCGCGATTGCCGCGGCGGGAAACACGTGCGGGATCGAATGGGCGTGGATCGCAATCAGGCTGACCGCGCGCTCGCTCGCAAGCGAGCCGAGCCGTTCCGTCACGCGCGCGCTGGGGAGTCCATAGCCGCTTCGCCGCGCCGCGACCTCGACCGCCACCAGGTCGCCGTCGCGCGCGTCGCCCCCGGCGCCCGGCGGGATCGCAAGCTCGCGGCCGAGCTCTTTCTTGTTGATCGGCGCAAGGCGTCCGCCGCCGCCCGGCGCCGCGCGGAAGATGCCGAGCACGCGCTGCCGGCCACGATCGATGAGCTTGATGACCCGCCCGCTGTAGCGGATCGCATCGTCCTTCTCGCCACTCTCCTCGACCCGCAGCAGCGCGCGATCGCCGACGCCGGCAACCTCGCTCGGCCGCGCGCGACGCGGAACGCGCACGCGAATCCGCGGAGCGGGGCCGTGCTCGGCTTCATCCCATTCGGTCGGCAGCGCGATCAGCTCGCCATCGGCGTCGCGGGCGGTGATGTCGCTGAGCACGACGTGGGGCAGACTGCCGGGGTGATGCAGCTTCTTGCGCCGGCGCTCGATCAAGCCGGCGTCGGCAAGCTGGCGCAGCATGCGCTTGAGCGTGGCGCGGTCGGCGTTCTTCAAGCCGAAGGCGCGCGCGACCTCGCGGGTGCCGATCTTACCGGGTGCTTGGCGGATGAAGGCGAGCAGGTCGTCTTTGGAGGGAAACGAAGGCTTCTTATGGGGGCTTTTCACGAAAATAAAATCCGCGAGCGAAACTCGCTTATACTTGGAGATATGGGTGCGAACGACTGGCTTTGCCAGTCATGGGTTGAGAAATCAAGCGTAGGGAAGGCAAGATCGCTTGCTGAGGCACGGCAGTTCACATTGCTGTCGCCGAGCGACCCTACCTGTCGTGATCACTGATTTCTGCTTTTGCGCGGCGATTCCTTTGCCGCTCTTGCGGGAGGCTTGGCGGCCTTTTTGGGCTCAGCTTTGCGCGCGGCATCGCGCGGTTTGGCGACGGTGCGCTTTTTGCCGCCGCCGCGCGCGCTCCTGGCGTCCAACAAGCCGAGGGCTTGCTCGAGCGTGATCGAGTCCGGGCTGAGGTGCGCGGGCAACGTGGCATTGACCCCGTCATGGCTGGCATACGGCCCGTAGCGTCCGGTCTTGACTACGATGGGGCCGCCCTTGTCGGGGTGCTCGCCGAGCGCGCGGCCAGGGTCGGCGCCGCGGCGACCTTTTTGTCCCCGCCTCGCGCGCTTCTCCTCGATCAGTGCTACGGCGCGGTTGAGCCCGATGGTGAGCACATCGTCCCCAGTGGTGAGATTGGCGTAGGTCTTGCCGTGTTGCACATAGGGCCCGAAGCGGCCCACGCCGGCGATGATCGGTTCGCCGTCGTCGGGATGCTTACCGACCTCGCGCGGCAGCGAGAGCAGCCCGAGCGCGCGGTCGAGTTCGACGTCGGCGGAGAGGCCTTTCGGCAGGGCGGCGCGTTTGGGCTTCTCGCCGTTGGTTGTTTCGCCAAGCTGGATATACGGCCCGAACCGGCCCGAGCGCAGCGTCACTTCAAGCCCGGTCGCTGGATCCTCGCCGAGCTTTTTCATCCCGTTCTCGGGGGCGCCGTTGCCGTTGCTCGGCGCGAGTTGGCGCGTATAGCGGCACTCCGGGTAATTGCTGCAGCCGATGAAGCCGCCGAACTTGCCGAGCTTGAGCGAGAGCCGGCCGGTTTCGCAGCTCGGGCATTTGCGCGGATCGGCGCCGTCGGCGCGCGGCGGAAAGAGGTGCGGCGCCAGCATCTCGTCGAGCGTGTCGATGACCTGGGCAACCCGCAGCTCCTTGATGTCGCCGACGGCGGCGGTGAATTCGCGCCAGAAATCCCGCAGCAGATCGCGCCAGGCGATCTCGTTGTTGGAAATGCGGTCGAGTTGCTCCTCGAGTCCCGCGGTGAAATCGTATTCCACGTAGCGGGCGAAAAAGCTTTCCAGGAATGCGGTGAGCACCCGCCCTTTGTCCTCGGGCACCAGCCGCCGCTTCTCGATGCGCACGTAGCCGCGATCCTTGAGCACCTGCAGGATCGAGGCGTAGGTCGAGGGCCGGCCGATGCCGAGCTCCTCCATGCGCTTGACCAGCGAGGCTTCCGAATAGCGCGGCGGCGGCTCGGTGAAGTGCTGGCTGGCGTCGATCTTGCGTTTGGCCAGGCTCTCGCCAGCGCTCATCTCCGGAAGACGGCGGCCGTCCTCGTCGCTCGCCGTGTCGTCTTCGCCTTCCTGGTAGAGCGTGAGGAAGCCGTCGAACTTCACGACTGTTCCGGTCGCACGCAGATCGATGATGCGGCCGCCGGCGGCAGCGGTGATATCCGCCGTGGTCCGCTCGAGCTCCGCGGATTCCATTTGGCTCGCCAGCATGCGCAGCCAGATGAGTTCGTAGAGCCGCGCCTGGTCGTGGTCGAGAAACGACCTCACCTCTCGCGGGCGGCGCCCGGGGTCGGTCGGCCGGATCGCCTCGTGCGCCTCTTGCGCATTCTTCGTTTTGGCCTGGTACTGGCGAGGCGAGGGGGGCACGTAGTCCCTGCCGTAATCGGCGCCGATCAGGCGCCGCGCGGCGGCGAGCGCCTCTTCCGCGACGTCGACGCCGTCGGTTCGCATATACGTGATGAGGCCGACGGTATCGCCGTCGATATCGACGCCCTCGTAGAGGCGTTGCGCAACGCGCATCGTGTGGGCGGGCGCAAAGCCGAGCTTGCGGCTTGCCTCCTGCTGCAAGGTGGAAGTGGTGAACGGTGGCGGCGGGTTGCGCCGCGCGGGCTTGGCCTCGACATTGGCGACGGTGAAGCTCGCATTCTCCAGCGCCCGCTTGAAGGCTTCGGCCTCGGGGCCGGAGCCGATGTCGAGGCGCTGGATCTTCTGCCCGTCGGCGCCGACGAGGCGGGCATCGAATTCGTCGCCGCGCGGCGTGGCAAGCGTGGCCACCAGCGACCAGTATTCGCGCGGGACGAATTTTTCGATTTCGAGCTCGCGGTCGCAGACGAGCCGCAGCGACACCGACTGCACACGCCCGGCGGAACGCGCGCCAGGGAGCTTGCGCCACAGCACCGGCGAGAGCGTGAAGCCCACGAGGTAATCGAGCGCGCGGCGGGCAAGATAGGCGTCGACCAGCGCGCCGTCGATCTTGCGCGGGTGCTTCATGGCGTCGAGCACCGCCTGCTTGGTGATGGCGTTGAACACCACCCGCTCGACCGCCTGTTGCTTCAGCGCGCGCTTCTCCTTCAGGACTTCAAGCACATGCCAGGAAATCGCCTCGCCCTCGCGATCGGGGTCGGTGGCAAGGATGAGCTTGTCCGCCCCCTTGAGCGCGCGGGCAATGTCGTTGAGGCGCTTCTCGGACTTGTCGTCGACTTCCCAGATCATGCGGAAATTGTGCTCGGGATCGACCGATCCGTCCTTGGCCGGCAAGTCGCGCACGTGCCCGAACGAGGCCAACACCTCGTAGCCCGAGCCAAGGTAGCGGTTGATCGCTTTCGCCTTGGCCGGAGACTCGACGACAACGATATTCATGTAATTCCAAAGAGTTGAAGGAAAAGCAGGGGGCCGGTCCGCCGGAATCGGGCGCCCTTGTCGCGGCGAAACATGGGGATGTCAACCCTTCCTGTCAAACCGAGGGCCTGCACGGGAGGGCGCCCGAAGGCGCACGGCAGCCGGTGCGTAACGCTGAAAACCGCCACCCGGCACCGCTATTTTATGGTGAAAAGCTAGTCGCTTGCGAGAAAATGCAGAGATTATGAATCAGGCGCTGGGAGGCGATTTCGGCGGTGCCGCTAACGATCTTCGGCCGTGGCCTCCATTGTCAGTGCATAGTGAAATCGCGGATCCGAGTCGGCGCCTTCCCGCCGTTGCCGGAAAGTCACATCGCGAGCTTTTTCCGCCTGGCCTAACGCAACAAGCCGCAATTCCACCGCCCTCGGCGTGGACAGTTCCGGACCTGGAACCTGCAGCGCCGTGGGTTCCCTTGGGGGGAGCAGGGCTATGTGGATCATCTGGTACATCGGGATGATGGCATCGTTGCGGGCCATGGGGCTCGCGCCGAGCTTGGTGCCGATACGGACCGACGAAGATCGGAAGCCGTACGGCGACATGTGAGTCGTTCCGGGCTCGCTCGCTACGTTCCGGAGTCGGACTGACCAGCTTGGGAATCGCTCACAGCAGCGACACGAGCGCGCCGCCGTGGCGCTCGAGCCGCCCCGCCAGCTCGAGCTCGAACAGAACCACGCGCACGATTGCGGGCGAGCTTCCGGACAACCGCACGAGATCGTCGATCGGCACCGGCGTCGGACCAAGCAATCCGACGATACGCGCGCGTTCGGCGGCGCCGGGGTCGGTGCCAGGCTCCGGCGCCTCCGGCTCTTCGACGCGAAGTTCAACCTGCGCCCCCAGGATCGGGCGCAGCACCGCGATCACGTCCGCTGCATCGCTGACTAGCGTTGCGCCCTGTTTGATCAAGTCGTTCGTGCCTTCCGCGCGCGGGTCGAGCGGCGAGCCGGGCACCGCGAACACCTCGCGGCCCTGTTCGAGCGCAAAGCGCGCGGTGATCAGCGAGCCCGAGCGCTTGGCTGCCTCCACGACCACAATGCCGGCGCAGAGTCCGGAGATGAGCCGATTGCGGCGGGGAAAGTCGCGCGCGCGAGGCTCGTGCCCGAACGGCATTTCGGACACCAGGGCGCCGTGCGCCAGGATGGCCTCGGCAAGCTCGGTATGCTCGCGCGGATAGATGTGGTCGTGGCCGCCGGCGAGCACGGCGATCGTGCCGCTGGCGAGACTCGCGCGATGGGCGGCCGCGTCGATGCCGCGCGCGAGCCCGGACACGATTGCGAGGCCGGCGGCGCCGAGATCGCGCGCGAGCCGCTCGGCGAAGCGCATGCCTGCGGCCGAAGCATTGCGCGCGCCGACAAGGGCCGCCGCGGGCAAATTCAGCGCGGCGGCGTGGCCGCGCACAGCCAAAAGCGGCGGAGCATCGTCGATCATCTGCAGGCAGCGCGGATAATCGGGCTCGCCAAGCGCGACGAAGGTCACGCCGAGGGCGTGCGCCGCCGTGAGCTCGCGCTCGGCGTCCTCGCGGGAGGGGGTCCGCGGAGAGCCCTTGGCGCCGCCGCGGCGGGCGAGATCGGGCAGCGCCGAGAGCGCGGCGCGGGCCCCGCCATAGTGATTAATCAGCGCGCGGAAGGTGCGCGGGCCGACATTGTCGCTGCGGATGAGGCGTAGCCAATCGAGGCGCTGCTCGTCGCTGAGCCGCACGCTCTTGTTTGCTTCACCCACCTCGCGCCCCGGCCAGCCAGCACCGGTGTAAACATCGCCGATGTGCCCAAGAGGGACAACCCGGATTGCGCGGAATGTCTATGGGTATCCCGTTGACGAGTCCCGCAAAGCAAAGTCAGATAACGTTCGGCCAGCGGATCGCGACAGTCGCTCGATTGGAGCAGCCAGAATGGGCGCCACTGAAATGAAACTCGCCGTTGCTGTGACGGTCCTGTCCCTCTGCGCTTCCTTGGCCTTTGCCCAGCAGCAAGTAGGATCATCCGCCCTCTCCTCAAGCGCTGCGGCCGGCCGGCAAGGCCAGTCGCCTCCACTGACTTTTCCTCCGCCAAGCGCCACTATACGAGTGATCGGAACTCCGGCCGTCCAGCCGAATCGAGGATTGGGAATAGAATGCACGCCGGTTGAGCAAGCAATTGCCGGCGTGATTATTGGCCCAAGCGATCTTTGCGACCGCTAGGCGACGAACCCACTCGGCTGATAGCGCTCCGAGGGCGCAATCCTCGATGGCGAGGCGTCACACGGCCGAGGACGCGCCGATCGTGTGCTCGGTGCCTTTGACGAGCCGCACGATATTGGCGCGGTGCATGATCCATAACAGTGCGGTCAGCAAAGCGAACAGCACCGCCTCCGGCTGTTCGCCCATGAGCCAGAGCGCAACCGGCGTCGCAGCGCTCGCCACGAGCGCGGCGAGCGAGGAATAGCGAGTCAGCGCCGCCACCGCGAGCCAGATCAGCACAAACGCAATCGCGACCGGCCAGGCCAGCGCCAGCAAGAGCCCGATATACGTTGCGACGCCCTTGCCGCCCTTGAAGCCGAGCCAGACCGGAAACAGGTGGCCGAGGAAGGCTCCGGCCGCGGCAGGAAGCGCTAGCTCGTGGGCGAAATAACGGTACTCGCTGCCGTAATAGAAATAGATGAGCAGGACGGCGAGCGTGCCCTTGAGCGCATCGCCGAGAAGGGTCGCCGCGGCGAGCCCTTTGCGGCCCGTGCGCAGCACGTTGGTCGCGCCGATATTGCCGGAGCCGATGGCGCGGATATCCGTTGTGCCGGCAAGCCGCGTCAGGATCAGCCCGAACGGAATCGAGCCGCAGAGATAGCCAAACAGGAGCGCCGCGGCATAAGCCGGTAACAGCGACGGATCGAGCCATGGCGGCATGGAGGTTCCCCGTTCGTCATGCCCGGGCTCGACCCGGACATCCATCGAAAAAAGTGCTTCAGCACAAGGATGGATTGCATCGCAACTCGGGCTTGCCCGAGTTGCGCAATATTATGCGCCGGAAGTCGGGTAAACCCGACTTCCGGTGTCAAGCCCGGCAATGACGATGGATGGGTCGGAGCCTCAATCTATAGGCTGGATGCGGCACGACGAGGCGCGCCCCTCACACGTATTCATAGACGGTGCGGCCGGCGACGATGGTGCGCACCACGCGGCCTTCGAGCCTGGCTTCGTCGAACGGCGTGTTCTTGCATTTCGATTTGAGCTCGGCGGGGTCGAGCACCCACGGGACATCGGGATCGAGCACGATCACGTCGGCGGGGCTGCCCTGCCGCAGCGTGCCGGCCGCAAGTCCCAGAATTTTCGCTGGCGCGCTCGACATCGTCTTGAGCAAGGTCATGAGCGCAAGTTCGCCGGAGTGAACGAGGCGCAACCCCGCCGTGAGCATGGTCTCGAGCCCGATTGCGCCGGGGGAGGCTTCCGCAAACGGCAGGCGCTTGGCCTCCACGTCCTGCGGGTTGTGATCGGACATGACCACGTCGACGAGGCCTTCGGCCAAGGCCGCGACCAGCGCCGCGCGATCCATCTCTGCACGCAGCGGGGGCTTGAGCTTGAGGAAGGTGCGGTACGGTCCGACATCGATCTCGTTGAGGGTGAGATGGTTGATGGACGCGGAGGCAGTGACCGTGAGCCCCGCCTCCTTGGCGCGCCGCAACACCTCGAGCGACTCGCCGCAGGTGAGCGAGGCCGCGTGATAGCGGCTCTCGGTGAGCGCGACGAGGCGCATGTCGCGCTCGAGCATGATTGTTTCGGCCGCGGTCGGCACGCCGGCAAGGCCGAGCCGGGCGGCGAACTCGCCTTCGTTCATCACGCCTTCGCCGACGATGTCGGGATCTTCGGTGTGATGCACGATCAGCGCGTCGAAATCGCGCGCGTAGGTCAGCGCCCGGCGCATCACTTGTGCGTTGGTGACGCTTTTGGCGCCGTCTGTGAAGGCGACCGCGCCTGCGGCCTTGAGCAGGCCGATCTCGGCCATCTCCTCCCCGCGCAGGCCCTTGGTCAGCGCTGCCATCGGCTGCACGTGCACGATCGAGGTGTCGCGCGCGCGCCGCATCACGAAGTCGACGATCGCGGGATCGTCGATCGCGGGCGAGGTGTCGGGCTGCGACGCGATGGTGGTAACGCCGCCGGCGGCCGCCGCCTGGCTCGCCGAGGCGATGGTCTCGCGATATTCCGCGCCGGGCTCGCCGATAAAGGCGCGCATGTCGACGAGGCCGGGGGCGACCACCTTGCCCTTGCAGTCGATCACCTCGGTCGCCTCCGGCACGCCAGCGGCACCGATGCCGCGCTTGGCCTCACGGATTATGCCGTCCGCGATCAGGAGATCGCCGTCGATCTCGAGGTCGCGCGAGGGGTCGAGGATGTGCGCATTGGCGAGCAGGATCGGGCGGCGCTCCGTGAGCATCATCATCGAAAGCCTTCAGTCACTGCGGAGCGACGGCTCTCACGCATTCGGCAAGTTCCGCGAGAGCGCCTCGAGCACGGCCATGCGCACGGCGACTCCCATCTCCACCTGCTCGCGGATAAGCGACTGGGCGCCGTCGGCGACCGCGGTGTCGATCTCGACCCCGCGGTTCATCGGCCCCGGATGCATGACCAGCGCGTCCGGCTTGGCATAGGCGAGCTTCTTCTGGTCGAGCCCGAAATAATGGAAGTATTCTTGCATCGAGGGCACGAACGAGCCGTTCATGCGCTCGCGCTGCAGGCGCAGCATCATCACGATATCGGCGTCGCGTAGCCCCTCGCGCATGTCCCGCGTGGCCTCGACCCCGAACCGCTCGATGCCGGTGGGCATCAGCGTCGACGGCGCGACCACGCGCACCCGCGCCCCCAACGCATTGAGCAGGATGATGTTGGAGCGGGCAACGCGCGAGTGCAGGATGTCGCCGCAGATGGCGACGATCAGCCGCTCGATGCGGCCCTTGTTGCGGCGGATGGTGAGCGCGTCGAGCAACGCCTGGGTCGGATGCTCATGCGAGCCGTCGCCGGCATTGATCACGGAGCAATCGACTTTCCTCGCCAGCAGCTCGACCGCGCCCGAGGCGTGATGGCGCACCACGATGATATCCGGGTGCATGGCGTTAAGCGTGATCGCGGTGTCGATCAGCGTCTCGCCTTTGCGCATGGAGGAGGAGCCGACCGACATGTTCATGACGTCGGCGCCGAGCCGTTTGCCGGCAAGCTCGAAGGAGGCCTGGGTGCGGGTCGAAACTTCGAAGAACAAGTTGATCAGCGTGCGCCCGCGCAGCGACACCTGCTTCTTGTCGATCTGGCGGTTGAGCTCGACGAAACTCTCGGCGAGGTCGAGCAGCCCCAAAATCTCCTCGCGAGAAAGTCCTTCGATCCCCAACAGATGGCGCTGGCCGAGGACGAAGGTGGGCTTTGGGGCGATGTTCATTAAAGCCGCTTCTATAGGCCCGCGGCGGCCCACCCGCAAGGGAGCGCGGGCGCTGCGGTGAAAGCAACTGTGGATGTCTCGCAAGCTGACGGCAGGCTGAAACGGGGGCGAATTCGCGTTATCAATTCATGCTTGCGCCGATAGGGGCACGAATGGAGCAGGCGATGCGCGTCGAGGAGGTGTTCAACCAGTCGCCGCCCTATGTGGACATCGATCTCTATGCCAGCGATCGGCCACTGCAGGAGGCGATTGCGGCCAATGGCGGCGAGCGCGAGGAGGCGGAGCTGTCGGCCTTCGGCAAGCGCTGGGGCACGGCCGAGATGTTCGAGCTTGCGCGCGCCGCCAACGAGCATCCGCCGGAGCTGAAAGCGTTCGATGCCAAGGGCTTCCGCCGCGACGTCATCGAGTTTCATCCCGCCTACCACCAACTCATGGCGGAGAGCATCGCTGCCGGCTTGGCGGCCTCCGCCTGGCGCGAGGATGCGACGCCGGCGCGGGCGCCCGCACAAGTCATGCGCGCCGCGCGCTTCTACATGGCGGCGCAAATCGAGACCGGGCACCTTTGCCCGATCACCATGACGCACGCGGCGGTAGCGGCACTGGCCGTCGAGCGCGAGCTCGTGGCCAAGCTCATG
>JBJMTU010000378.1:0-4002 GCA_045811545.1 Xanthobacteraceae bacterium | reverse complement strand
GCGAGTGCCTGGACCATGTTCTGGTCGTCGGCGAGCGGCATCTGCGGCGAATATTGGCTTTATATTCGTCTTATTACAACGAGTCGCGCACGCACTTGGCGTTGGAGAAGGATGCGCCGTTACGGCGAGCTGTCCAGAGATGCGGAGCGATCATCACCACGCCAATTCTTTCCGGACTGCACCATCGCTATGTGCGGATATGATTTTCGGGAAGGACAGCGGTCACGTCTGCCTCGCCAAGCAGCAATTCGGCCGCCCGTGGCCATTGGGCGCGTAGCTGCCGATCCTCGGATATTCCGAGCATGTAGGGGGCGGGATTCCTGTTCCACCTATACGCCAAATCCGGGATCGGCGGTCCACAGGCAGGCGCCGCGAGCCGCTATGGCTCGCTTGATTGCACGTCGTATCCCGGTAACCTTGGTCTAACGAGTCGTCGATTCGTCCGCTTTGTTCGAAGGCGAAGACAATACGATTTAGTCCAGCATGCCTCGTGCTTCCGCGGCGCAGACGATGCTACCTCTCGGCGATCAGCCGGAGGAGGCCCGCGGATGGGATCAAATCCTACGCGCCGCCTTCGCCGATCCAGACCGCGCCTCGGGGTTTCTATCGCAGGCCGAAGAGGCCGTGCGCGCGCAGCCGGGCGATGGCCTGATTCTGCTGCTCGCGGCGACGGCTGCGCTCCTCGATCGGAACCCCGAGCGGGCGCAGGTTTTCCTGAAGCGGTTCTCCAAGCGGTACGTTGCGATAGCGCCCTACCACCTGTTGCGTGCCCTGGTGCTCGCGGAACAAAGCAAGCTTGGATCGGCGCGGTCCGTGCTGGAAGCCCATGGGCTCACCAGTCCATTCAACGCCCTGCAGGTCTTTCCCGGCGGTTGGATGCGGCGGGCATGGCTCCTTCGCCAGCACGACCGCATCTTCGGACATGACAAGCCTGTCCGCGGACGCGGTGCCTCCGACGCCGGGCGGAGACCGGCGCAAGATCATGCCAAGATCAAGCCGAACGAATCTCGCGACAAGAGCCCGCCGGCCCCAGCTGCCGAGGCGCCGCCCGGGCTGCCGTTGATCGACGTAGATATCCCGTTCATCGCCGAACTCGATCTCGCGCCGCTCGTGACCGCCATGCGGAGTGCGCCGGAAAGCGACGGCGGCTGGCACGGGCTGCGCGAGCGCTTCGCTCATCTCGGCTTGGCGCAAGGCTTCGACGAGCTGCTCTGCCTGCCACATCTGCGCGACATCGAAACCTTCTGGTACCAGGTCGAGACCGTGCGCAAGGTGCTCAAACAGTTTCGTGGCCGGGTGCTGCTCGCCGACGAGGTCGGGCTCGGCAAGACCATCGAGGCCGGCATGGTGCTCAAGGAGTATCTGCTGCGCGGCATGGTCAACAGCGTGCTCGTGCTCGTCCCGGCATCGCTCGTCGGGCAGTGGCGGGAGGAGCTCGCGACCAAGTTCGACATTCCCTGCGCGACGACCCACGACGCGTTGCTGCGCAGCGACCCGGACCGGTTCTGGAACCAGAGATGCCTGATCGCTTCGCTTGCGCTGGCGCGTCGGAGCGAACATGCCGCGCGCCTGATCGGCCGCAGCTTCGACCTAGTCATCGTTGACGAGGCCCATCATCTGCGCGACCGCACGAGCCAGAGCTACAAATTGGTGGACGCACTCAACAAGCGCTTCCTGCTTCTGTTGTCGGCGACACCGGTGCAGAACGATCTCACCGAGCTCTACAACGTGCTCACGCTGCTCAAGCCGGGCATCTTCAAGACGCTGAAGGAATTTCGTGGCGCCTATATGACCCCCGGCAAGCCGCGCCAGCCGGCCAATCCCGAGCGCCTGCGGGCCTTGATGCGCGACGCCATGGTGCGCAACACTCGCGCCGTCGTGGCCTTGAAACTGCCGCAACGTCACGCCGTGACGATCCGCGTGGACGGCGCCGAGGGCGAACGGGCGGCCTACCAGGAGCTGGCCGCAGCGGCGCGCCGGCTGGGGGCCGAGACAAGCGGCAGAAACCGGCTTGCGCTTCACCATCTGCTCGGCGCCGCGGGATCGTCTCCGGCCGCGGCAGCCGCCGCCGTCAGGCGCTTCGCCGCTCGCCATGGCGACGAGCCCAATTGGCACGTGCTGGCGCAGCGCTGGGCGTCCGCCGGAAACGGCGGCAAGGAGGCGGCCCTGCTCGAGCTGCTGCGGCGCAATCGGGACGAAAAGAAGCTGGTCTTCGTCCACTACCGCGAGACGCTCGATCACCTCGCCGAGCTGTTGGCACGGAAGGGCTTCGGCTTCGCGCGCTTCGATGGCGGCCTGAGCGGCCCCGACAAGGACGCCGCCATCGCCGCCTTCCGCGAGAGTGTGCCGGTGCTGCTTTGCACCGAATCGGGCGGCGAAGGCCGCAATATTCAGTTCTGCAACACGCTGATCAATTTCGACGTGCCCTGGAATCCAATGGCGATCGAGCAGCGCATCGGACGCATCGATCGCATCGGCCAGCAGCGCGAGGTCTTCGTGTTCAATCTCGTTACCCGCGGCACGCTGGAGGAGCAGATTCTGCATCTCCTGGACGAGAAAATCTCTATGTTCGAGCTCGTGGTCGGCGAAGTGGGGGCGATCCTGGGGGGACTCGAGGAGGATCGCGATTTTGCCGATCTCATGCTCGATGCCTGGCTCAACACCACCGAAGCGAGCCGCAACGAGGCGTTCCATGCCCTCGGCCATCGCCTGCACGAGGCGAGGCAGCACCACGAGAGCGCCAAGGCCCTGGACGAATCGCTGTTCGGCGAAGACTTCGAAGCGGCGTGAGACGGCCGGATGAGCGAGCTGCGGGATTTCGTCGCCGATCTGCTGGAGCGCAAAGGCGCGGCAGTCGACAAAGCTGTGGATCCGGATGGACTCGAGGTGCTCGCACCTGCACCGGTGCAGAAGGCGACCGGCTGGCCCGATCTGACGCGCCTCAGTTTCGGGCGGGAGCGCAGCCACGGCGCGATCCCAATCGGGCTCGAGGGCGACTGGCTCGACCGCTTCGGCGCGCTCCTCGGAGACGAGGGACGCTGGAGCGAGCGGGAGGTGAGTCCGGCTGGTGCCGTCCCGGCGCCGAGCGACCCCGAACGGCTGCTCGACCGCGCGCTCGACCTGCCGAACGCGGTTTGGCGTTTCCAGGGCATGACCGCGACCTGGACACGCTGCCTGATGCTGGCCTTCCGCTACACCGCGACGTCCGACGATAAGCGCGAGGGGCTGATCTGGCTGGGCTTGAACCTCGGCACCGGCGCGGTCGTCAGCGACATCCTGGCGCGTCTGCGGCCGGCGCTGGCGCAAGTGCCCGATTGGCAGGCGCCCGATCAGGCGACCCGGCTCGCGGCCGGGCCGGGATGGAGCGCGGCGACCCTCGAAGCGCGGGTGCGTCCGCTGCTCGATCGGCAGATGCGCGACGGCATCGAGCCGTTTCTGCGCGCCATGCGCCGCCGGCTCCAGCGCGACCGCAACCGGGTCCATGCCTATCACGACGACCTGCGCAGCTCATCGCTCAAGCGGCTTGCGGCGCTGGCCGGTGCGGAAGGAGATCGAGCGGAGGCCGATCGGCGGCGCGAAACCCTGCGGGTCGAGGCGATCGAGCGCGAATACCGCGCCAAGCTCGATGATCTGCGCCACAACTACGCCCTTCGCGTCACCGTCGAATGGATTCAGGCGCTGGACCTTTACGTGCCGGTGCAACGCTTCGACGTGCTGATCCGCCGCCGCAAGGGCGAGCGCGTGGTCCAGCTCGACTGGCATCCGCTAGTCAAGACGGCCGAGCTGCCGCTGTGCGAGGCGGGCCTCGGCGTCGATCGGATCCGCCTCGTCTGCGACGACAAGCTGCACCTGACCGAACCCGCTGGCCAGGCGTCCTGCCCGTCTTGCCGCAAGCCGTTCTGCCGCGCGTGCTTCGCAGCGGCCTGCCCGCGCTGCGGGTGGGCGAGCGAGACGCCCACCACGTGTGTTGGCTAATGGCGCCACGACGGTCCTGGCGTATCG
>JBJMTU010000377.1:0-4249 GCA_045811545.1 Xanthobacteraceae bacterium | reverse complement strand
TCCTGGTTCAGGCCGCGAATGCCGAGGAGGGCCCAAAATTTGAGATAGGGTCGCGAGGTGAAGACGCCGCCGAACGGAATATTGATGTGCGCTTCGATCGGGCGCCATTTCGACGGAAAGATATTGAGGAACGCGCCGCCACACTTGAGCACCCGATGTATCTCGGCGTACGCCACCCCTTGGTCCATGACGTGTTCGAAGACCGAGCTCGCAAAGACGAAGTCGAACGTATTGTCGGGCCACGGGACCTTGCTCATGGTCGGATAGCCGCCGACATTGCCGGGCAGCGGATCGAAGCGAAAACGCTCGCGATCGGCCGGCGCGCGCAGTGCGACGTAGTTTTGCACGTCGTAGCCGAATGCATTGCGAAATCCGGCATCGACATATTCGTAGGTGTGCCGACCCGATCCGCATCCGTAATCGAGAATCATGCTGTCGGGCACGAGCCGGATGCCCCTGGATTTCAGGATCGCGTCGTAGAATGCAACGACCTGCTGCGCGGCCTCGTCTTCGATCATCGGCTTTGAGCACTTTCCGTCGCGATTGGCGCTAGGGCGCCAGCCTGATGATGGAGCACCTGTCACCCGCCTTGGCGGCGGGGGCAAAAGGCTCGCGCACAAGAAGGCAGTCGGCGCGCGCGAGCGGGATAAGCATGGAACTGTCCTGGACCGGAGCCGGGGTGGCGACCGGAATGCCGTCGGACCCGGTCGTCAGCACGGCGCGCAGGTAGTCTGCACGCTCATCGTTTGCCGGCAGATCGCGGCCGAGCCGCGCCGTCTCGGGCGCCGGTGCGACATCGCTGCGACCCGCGAGCTGTCGAATGAGCGGAAGGAGAAACAGCACCGCGCACACATAGGCCGAGACCGGATTGCCCGGCAGGCCGAGGACGTGCATGGGGCCTAATCGGCCATGCATCATCGGCCGCCCGGGGCGCAGTGCCACCTTCCAGAACGACAGCGCGAGCCCCTCCACCGCAAGCGCCTCGCGCACGAGGTCATAATCACCGACCGAGGCGCCGCCGGAAGTGACGAGGATATCCGCCCCGACCTCGCGCGCGCGGCGCACCCCGGCGGCGGTCTCGGCGAGGCGATCGGGCACGATGCCGAGATCGACCACCTCGCAACCCTCCCCGCGGGCGAGCGCCAAGGTGGCATAACCGTTTGAGTACACGATTTGGCCGAAACCGGGCGTGCCGCCGGGCATGACCAATTCATCTCCGGTTGCGAGCAGCGCGACTTTCGGACAGCGATGCACCGGCACCGTGGGATGATTCATGGCGGCGGCGAGCGCGAGATCGCGGTCGCTCAGGCGGCGACCCTTGGTGAGCAGCACCGCGCCGCGTTTGAAGTCGAGCCCCTCGACGCGGACATGTTTGCCTTTGCCCGAAGCCGCAGTAATGACCACGGCGTCGCCCTCGCGTACCGTGTTCTCCTGGATCACGATCGTGTCGGTACCGGGCGGCAGGACGCCGCCCGTGAAAATACGCGCGGCTGCGCCCAGGCCGACGGCGCCGCGGAATGGATGTCCGGCTGCAACTTCGCCGACGAGCCTGAGCTTGACCGGCGCCTGGGCCACGTCTGCCGAGCGCACTGCGTAGCCGTCCATCGCCGAAACGTCGGCCGGCGGCTGGGTGCGCAGCGCCGCGACATCGGCGGCGAGAACGCGGCCGTGGGCCTGCGCGAGCGGCACAGCCTCGGCGGCTAGCGGCTCGGCATCCACAAGCACGCGGGCGAGCGCCTCTGCGACCGGCATCAGCGCCACAGGCTACTCCTTTGCTCGATAATGCCCTGACTTGCCGCCGCGCTTCTCGAGCAGGCGGATGCCCTCAATGCGCATGCCGCGCTCGACCGCCTTCACCATGTCGTAGATAGTAAGGCAGGCGACCGCGACGGCGGTGAGCGCCTCCATCTCCACCCCGGTCCGGCCGATCATCTTGACGCGTGCGCGTACCTTGAGGCCGGGCAGCTTGCGCACGGGCTCAATGTCCACGGCAATGTTCGACACGGGGAGGGGATGGCAGAGCGGGATCAACTCGTGGGTGCGCTTGGCCGCCATGGTCCCGGCGATGCGGGCAACACCGAGCACGTCGCCCTTCTTGGCGTTGCCGGCGAGCACGAGATCGAGCGTCCTTGCCGCCATCACCACGTGCCCCTCAGCGACGGCCTCGCGCTCGGTCGCGGGCTTGGCCGACACATCGACCATGCGCGCTTCCCCGCCACGGTTGAGATGACTGAGCTTGGGCGCGCGCGCCACCGCTCACTCCGCGGCGCCGAGGCGGCGCTCCCTGCGGATGAGCGCACGCGTCGCGGCCTCCACGTCGCGCTCGCGCATGAGGCTTTCGCCGACGAGAAAAGTCGAAATGCCGACGGTTGCCAGGTCATCGAGATCGGCAGGCGAAAAAATTCCGCTCTCGCCGACCGCGACGTGCCCGCCAGGAATCCTCGGCGCCAGGCGTTTGCTGACGGCGAGTGTGGTCTCGAAGGTCTTCAGGTCGCGATTGTTGATGCCGATCAGCCGCGAGCGCATCCGCAGGGCTCGTTCCAGCTCGTTCTCGTCGTGCACCTCCAGCAGGACGTCCATGCCGAAGGTCTGCGCGGCCGCCTCGAGCTCCTCTGCCGTGCGGTCGTCGAGCGCTGCCATGATAATCAAGATACAGTCGGCGCCCCATGCCCGCGCCTCGGCCACCTGATAGACGTCGTACATGAAATCCTTGCGCAGCACCGGAAGCTTGGTTGCCGCGCGGGCAGCGGCGAGGTGCTCCGGATGGCCTTGGAAGGAGGGCGTATCGGTGAGGACCGAGAGGCAAGTCGCGCCGCCCCCTTCGTAAGCGCGTGCCAGCGTCGTTACGTCGAAATCGGCGCGGATCAGCCCTTTCGAAGGGCTCGCTTTTTTGATCTCGGCGATCAGCGCAAAGTTTCCCGCTGCTAGCTCGCGTTTGATGGCGGCGACGAAACCGCGAGGAGCAGGGGCTGACCTGGCCTCCGCCTCGATCGCGGCGAAGGAACGCGCACGCTTGGCGGCGGCAATCTCTTCGCGCTTGTAGGCCTCGATTTTGGTGAGAATGTCGGGCATCGAGGATCTACTAGGCCTGTGCGCTGGTGTGCTTCGCGGCGAAAGTCATCGGGCGATCCTCATGCGTTGGAAATCGCGACCAGACGTTGGAGCCGGCCTGCGGCTTCGCCGGAATCGATCGAGGTCTGCGCGAGCGCAAGCCCCTGTTTGAGGTCCTCGGCACGACCCGCAACCGTCAGTGCCGCAGCCGCGTTGAGGATGGCGACGTCGCGCAACGCACCACCCTTGCCCTTGAGCACATCGACGAGCGCCTGCGCGTTCTCCTTCGCGCTTCCACCCCGCAATGCCGCGGGTTTGACCCGCTCCAGTCCCAGCTCCTCGGGCGTGATCTCGAACGTGCGCACCGTACCGTTCTCGAGCGCGGCGACATAGGTTGGCCCGGCCGTTGTGACCTCGTCGAGACCGTCCGAGCCGTGCACGACCCAGACCGACTCGGAGCCGAGATTTTTCAGCACCAGGGCCAGCGGCTCGATCCATTGGCGCGAAAACACGCCGACCATTTGTCGCTTGACCCCCGCAGGATTGGAGAGCGGACCCAAGAGGTTGAAGATCGTACGCGTACCAAGTTCGACCCGCGTGGGCCCGACGTTCTTCATCGCCGGATGGTGCGCAGGCGCGAACATGAAGCCGATGCCGACTTGCTTGATGCAGCGGCTTATGCCCTCCGGGCTCAAATCGATATTCACCCCCAGCGCTGCGAGTACATCGGCAGCGCCCGAGCGCGATGAGAGCGCCCGGTTGCCGTGCTTGGCGACCGGAACGCCCGCGCCCGCCACGATCAAAGCCGCACAGGTCGAGATGTTGAACGAGCCTGAGGCATCGCCGCCGGTGCCGACGACATCGATCGCGTCGGCCGGCGACGCGACGCGCAGCATCTTGTCGCGCATCGCCGTTACTGCGCCGGTGATCTCGTCGACCGTCTCGCCGCGCACGCGTAACGCCATCAGCAGGGCGCCCATTTGTGAGGGCGTCGCTTCCCCCGACATCATGGTATCGAAACCGCGCGCGGCCTCCTCGCGGCTCAGCGTCGCGCCGGTCGCGGCCTTGGCGATCAACCCCTTGAGTTCGTCGGTCACCTTGACGCCTCACAAAACGCGGCGGGTCCGAACTCCGGCCGGATGCCGGCCCGTCGCAGCATTCCAGGCCGCGGCGATCTCGAGAAAGTTTCGCAGGATGA
>JBJMTU010000376.1:0-16312 GCA_045811545.1 Xanthobacteraceae bacterium | reverse complement strand
CTTGGCCGAATGCTCCATCACCACGACGACTTTCTTGACGCCGGCGACGAGGTCCATGGCGCCGCCCATCCCCTTGACCATTTTCCCGGGAATCATCCAATTGGCGAGATCGCCGTTCTCGGCGACCTGCATGGCGCCCAGGATCGAGAGATCGATGTGTCCGCCGCGGATCATGGCGAAGCTGTCGGCGGACGAGAAATAGCTGGTGGTCGGGATCTCGGTGACCGTCTGCTTGCCGGCATTGATGAGGTCCGGATCCTCCTCGCCTTCATAAGGGAACGGACCGAATCCGAGCATGCCGTTCTCGCTTTGCAGCTGCACGCTCATCCCCGGCGGGATGTAGTTGGAAACAAGCGTCGGGATGCCGATACCGAGATTGACGTAAAAGCCGTCGCGCAGCTCCTTGGCGGCGCGTTCGGCCATCTGTTCGCGGGTCCAGGCCATCAGACTTCCTCTCCGGTTGCTGCCGGCGCGGCGGTGCGCTTGCGCACGGTTCGCTGCTCGATGTGCTTGACCGCATTCGGCACATGCACCAAGCGCTTCACGTAGATGCCGGGCGTGATGATGTGATCGGGATTGATATCGCTGGGCTGCACGAGATGCTCGACTTCGGCCACGGTGACCTTGCCGGCGGTGGCCATCATCGGATTGAAGTTACGCGCGGTCTTGCGGTAGACGAGGTTGCCCTCCGTGTCGCCCATCCACGCGTGTACGATCGACACATCGGCGACGAGCCCGCGCTCCATGACGTAGCGCTCGCCGCTGAATTCGCGCTCCTCCTTGCCCTCTGCGATCTGAGTCCCTGCCCCCGTTCGCGTAAAGAACGCCGGAATGCCGGCGCCGCCCGCGCGGATACGCTCGGCCAGCGTGCCCTGCGGATTGAACTCGATCTCCAATTCACCCGCCAGGTACTGCTGCGCAAAGGTCTTGTTCTCGCCAACATAGGACGAAATCATCTTTTTGATTTGCCTGGTGTCGAGCAACAGGCCGAGGCCGACCCCATCGATGCCGCAGTTGTTGGACACGACGGTCAGGTTCTTCACGCCCGAATCGCGGATCGCCAGGATCAATTGCTCCGGAATGCCGCAAAGTCCGAATCCCCCGGCCATGATCATCATGCCGTCCTTCAAGAGGCCGGCGAGCGCGGACCGGGCGTCGGAATGGACTTTTTGCATGGACTCCCCTGCTTGCATCGCGGCCGACCGCGCACAAAACCTGCGCTCGCCGGCCGCAGCAATTGTCTAGCGTGCTGGGGCAACGGCTGCAATCTCCGTCGGCTGGGTTTAAGGCCTTATGATCGAGCATCCAGTCTGAGCCTCGTCGCGATATCGGCGTACTGAGTGATGCGGATGACCGGTAGGATGCCGACGGCCACGATGATGAGGGCCGCAAGCGAGCCTTGCTCGAAGCTGCCGCGGGTCGCGAACTGGTAGATATAGGTCGCGAGCGTCTCGACGTTGAGCGGCCGCAGCAGCAACGTCGCCGGCAGCTCCTTGAGACAATCAACGAAGATCAGCAGCGCTGCTCCAAAGATCGCGGGCCGAGCGAGCGGCAGGTGGATCGTGCGCGCGAGCGTCCCCGGTCCCGCGCCCAGCAGGCGCGCGACCTCGTCGAGTTCCGGTGAAACGCGGGAAAATCCCGCCTGCGCGAAGCCGATTGCAATGGCAAGGAAGCGCACGACGTAGGCAATGACGAGGGCGGCGCCCGAACCCGTCAGGACGAGCCCGACGCGTCCCACGCCAAACGCCTGCGCCAAGGCGTTGATGACTTCATCGGCGAGAACGAGCGGCGAAAGCAACCCGAGCGCCAACACCGTCCCCGGCACGGCGTAGCCGATGCCGGCGATATTCACGCTCGTTGCGATCAGCGGATGCTTCGCGTAGCGCAGCGCCGCAACCGCCGAAAAACCAAGAACCAGCGTGACCGCGGTGGCGATGGAGGCGAGCGCGACTGTCGTCAGCGCGTAGCCGGCAAGGCTGTGATCGAAACCCACGAGCAGCCCACGCAGCACCACTTCGCGCAGGAGATATCCTGTCGGGAGCAGGAAGCCGAGCGCGACTGGAGCGAGGCAGGCGATGGGAGCGATCCATCGTGCCGCCCCGGTCAGCGTGATGCGCGAGAGGTGTCGCGGATCGGTAGCCGACACCGCGAAACCGCGGCGGCGTCGGGCCCGCCGTTCGAGCGCGATCAGCGCTATGACGATCAGCAGCATGAGGCAGGCCATCTGTGCCGCGCCGGCGAGGCTTCCGCGATTGAGCCAGGTAGTGAAGATCGAGAGCGTCAGGGTCTGCACGCCGAGATACTCGCTCGCACCGATGTCATTGAGCGTTTCAAGCAGGGCAAGCGACACGCCAACAGTGATCGCCGGCCGCGCCAGCGGCAAACTGATGCGCCGTGCCAGTTCCAACGCAGGTGCGCCGAGCATCCGCGCGGGCTCGACGAACAACGGGCTTTGGGTCTGAAACATCGCCCGCGCGGCGAGATAAACGTAGGGATAGAGCACGAAGCCGAACAGGAGAATCGCGCCCGCGAGCGAGCGGACATTCGGGAACCAATAGTCAGCGGCGGAGCGCCAGCCGAAAACCGTCCGTAGCGCCGATTGGACGGGTCCGATGGCGTCGAGAATATCGACATAGACGTAAGCCACGATGTAGGTCGGGATCGCAAGCGGCAGCGGCAACAGCCAACTCAGCGCATCACGTCCGGGAAAGGCGAAGGTGGTGACCCGCCAGGCGGTACCGGCGCCAATGATGATTGTCACCGCAGCGACGCCGGCCAAGAGGAGCGCCGTCTTAATGAGTGCCGAGGGGATGACGTAGCGCGTGAGGTGGGGCCAGAGGTCGCCGGTTTCTCCGAATGCAAGGACGATCAGGCTGGCCAGCGGCGCGGTCGCTAGGAGCCCCGTCCCGACGGCCATCCCGCCGAAGACAAGCGTCTGCCAACGGATAAGAGCAGGCCGGCCTTCGAGCCAGAAACGGCCGGCCCGCGTGTTGGGCATCGATCATCAGGTCAGTTGTCGAACCCGACCTTGTCCACCAGGTTCGCCGCTGCCTTCTTGTGGTCCGCGATCTTCGAGATCGGGATCGTGTCGGGATTGAGCTTGCCGTAGCTCGCAATGGTCGGATTGAGCGCGATGCCGGCACGCACCGGATATTCGTAGTTGGTGTCGGCGTACATGTGCTGCGCCTTCTCGCCGGCCAGCCATTCTATGAGCTTCATGGCGTTCGCTTTGTTCGGAGCATTTTTGGCGAGCACCATGCCCGATATGTTCACGTGGGTGCCCCCGCCCTGGAAGGTGGGCAGGATCACCTTGGTGGCATCAGCCCAGGCCTTCTTGTCGGGCTCGTTGTTGTTCATCAGCGCCCAGTAGTAGGTGTTGCCGATGCCGAGATCGCACTTGCCGGCCGCCACGTCGCGCGCGGTTTCGCGGTCGCCGCCCGAAGGCTTCTGCGCGAGATTGGCCTTGAGGCCCTTGAGCCATTCCTCGGTCTTGGCTTCGCCGTGATGGGCGATGAAGGCCGCGAACAGCGCGTTGTTGTAGATGTGCTGGCCGGAACGAATGCAGATCTTACCCTTCCATTTCGGGTCGGCGAGCTCCTCGTAGGTGAGGGCGGTCTGCGGGACGCGGTCCTTGGAGGCATAGACCACACGCGCGCGCATGGACATTCCGTACCAGTGCCCCTCGGGGTCGCGGTATTGCGGCGCCACGACCTGGTCGAGCAGATCGGACTTGATCGGCTGCGTGATCCCTGCTCGAACCGCGTCCTCAAGCCGCCCGATATCGACGGTGAGCAGCACGTCCGCAGGGCTGTTCGCGCCTTCCGTCTTGATGCGTTGCTCGAGCCCGGAACTCGCCGAGATCACGTTGACCTTGATCCCGGTGTCCTTGGTGAAGGCGTCGAACAATGGCTGGATGAGCTTGCTTTCGCGGTAAGTGTAGACATTGACGTCGCCCGACTGGGCGAGGGCGGGGCCGGCAGCAACGATTGCACTCGCGACCGCCGCACCACGCGCGAACGCGCAAGCGATTTTCATGGCAACTCCTCCATCGCGACCTTCGCTTGAGGTAGGCGGCGGAGCGGGCCGGCGTCAAATGGATTAGCTCCACATCTTCAATATCTTAGAGCAATTCCAGTCTGCGCCTCTCTTAGAACCATTCGAAAAAAGTGGATTATTCATTGATCGCACGGTGCGATCGCGTTCAGGCGGTGCGGCCGTGGCCCGAACGAGGCAGCGGGCCTCAGCGGACCGCGCGAGGAGCCCCCGGCGAGAGGAATGCGATCTCGGCGATCAGTTTCTTGATGATGGCGCGGCCGAACGAGCTGAAGTTCTCGGCGACGAGGACGAACGCGCCGGGGCCGCCGATAACGTTGTCTTGGTAGTATTTCTCGAGGCCGCCAGGCGGGTTCGTGTGCTCCGCGTTCCACGGCACCGGCCGGTCGCTCAGGATCACGAGGCCATTGATGACAATCCCCTTGGCGACCACTTCGTCGCGGGCAAGTTTCACGTCGCGGCCGGCATTGTTGGTGCCGTCGCCCGACACGTCGATGGTGCGGCGCGCACTCTCGAAGGGCGCGCGCTCCAACTGAGCGACGGCAAACTCGATCCCGCCGCTGATCGAGGTGCGGTCGGCGAATGAGCGCGGCAATTCCAAGAGCTGATCGCCGAATTTGCGTGCCGCGTCCTGGCCGTCGACGATGGTCCAATCGATCACGAGCTTCTGCGCGCCGAAGCCCGACCATTCGACAAAACAAAGCGCGATGCGTTGCTGCGGGCCGGATTTGATCGCGTCCAGCACGTGCGGATCGGAAATCGCGGCCGCATAGCCCTCGCGCTGCAGCAGGAACTTCGGATGGTCGACGCTGCGCGACACATCCGACGCCAGCACCAGCAGCAGATCCACTTGCTCGGCGGCAAAAGCAACCGGCGGCTGAATCGGGATCAGCGCGCCCAGCGCCAGCACGCATCGAAGAAACGTGCGTCTCCCGAGCCGGATCATGCGGTCCTCCATGCCATCGCCTGGGCCAATATCGCGCAGAGCCTCAAAACCGTGTCACAGAATAGCCGATTCCGGCTGCCTTGGGCGGGGTCGGGCGGCATCGACCGGTGTCCGCGTATGGGGGACAGAGCAAAACGAGTCCCATCTCTACTTCTTTCTCCCGAGGACGTCTTCACGCCGCCAGCGCCTTCATGACGGAGTAGAGCGCCGATTGACCTTCGAATCCGATGCCCGGCCGCTCGGATAGCTTGATATAGCCGTCGTCCAAATTCGCGTCATCGGCAAAACCGCCGAAGGCGCCGAATACGCCGGGATAGGATTCCGCGCCGCCAAGTCCGAACCCAGCGGCGATGGCGAGCGCCATCTGGTTGCCGCCATGCGGGAACAGCGCGCTGCGCGGCCAGCCGTGGCGCTCGAGCATGGCGACGGTACGTGCGTATTGCGCGATGCCGTAGGCCTGTGGCGGATCGATCTGGATGACGTCGTTGCGATCCGGGCGCAAGCCGCCGAAGCGAACGAGATTCTCCACGTCTTGCGTCGAAAAGAGGTTTTCGCCAGTTGCGAGCGGCGGCTCATAGCGGGCTGCGATGTCCGCGAGCAGGGCAAAATCGAGTGGGTCGCAGGGCTCCTCGAACCAGCGCAGCCGGAACGGCGCGAGCGCCTGCGCGTAGGCGAATGCCTCCTCGCGGCCGAATTTTGCATTGGCATCGACCGCAAGCTGCGCGTGGGTAGGCAATGTCGTCTTGACCGCTTCCACCCGACGCACGTCATCGGCGAGCGGCAGACCTCCAACCTTCATCTTCACCATGGTGTAACCGGCATCGAGATGGCGACGCATCTCGTCCTGCAGATCCTTGACGGTCTGGCCTGGCGCGTACCAGCCACCGCCCACATAGCAGAAGACCCTGTTGGCACTCTTGCCGCCGTTGTAGCGCTCGGCCAGCAGACGATGGAGCGGCTTTCCGGCAATCTTGGCCGCAGCATCCCAGACCGCCACCTCGATCGTGCCAATGGCAATCGAGCGCTCGCTATGGCCGCCGGATTTTTCCCGCTGCATCATGGCCGCGAGAATTTTTTCCGGATCGAAGTTCTCGTGTGTCCCGTCGAGCAAGGATCGTTGGTCGGCGGAAAGGATGCGCGGGATGAAACGTGCCCGCATTGCTGCGCCGCAGGCGTAGCGACCGGTCGAATTGAAGGCGAAACCGACGACCGGCTTACGATCGCACACGACATCCGTGATGACCGCCACCACCGATGTCGTCATCTCGGAGAAATCGAAGCTCGAATTCCTGATCTCCGACTTCAGCGGGACCGCGCATTCGCGGATATCGACGATATGCATGTGGCTTATTCCAATTCCTGTTACAGTGCGCTGAGCAAGCGCGATGGCTCTGTTCGGCGCACTTCACATGCAGGAGCCGACGGGCACCAGCCACGTTAGTACGTCAGCGGTTCGCGCGCCTGGTGGGCGTCGTAACCGACGCGATACAGGAGGAAATGACCATGGCTGCCAACGATCGTTTCGAGGTCCCCCCCGAAATGCGGGCGTTCGCCGAAAAAAGCGTGGAGCAGGCGAGACAGGCGTTCGACGGCTTTATTTCGGCAGCGCAGCAAGCGATGGGCGCGTTCGAAGGCCACGCCGAGACGGCCCGCAAAGGTGCAAGGGATGTGACTGAAAAGGCGATGACTTTCGCCGAGCAAAACATGGCGAGCGCGTTCGAATTTGCCCAAGATCTGGTGCGGGCGAAAGACATGCAGGACGTATTGCGGCTGCAGGCGGAATACATCCGGCGCCAGATGCAGGCATTGACCGAGCAGGCCAAGGAGCTCGGCGAGAGCACAAGTAAAGCGGCCAAGGACGCGGCCACGCCAAAAGGCTGAGAGGGAAAAGCAGCCCGATATGTGATCGCCTTAACCCGCAAAAAGGCTGGCACAACCAATACTTATTGTGCGGCGCAATATTTCTGTTGCATTGCACCAAAATTGCCCCTATAACCTTTCCTATCAGACGGCAGTGGCGTTCCGGTCTCACGACGGGGGGCCACGAGCCGCCATATCGGAGGCACGGATCGCATCTGGGCGCAGATTCCGTGCGCCGCCGCAACATCGCCCTCTCAAAAGGAAGCAACTATGACCGAGGCCATCGAGACGACCACATCCAAGTCCAAATCCAAGGCGGCTTCGCCGGCTGCTTTCGACATGCCGAAATTCGAACTGCCGAACTTCGAGATTCCCAGGATGGAAATTCCGGCCGCGTTCCGCGAAATCGCCGAGAAAAGCGTCTCCCAGGCGAAGGAGAACTACGAGAAGATGAAATCCGCCGCGGAAGAGGCCACGGACGTGCTCGAGGACACCTATGCGGCCGCGACCAAAGGCGCCTCCGATTACGGCCTCAAAGTGATCGAGGCGGCGCGCGCGAATACCAACGCCGCATTCGACTTCGCAAGTCAGCTCATGACGGTGAAGTCGCTCTCGGAGATGGTCGAGCTTTCCACGGCGCACACGCGCAAGCAATTCGAGGCACTGACGGCTCAGTCCAAGGAGCTGGCCTCGATCGCGCAGAAGGTCGCCGTCGAGTCCGCGGAGCCCGTCAAGGAGAGCTTCGGCAAGGTGTTCAAGAAGGTCGCCTGACCATCGCACCCGCCGTCGGACGGCTCCAGCGTAAAGAAGCCCGGGCTCGCCGCCTGGGCTTTTTTCTTAATCGCTAGTGATGAGCTGTACGCACCGCAGCTCCGTCGTCCCCGCGAAGGCGGGGACCCATATTCCAGGCCGGTGACAATGGGTTCCCGCGTGCGCAGGGATGACGGAGAGCGGGCTCGCACCTTGTCAAAGCGGAATAGGCCACCTAGGTTGCGGCCACGGCGAGGATGCGGGCAGCTGTAGCTCAGTTGGTTAGAGCGCTTGGCTGTGGACCAAGAGGTCGGTGGTTCGAGTCCACCCAGCTGTACCAATAACGTCCTCTCCCTTACAGCCGCGACGATCCGCTCCTCATGTCCTGCGTGTGGCAACAAAGCGTGCCGCGACCCTGAGCACGTCCGCATCGCGGCCAAACGCGCTCAGCGCAGCTTGCGCCTCGGTGACCAGGTTTTCCAGCCGACGCCTGGCAGCCGAGGGCCCTAGCACGCCGACTAGCGTTGCCTTGTGGGCGGCCGCGTCCTTGCCGGTGGCTTTGCCGACCGTCGCCGGATCGCCTTCGACGTCCAAGAGATCGTCGGCGATCTGGAATGCCTCGCCGAGGGCCGAGCCGTACCGCTCGAGCGCGGCATGCCGGCTTTGGTCGGCCTTGCCCAAGATCGAGCCGGCAACACATGCGAAGCGCAGCAACGCGCCAGTTTTCATCACCTGCAGGGTCTTCACATCGTGCTCGCGGAGATCGGACGGGGAGCCGCCGAAGCGCCCTTCGGCCGCGAGGTCGAGCATTTGTCCGCCCACCATACCGCCGAGGCCGGCGGCGCGCGCGAGCGCCGAGATGAGCTTGAGCCTGACGTCCGCGTCAGGATGCGTTTCGGGACGCGAAAGGATGTCGAATGCGAAGGTGAGAAGGGCATCGCCTGCAAGAATGGCGCTGCCCTCGTCGAATGCCTTGTGCGTGGTTGGGCGGCCGCGTCGCAGATCATCGTTATCCATGGCAGGGAGGTCGTCGTGCGCCAGCGAGTAGCAATGCACGCATTCCACCGCTGCGCCCGCCATCAACGCATTCTGTCGCGGCACATTGAACAGCGCCGCGCATTCCACGACCAGGAACGGTCGCAAACGTTTGCCGCCGCCGAGGCTCGCATAGCGCATCGCGTCAAGCAGTCGCTCGGGCCGTGCGCGCTCGCCGTCGATGGGGCTCGACGTGAGCAGGCGGTCGAGCAGTGCTTCCGTGTCGCGGGCAACTTGACCGAGTCGGTCCTGGAACGCCGCCTCGATCTCAGCCGCCGTTTTCTTCGCAGGATCGACGCGGGCCATGCGTTCCGCCCCCCACAGCACGTACAGCAAGCTTGCGATCTTCGCGTCCCGGCACGCGATACCTCTGAAAGTCAGCGCGCCGTCGGGTCAAAGCGCGCTGGCCGGCAATTTACCAAGTGCTGGCCACCCGTCCAACTTTTCCTGGCTCAATTCATTGAATATGTTGAATTGTTTTTGCCGAGTGGTTTATGACGGCCTCGCTTGGCGGGGGGCCAGAATACGGCGGAGGCTTGGCTCGCGTGATAGCTCTTGCTTCGATTGCGCTTGCGGTATGGCTCTATCTGCTCTTGGCCCGCGGAGGCTTCTGGCGCTGCAGCGAACGCGACGATTGGGCATCAGTGGACCTTTCGTCATGGCCGGCCGTCGCAGCCGTCGTGCCGGCGCGCAACGAGGCGGACTGCATCGGTGCGAGCATCGCATCGCTGCTCGCGCAGGACTATCGCGGCCCATGGACGGTGATGTTGGTCGACGATGACAGCAGCGATGGCACTGCTGACATCGCACGTCGCGCCGAGGGCAACGAGCGACTTCAGGTGGTGACGAGCCACGGCTTGCCGGCGGGGTGGACGGGCAAGCTGTGGGCGATCAAGCAAGGCCTGGAAGCAGCGGCCGAGTTGCCGCAGCCGCCACGCTACGTGCTGCTCACTGATGCCGATATTGTGCATGCGCCCGATTCCGCCAGCCGCCTGGTGGCACATGCCGAGCGCAATGCGCTCGTGCTGGCTTCGCTCATGGTCAAGCTTCACTGTGAAAGCTTCGCCGAGCGCGTCGCCATTCCAGCATTCATTTTCTTCTTTCAGATGCTCTATCCCTTCGCCTGGGTGAATCGGCGCCAGAGCCCAGTCGCGGCGGCTGCCGGCGGCTGCATGCTGGTGCGGCCCGAGGTTGTCCGCAGCGCTGGCGGCATCGAGGCGATCCGTGGCGCTCTCATCGACGACTGCGCCTTGGCGAAACTACTCAAAGCCCATGGACCGATCTGGCTCGGATTGACCGAGCGCGTGCGCAGCATCCGCCGCTATCCCGCGCTTGCCGATATCCGTCGCATGGTGGTGCGTTCGGCCTATGCGCAGCTGCGCTATTCGCCGCTCCTTCTGGCCGCGACCATGGCTGCGATGATGCTGACCTATCTCGTGCCTCCTTTAGCGGCAGTTTTCGGCAGCGGTATCGTGCGCATGATCGGCGTGGCGGCGTGGGGACTGATGTTCGTCGCGTTCCAACCGACATTGCGATTCTACCGCCTCTCGCCCTTATGGGGTCTCGCGCTGCCTGCCATCGCCCTTCAATACGTGCTCTTCACCCTCGATTCCGCCCATCAATATGTGCGAGGACAGGGCGGAAGCTGGAAGGGACGGATGCAGGCCAACGTGTTGGAGCGGCGATGATTACTCCTGCCGAGGCGCGGTCGGGCAAAGGCCATCGGGACGAGAATTTTCCCGTGGCCTCGCGGCTGATTCATCTCCGTCACCGCGGGCCCATCCTCGCGTTTTATGAATTCGTCCGCACCGCCGATGACATCGCCGATCATCCCACCTTGACGCCGCCGGAAAAGCTCGCGCTCATCGACCGGCTCGAAGCAACCTTGCTCGGCAAGAGCAATGATGATCCGGTCGGTGTCGCTTTGCGCTCGCAACTCGCGGCACGGCAACTCTCGGCGCGGCACGCGCAAGACTTGCTCGCCGCGTTTCGCATGGATGTAACCAAGCTTCGCTATCGCGACTGGGACGACCTGATCGGTTACTGCACGTACTCCGCCATGCCGGTCGGCCGCTTCGTCCTCGACGTGCACGGCGAGAGCCGCGTCACCTGGCCGGCAAACGATGCGCTGTGCGCCGCGCTGCAGATCATCAATCATCTGCAGGACTGCGGAAAGGACTACCGGAATCTCGATCGGGTCTACATTCCGCTCGACGTGCTTGCCGAAGCGGGCACGAGCGTGGCCGATCTGGGCGACGACCGCGCGTCTCCCGGCCTGCTCGCATGTATCCGCAAGCTGGCAAGTCGCACCGGCGCGCTCCTGCGCGACAGCAAACCGTTTTCCGCCGCGATCGAAGACACGCGGCTGGCGTTGGAGGTCGCGGTCATTCAGACCTTCGCGGAGCGCCTGGTCCGGGTGTTGAGCCGACGTGACCCGCTGAGCGAGCGTGTGCATCTCGGCAAGGCGGGGGTCGCGGGCTTCGGCCTTGTCGGCCTATTATGGGGCGCAAGCCGCCGCGTCGGCCGCGTCTTCGCGGCCCGCCCCAGAGCGCAGGATGCGTGAAACTTTGGCGCTGGCAGAAGCTTCAGACATGGCTGCGGCGGAACGAGCGTCGGGTAGCTCGTTCTATAATGCGATGCGGATATTGCCGCGCGCCCAGCGCCTGGCGATGTTCGAGATTTATTCCTTTTGCCGTCAGGTCGACGATATCGCGGATTCACGCGGTCCGCGTGATGAACGCCGCGAGCAGCTCGAGCGCTGGCGCGCCGATATCGATGCGCTCTACGCGGGCAAGCCGGTCCCGCGTACCCGCGACCTTCTTACGCCGGTACGCGAGTTCGGACTTCGGCGCGAGGATTTCCACGCCATCATCGATGGAATGGAAATGGACGTGATCGAGGACATACGGGCGCCCGACGAGGCAACGCTCGACCTTTATTGCAATCGGGTCGCGAGCGCGGTCGGTCGTCTGTCGGTCCGCGTCTTCGGAATGGAAGAGCAGGATGGAATTGCGCTTGCCCACCATCTGGGGCGGGCGCTGCAGCTCACCAATATTTTGCGCGACCTCGACGAGGATGCGGCGCTCGGACGGCTCTATCTGCCGGCGCAAGCCTTGCGGGCGGCCGGCATCACCCACACCGATCCTGTCGCGGTGCTTGCGAGCCCGATGCTCGGAAAGGTGTGCGCGAGCATCGTGGAGGGTGCGCGCGCGCATTTTGCGCAGGCAGACAAGATCATGGCACGCAACCCGCGCCGCTGCGTTCGCGCCCCGCGTATCATGAGCGAAGCGTATCGGCTGATCCTCGACAGCCTCGTCGCCCGCGGTTGGTCGCCTCCGCGTCGCCCAATCCGCCTGCCGCGCACGCGACTGTTGTGGATCATCATGCGCCACGCCTTCATCTGATGCCGCGCACGGTTCACGTCATCGGCGCGGGGCTCGCCGGGCTTTCCGCCGCCGTGCGCCTTGCGGGGCGCGGGGTCAGCGTCATCGTGCACGAAGCCGCCGGCGTCGCCGGAGGCCGCTGCCGGTCCTACCATGACCCGCTGCTCGACATGGTCATCGATAACGGCAACCATCTGTTGCTCTCCGGCAATCATGCCGCGCTGTCCTACCTCGATACGATCGGCTCCCGGCGCGGATTGGTCGGTCCCGCAGCGGCTGAGTTCGCGTTCATGGACCTCGCAAGCGGCGAGCGCTGGACCTTGCGTATCAACGCTGGGCGCCTACCATGGTGGATCTTTGATCGCAGGCGCCGCGTGCCGGACACGACCGCGGGAGATTATCTTTCCTTTGCTCGTCTGCTGTATGCTTCCGACGCAAAGACGATCTGTGCGGCGGTCAAATGCGCAGG
Organism: Xanthobacteraceae bacterium; assembly: GCA_045811545.1. Lineage (GTDB taxonomy): Bacteria > Pseudomonadota > Alphaproteobacteria > Rhizobiales > Xanthobacteraceae > VAZQ01. The sequence continues at coordinate 3,816 of JBJMTU010000376.1, read as the reverse complement.
ACCTCTCTACGAACGCCTTGCGCGGCCGCTCTGGCTCGCGGCGCTCAACACCGAGCCCAAGGAGGCAAGCGCAGTCCTCGCTGGCGCCATTATCCGCGAAACATTGGCCGCGGGGGGAGAGGCCTGCCGACCGCTCATCGCCCGCAATGGGCTTGGGCAGGTTTTCATCGAGCCGGCGCTGCGCTTTCTTGCAGAGTACAACAGCCAGATCTTATTCGGACGTCGGCTGCGCGCGCTTGGCTTCGCGCAGGATAAGGTGGCGACCCTCGACTTCGGCGACGACAAGGTGGCGACCGGCGATGAAGACGTGATCCTCGCCGTGCCACCCGTTGTGGCGGCGGCTCTCGTGCCCGAGCTGAAGACCCCCTCGCAGTTCCGCGCCATCGTCAATGCGCATTTTCGGCTCGCGCCGCCGGCAGAGCTTGCGCCCATCACCGGAGTCGTGCACGGGACCATGGAGTGGCTTTTTAGCTTCCCCGATCGATTGTCGGTCACGATCAGCGCCGCCGATCGCTTGCTCGATGTTCCGCGCGAGACCCTGGCGCACAACCTGTGGGAGGAAGTCGCGGCTGTTGCCGGTCTTTCCACGGCGCTGCCACCATGGCAGATCGTGCGTGAGCGCCGAGCGACCTTTGCCGCGACGCCCGGCGAGAATGCCAAGCGTCCGGATGCGAAGACTGCGTGGCGCAATTTATGGCTCGCCGGCGATTGGACCAAGACCGGCCTGCCGGCGACCATCGAGGGCGCAATCCGCTCCGGCAATCGGGCGGCCGATCTCGTCGCTCCATCGTGATTGAGGACCAAGTCATGAACCGCGTGTCGCTTGCGCTCGATTCTTCCCCATCTGCCCTCGACCAGAGCATCGACGCGACGACGCGCGCACTGCTTGCTCTGCAGCAGCGCGATGGACACTGGGTATTCGAGTTGGAGGCGGACGCGACCATTCCGGCGGAATACGTCTTGCTGCGGCACTATCTGGGCGAGCCCGTCGATACGGTTCTCGAAGCCAAGATCGCGGCCTATCTGCGCCGCATCCAGGGCGATCACGGCGGTTGGCCGTTATTCCACGAAGGCGGCTTCGACATGAGCGCCAGCGTGAAAGCCTATTTCGCGCTCAAGATGATCGGTGACGGCGTCGATGCGCCGCACATGGTCCGTGCGCGCGCGGCGATCCGTGCGCGCGGCGGCGCGTCGCGCTCGAACGTGTTCACGCGAGTGATGCTGGCGCTGTTCGGGTTCATTCCCTGGCGCGCCGTTCCGGTGATGCCCGTCGAAATCATGCTGCTGCCGAAATGGTTTCCCTTCCATCTCGACAAGGTTTCGTACTGGAGCCGCACCGTTATCGTGCCGTTATTGGTGCTGATGGCGCTTAAGCCCAGAGCCCGCAACCCGAAGGGGGTCACGATCGAAGAGCTCTTCCTCGAGCCGCCGCAGGCTATCGGCCTCGCGCCGAAGGCGCCGCAGCAGAAGGCGACGTGGTTTTGGTTCTTCCGCGGCGTCGACGCCGTTCTTCGTTTTATCGTGCCCAGGTTCCCGACCCGCTTGCGGCAGCGCGCGACCGACCGCGCGGTGGCATGGGTGACGGAGCGTCTCAACGGCGAGGATGGTCTGGGCGCGATTTTCCCGGCGATGGCCAACAGCGTGATGATGTTCGACGCCCTCGGCTATCCGGAGCATCATCCCGAGCGCGCGATCGCGCGCAAATCCATCGAGAAGCTTCTGGTCGTGCACGAGCACGAGGCCTATTGCCAGCCTTGCGTTTCGCCGATTTGGGATACCGCGCTCACCTGCCACAGCCTGCTCGAGGCCGGCGGCGATCAGGCCGTTGCGCAAGGGCGCAAAGGTCTCGAGTGGCTGACGCCGAAGCAGATCCTCGATGTCAAAGGCGATTGGATCGCGTGGCGGCCCGATGTCCGGCCCGGCGGCTGGGCCTTCCAGTACGCCAATCCGCACTATCCCGATGTCGACGACACGGCGGTGGTGGTGATGGCGATGGATCGCGCGCAGAGCTTGGGCGGGCAGAGTGACTTCCGTGCGTCGATTGCCGTGGCGCGCGAATGGATTTTGGAGATGCAAAGCAAAAACGGCGCTTGGGGCGCTTTCGATGCGGATAACGAATACTACTATCTCAACAATATCCCTTTTGCCGATCACGGCGCCTTGCTCGACCCTCCGACCGAGGACGTGACGGCGCGCTGTGTTTCGATGCTGGCGCAGATCGGCGAGACGGCGCCGAAGAGCGCGGCTCTAACACGCGCAATCGAGTATTTGCGCCGCACGCAGATGGACGAAGGAAGTTGGTATGGCCGCTGGGGCATGAATTACATCTACGGCACCTGGTCGGTGCTGTGTGCTCTCAACGCCGCCGGAGTCGATCATGCCTCACCCGAATTCCGCAGGGCCGTGGCGTGGCTCGTCAGGATCCAAAACGCCGACGGCGGCTGGGGCGAGGACGGCACGAGCTACAAGCTCGATTACCGCGGATACGAGGGTGCGCCGAGCACGGCCTCGCAAACGGCTTGGGCGCTGCTCGGTTTGATGGCGGCAGGCGAGGCAGACCATCCAGCCGTCAAGCGCGGGGTCGACTATCTCCTACGCACGCAGGGCGAGGATGGCTTCTGGAACGAGCCGCGCTACACCGCGACCGGCTTTCCGCGCGTGTTCTATCTGCGCTACCACGGCTACGCGAAGTTCTTCCCGCTTTGGGCGCTGGCGCGCTACCGCAATCTCAAAAAAGCCAATACGCGCTCGGTGTCGTTCGGGATGTAATGCCGTGGATCGTCGCCCGCATCGGCCAAGCGGAGCGCTCGGCCGGACCTTCTCCATCGCTTGCGCTGACCCTGTCGCGGCTGGGATGTGGCAAGTGCGCAACGGAGCGGAAAATACGCCCGCTGAGTTGTACTCAGTAATTGATGAGGGACCCGGTACAGCTTACGCTGCGTTTACGCCCATTCTATGCTGCGTTTACGTCATCAAGTGAGGGAGTGTCGAATTCATCCTTGTGACGAGGGGCGCGACAGCGGTGTCGCGCGGGGCCGGGGGGCTCGACGTGAAGACAGGGAAGCCCAACGCCAATCAAAGTACTCCGCGCGTCCGCGACATCGCGGTCGCGGGCGAAGCGACTGACATTCCGGTGAGCCGGCGCGCCCGTCTCCTGGGCGCGAGCGCCCTTGCGGGCGGGGGCCTTGCGCGGGCTCGCGGTGGCGGCCGGGATGGTGACGGTGTTCGGCGCCGCGCCGGCGTTTGCGCAATGCTCCTCCAATGCCGGCGGCACCTTGGACGGGGCCTGTGCAGCCGCTGCCGCGACCGGCACCCTATCCACGGCGATCGGCTTGAACGCGAATGCGACCGGTTCCAACGCCACCGCCTATGGCAACGCCGCCGTCGCGAACGGCGGCGGCGCGACCGCGACGGGCCAGGGCAGCTTCGCGAACGGCTTGCAAGCAACCGCGACGGGCACGGTCAGCGTCGCAAACGGCTTCGCTGCGACCGCGACGGGTTTGGGCAGCCTCGCGAACGGCAGCGTAGCGACCGCGACTGGCCAGGCCAGCGTCGCGAACGGCTTCTCCGCGACTGTGACGGGCGCGCAAAGCACCGCGAACGGCGCCAACGCGACCGCGACCGGCCAGTTGAGCATCGCGAACGGCGGCAGCGCGACCGCGACGGGCGCGAACAGCACCGCGAACGGCTTTTTCGCGACCGCAACCGGCCGGAGCAGCTTCGCGATCGGCACCAGCGCGACCGCGACCGGCGCGTTCAGCGCCGCGAACGGCGACTTCGCGACCGCGACGGGCCAGAACAGCGTCGCACTGGGGG
>JBJMTU010000375.1:0-13722 GCA_045811545.1 Xanthobacteraceae bacterium | reverse complement strand
GGCGGCAAAGCCCTTCTCCGCCATCGGCATCACCTTAATGACCCCATGGACCAGCAGCATTCCACCCGCCGTGAGGCGCACGACCAGCCACGAGAGGTCACGGGTATACGAATAGAACGAAGCGAGCGGTGGGATGATCAGTTTCGGCTCGCCTGCCGGCACGACGCGTGGGTCTGATGCTATTGTGCTCATGCGTTTCCCCCTGGGTTGGCCTCCGATGGATCATAACACAAAAGACTGCGGGGAATTCCGCGGCGGCGCGATAAGGCGCCCGCAGGTCGAGACCATTTGCTTGATGGAGCGCCGTTGCCAAATCGGCGACGAATCGATGCCGGGCTAAGTTCCAGAGGCTTGAATGGTGGAAATCTTTCTTCGTCGCAGCTGCTTGGCTATGTCCTCGCCTGGTGCGAAGGCGGGCACAGGCGGCAATGCGACTCGGAAGCCTTGCTAAGGCCGCATTTTTCGTATTTCTTCTCCGCATAATTCGGATTTTGGCCGCTCCGGCCGCTGCGCGCCGATCGGCCCGCATTCGTTTCGGATCTTCCCAAAACCCGGGTTGTGGCGCGGTCTGCAGCGATGCGGTCGTGCTTCGCTCACTCGAGACTTCACTGACTAGGAGACAGACGATGCAGAAGGGCACCGTCAAATGGTTCAACCCAACTAAAGGCTACGGGTTCATTCGGCCTTCGAGCGGAGACAAGGATGTATTCGTCCATATCTCGGCGGTGGAGCGCGCTGGTCTCAGCACGCTCAATGAAGGTCAGACTGTCGAATACGAGCTCGTGACCAATCGCGGCAAGACATCGGCGGAGAATCTCAAGGTGTCCTGACGTGGCGGGAAGGTCGGTCATCCGACCAGCGAGTTTTCCCGTAGCCCCCGGCCCTGCGCCGGGGGTTTTATTTTACGCAACAGCGTGGCAGCGGAGGCGTCAGCAGCGACAGAAGCGACAGTTCTATTATCGTCCACTTCGGACGTCGTCCGCCTCGGGAACGATCAACGCGCCTTCCGCTGGACGGGCTCCCTCGATCAGACAGCGGCCGCCGGTCACCTTGACGCGCCCTTCCGCCACGAGTCTGAGCGCCAGCGGATAGATCCGATGCTCGGCCTCGAGCACGCGAGCGGTGAGGGTTGCGGCGGTGTCGTCGTCGTGGACGGGCACTGCTGCCTGCGCAACGATCGGACCGGCGTCGGCCTCAGGCACGACGAAGTGAACCGTCGCGCCCGATATCTTTACTCCCGCCTTGAGCGCTTGGCCGTGCGGATCGAGGCCCGGAAATGAAGGCAAAAGAGTTGGGTGGATGTTGAGCATACGGCCCTGCCAATGCAGGACGAAGGCGGCCGTCAACAGGCGCATGAAACCGCCGAGGCAAACGAGTTCCACCCCATGCGCGTCGAGTACGGCTTGCAGCGCACGCTCAAAGGCGGCGCGATCGTTCCCGTATGAGCGATGGTCGACCACGGCAGTGGGAATTGCCTCTGCCTCGGCGCGTGCGAGCCCGGGCGCTTCCGGTCTGTTGGAGACCACGAGCACGATCTCGGCGGGATAGGAGCGTTCCTTTGTCGCCTCGATCAGCGAGGCCATATTCGAACCGCGACCCGAGATCAGGACGGCGACGCGCTTCTTGGCCATGCGCTCACCCGCAATGATCGAGGTCTTCCGCGAAAGCAGGCATCGGCGGCTATCCGCAGCCGCTTGATTCGTACGATCGTCGGTCGCCCCTCGCGATCGACGCTCAAAATGATCGAGGCACGAGCCAATAGCGCTCCTTCGCTCGCGGTTGGGTACTTGGGAATCCGCGCCTGTGCAATGGCTTGATCGTGGCTATACTTGCGTTCGCACGGCCACCTGCGACGATCAGCGGGCGGTGACGATGGGGCGCGCGGACCGCGCCGGGGCGCAAATTTGAGCATTCCAAATCTCATTACGCTGGGGCGCATCCTATTGGTGCCAGTCGTGGTCTGGGCGATCACGGCGGGCGAGATGCGCTTCGCCTTCGTGCTGTTCCTCGCTGCCGGCATCAGCGATGCCGTTGACGGCTTTCTCGCCAAGCGGTTCGGCATGGCAACGGAGCTCGGCGCCTATCTCGACCCACTCGCGGACAAGGCCATGCTGGTTTCTATCTATGTGGCGCTCGGCATCGCAGACGCCGTTCCCGGCTGGCTTGTCATTCTCGTCGTCTCGCGCGACATCATGATCGTGAGTGCTGTGATCTTGTCGTGGCTGATAGATAAGCCGGTGCCGCTTAAACCGCTTCTCGTCTCCAAGCTCAATACCGTTGCGCAGATTGCGCTCGCTTGCGTGATCATGGCGGCGCGCGGCTTCGAGTTCGGTGCGGGGATTGCAGTGGTCTTGCTTATGGCATTGGTCACGGCCTTGACGTTGATTTCCATCGCCTTCTATGTCGCCGAGTGGGTGCGCCACATGAACGCGGCAGAAATGGGCCCCTGACCGCGCGCCGGTTTGCGGGTGAGTGATCGAATGGGCTACGGCCGTCAGCTTGCGTTCTGGGTCGTGACCTCTGTCGCGTTCGCGGCGGCGCTGTGGTTGCTGCACGACATTCTGCTTCCGTTCGTGGCCGGTATTGCCCTTGCTTACGTGCTCGCGCCGGTTGCCGACCGCGGGGAACGACTCGGCATCAACCGGACCGTCGCCGCGCTGCTCATCGTCGGCATTTTGGTCGTATCGCTGATCTCGCTGATCTTGCTGCTCGTTCCGCTGTTGATGCAGCAGGGCTTCGCCTTGATTTCTCACATTCCTGGCTATGTCAAACGGGTTAGAGAACTGGTTGTCGATTTGAACCTGCCCTGGCTGGACTGGCTTGCCGCCGCCGACTCCGACAAGACGCTTTCCGACTTCGTCGGCCAGATGGCGACCTGGCTCCTCAGCTTTTCTTACTCCTTGTGGACCGGTGGAAAGGCGCTGGTCTCATTCGCGTCGGTCCTGATCGTGATGCCGGTCGTGACCTTTTACTTGATCCGCGACTGGCATCCGATGGTCGACAGGGTCGACAGCTGGATACCGGTGCGCCAGCGCGAGACCGTGCGCCAACTTGGCCGCGAGATCGACGCTGCCATTGGCGGATTTCTCCGCGGCCAATGCGGCGTCTGCCTCTTCCTCGGCTGTTTCTATGCCGTTGGACTGATGTTGGCAGGCTTAGAGTTTGGCTTACTGATCGGTCTCATCGCCGGCGTGATCACGTTCGTGCCTTATATCGGCTCAATGACCGGGCTGATGATCGCAGCGAGCGTGGCGATCGCGCAATTCTGGCCGGACTGGAAACGAATCACAGTCGTCATCGCTATTTTTCTGGTCGGCCAGTTTATCGAAGGTAACATCGTCTCGCCTAAATTCGTCGGCGAGCGGGTGGGGTTGCATCCGGTCTGGTTGATCTTCGCCATGTTTGCGTTCGGCTATCTCTTTGGTTTCGTCGGGCTGCTGATCGCGGTGCCGCTCGGTGCCGCGATCGGGGTGCTGTTGCGCTTCGGATTGCGTCAATATTTTGCGAGCCCCATCTACACGGGAGACAAACCCAGGTGATGTCCGCTCGTCCGCGCCAACTCGCCCTTGCGCTCGATCATACGGAGAGTTTTGCGCGCGAGGATTTTTTGAGCGGGTCGTCGAACGCGGTGGCCCTTGCGCTCATCGACGCATGGCCGGACTGGTCCCATCGGATGGTCATGCTCACCGGGCCCGAGGGTTCAGGCAAAAGCCACCTCGCAGCCGTCTGGGCGCAGGCGGCGGGCGCGCGGTTTCTCGCGGCGCGGGCGTTGGAGGAAGCGAACGTCCCGTCGGCGCTCGCTACTGGCGCGCTGGTGGTGGAGGACATCGCCGCCGGGGCATTCGACGAGAGAGTGCTCTTCCACCTTCTCAATCTCGCCGGCGAGCAGGGCGCCTTCGTGCTGCTCACGGCACGGTCGGCGCCGGCGACATTTGCCATTCGCGACCTCGCCTCGCGCCTCAAGGCGCTCCCGGTCGTTGCCATCATGCCGCCCGATGATGCGTTGCTGCGCGCGGTACTGGTAAAGCTGTTCGCCGACCGCCAACTCGCCGTGGATGAAGGCTTGATCGGCTACGTGGCGACGCGGATCGAACGCTCGTTTGCGGCCGCGCGCGCGGTGGTGGCGCGGCTCGATCAAGAAGCCATGCGCCACAAGCGTCCGTTAACCAGGGCATTCGCCGCCGAAGTCCTGCGCGCGAGCGAGCCTTGACGGCCCGGTGGGGAGGAGGCCTTATGTCATGGCGTCGTCACCGATGACCGCGATATTGCACCCTTCATCCGAGCCGCTCGGCCATGGCTGACCGCAGCCAAGTCATTGTTATGAAAGAAGAAGCTGGCGCGGCAGCGCTGGCCACGGTTGAGCCGAGCGCAGCAATCGATCTGATCGCGAGCCCGGAGCGATTTATCAATCGTGAGTTGTCGTGGCTGCAGTTCAACCGGCGGGTCCTCGAAGAGGCGGCAAACGAGGCCCATCCTTTGCTTGAACGCGTTCGGTTCCTGTCGATTTCCGCCAACAACCTTGATGAGTTCTTCATGGTCCGCGTTGCCGGGCTCAAAGCGCAGCTGCGCGCCGGCATTGCGACTAAGAGCCCGGACGGGCTCACCCCCGCCGAACAGCTTACCCGGATCGGCGAGGCCGTCGGAGCGCTCGCAAGCGACCAGCAGAGGCGCTGGCGCGAGCTGCGGCAGATGCTGTCCGAGCACGGCATCGTGCTGGCCGAAGGCCCCGACGTGACCAAGAAAGAAAAGACCTGGCTGGAAGATCACTTCCTTCGGCAGATTTTCCCGTTGCTCACGCCGCTCGCCATCGATCCTGCGCATCCGTTCCCGTTCATACCTAATCTCGGCTTCACCATCGCGCTGCACCTCGCGCGCGCGAGCGACGGCAAGGCGATGAACGCACTCATCCGCATGCCGAACAAGATCGAGCGGTTCGTGCGCCTGCCAAGTGGCGAGGGAGTGTCTGGCGCCCGCGTGATCACGCTCGAACAGGTCATCGCGCTTTTCATCGCCCGCCTATTCCCGGGCTACGCGGTCAAAGGGCAAGGTGCTTTCCGGGTCATTCGCGACTCCGAAGTCGAGATCGAGGAGGAGGCCGAGGACCTGGTGCGCGAATTCGAGACCGTGCTCAAGCGCAGACGGCGCGGATCGGTCATCCGCCTTGAACTCGAAGCTGCCATGCCGGTGGAGCTGCGTCGGTTCGTACAGCGGGCGCTTGCATGCGCTGACGACGAGATCTTCTTGGTCGACGGCGTTCTGGCGCTCAATGAGCTCTCGCAGCTCATGGGCCTCGACCGGCCCGATCTCGAATTCGTGCCGTACAATCCCCGCTATCCCGAACGCATTCGCGATCACGCCGGCGACTGCTTCGCGGCCATTCGTCAGAAGGATCTCGTCGTCCACCATCCCTACGAGTCTTTTGACGTCGTCGTGCAGTTTCTGCAGCAGGCCGCGCGCGACCCCGACGTGGTTGCCATCAAACAGACGCTCTACCGCACGTCGGCCGAATCTCCTATCGTGCGGGCGCTCGTCGAGGCGGCGGAAGCGGGGAAAACAGTAACCGCGCTCATCGAGCTCAAGGCACGCTTCGACGAGGAAGCCAATATCCGCTGGTCGCGCGCGCTCGAGCGCGCGGGGGCGCAGGTTGTCTATGGCTTTATCGAGCTCAAGACCCACGCCAAGCTGTCAATGGTGGTACGGCGCGAAGGTGGAGCGCTTGCGTCTTACGTCCACGTCGGCACCGGCAACTATCATCCGGTGACCGCCCGCATCTATACCGATCTTTCGTTCTTCACGTCCGATCCGGTCATTGCCCGCGACGTCGCGCATGTTTTCAATTACGTGACCGGCTACGCGGAGCCCGCCGCGCTCGAGCGGCTCGCGGTTTCGCCGCTCACGCTGCGCGACCGCATCTGCGAGCACATCGAGCAAGAAATCGCGCACGCAAAGAGCGGCCGCCCGGCGGCGATTTGGATGAAGGACAACGCGCTGGTCGATCCCGAGATCATCGATATGCTCTACGAGGCCTCGCGCGCAGGCGTTTCGATCGATCTCGTGGTGCGCGGGATCTGCTGCTTGCGCCCGGGCCTGCCGGGCCTGTCGGAGAACATCAGTGTCAAATCGATCATCGGTCGGTTCCTCGAGCACAGCCGTATCTACTGCTTCGGCGCGGGCTACGGCCTGCCGCACCCCAAGGCAGCGGTTTACATCTCCTCCGCCGACATGATGCCGCGCAATCTCGACCGCCGCGTCGAGGTATTGTGCCCAATTCTCAATCCCACCGTGCACGAGCAGGTGCTCGATCAAATCATGGTGGCGAATCTCAAGGACAACGAACAAAGCTGGAAATTACTACCCGACGGCTCCTCGAATCGCATAAAACCGGCGGAGGGGGAGGAGCCCTTCAACGCTCACAAATACTTCATGACGAATCCGAGTCTGTCGGGCCGTGGCAAATCGCTCAAAGAATCATCCCCGCGAAGCCTTATACGCCGTCTCGACCGCTCGTAAGCGGCGCCGCCCCGCCATGAATGTCGCGCAAGGTCGTCTCGATTACGGGCCGCCGGTCGCAGTGATCGATATCGGCTCGAATTCCGTGCGCCTGGTCGTCTATGAAGGCCTCACTCGCAGCCCAACCCCGATCTTCAACGAAAAAGTACTCGCCGGGCTCGGGCGCGAGGTGCAGACGAAAGGCCTGCTCGCCCCGGACGCGGTGGAGAAAGCGCTCGCCGCGCTGCGGCGCTTTCGTGCGTTGTGCGACCGCATGCAGGTTGCCCAACTGTGGGCAATCGCGACCGCGGCATGCCGAGAGGCCAAAAACGGCAAGACTTTCGTGGCCGAAGCCGAAGGCATCTGCGCCACCAAGATCGACGTTCTCTCCGGCAAGCGCGAGGCGGAGTTGTCCGCGCTGGGCGTCGTGTCGGGTTTCCACAGACCCGACGGCATCGTCGGCGACCTCGGCGGCGGCTCGCTCGAACTGACCGAAGTTCACGGGCACCGCATCAAGACCGGTTTGACTCTGCCCTTGGGCGGCCTGGCGCTGCAGGACATTTCGTCCAAATCGATCAAGAAAGCGGAAAAGATCGTCCGCGCGGCGCTCGATGAAGCTCGCCTGCTCGAAGCCGGCAGGGGCCGCACCTTTTACGCCATCGGAGGCACTTGGCGCGCGCTCGCACGACTGCACATGTGGCAGACGGGTTACCCGCTGCACGTCATGCACGGCTACGTGATGCCGGCGCGGGAGGCGTTCGAGTTCTCCAGTCTCGTGCATCGCGTCGATCCTGAGATGCTCTCGCAAATTGAGGTAGTGACCGATGCGCGCCGTCCGCTGCTCGCCTATGCCGCGCTGGTGCTGGAAAACGTGGTGCGGATTGCGCGGCCCAAGGACATCGTGATCTCGGCGCTCGGCGTGCGCGAAGGCCTGTTGTACTCGATGCTCGATCCTAAGGAGCGCGAGAAAGACCCACTGATTGCCGCCGCGAGCGAGCTCAATGTGCTACGCTCGCGCTCGCCCGCCCACGGCCAGGAGCTGATCGCCTGGACCGACCGCTTCATGGCGTCCTCCGGGCTCGACGAGACGGCGGAGGAGCGACGGTTGCGCCACGTGGCGTGTCTCCTCGCCGACATCGGCTGGCGGGCGCATCCCGACTACCGCGGGGAGCAATCGCTCAATATCATCGCCAATGCCGCCTTCGTCGCCGTCGATCATCCCGGCCGCACCTTCATGGCGCTCGCCGTATTCTTCCGCCACGTCGGCCTGGTCGACGAGGAACTCTCGCCCAGACTGCGCGAACTCGCCTCGACGCGCCTGCTCGATCGTGCGCGCGTGCTGGGTGCGGTGCTGCGGGTCGCCTATCTCGTCTCTGCCTCGACTACCGGCGTGCTGCTGAGGACGCCGATGGTAGTCGAGCGCGGTCGATTGTCGCTGCGCTTCGACAACGGCTTGAAGGCGCTTGCCGGAGAGCGTGTATTCGTGCGGCTGCGCCAGCTCGCGCGGCTCATCGGCCGCGAGCCGGTGATGGAGATGGCGTGATAAGGTAGCCGCAATGGCGCGCGGCTCATTCCGAGTCCGAGCCACGATTTTCACGTGCTGTCGTCCCCGCGAGGGACACCCGCGTCGCGGGGACCCATGATCTCCGGCCGGTGACCATGGGTCCCTGCTTGCGCAGGGACGACGGACAAATTGCGAGGAGGAGTGCCGTGCCGCTTTGGCAGCGCTTGCTGATCACGGTCGCGGTCATGCTGCTGGCGAGCTACGTCGTCGGGCTGCTCTGGCACTGGCTCTTCAACTCGGAGATTCCGAGCTACCTCAGCGGACTCGTCGGCGGCGTCAGCGCGGTTCCGACGTGGGAGTTCCTGCAGCGGATCCGCCCGAAACAGTAGGCCGAGCGGATTGGTTCGAGTACTCCAGTCGCTCATCCGGCTAAAGGCGCTTGGAGTTGTGCTAAAGATCGTCAGCCGCGACCGTGCCTGCGGCCATGGCGATCATGCCATGGCGTCCGCACCGCGCATCGCCACGCGTTTCGCTGACTTGACCTGCGCGGCCGCCTGCGACTCCTCTTCCAGCTTGCGCTTGATGATCCGGCGCGCGGCGAGAGCGGCGCGGTCGAAGGCGAGACTGACGAGCGGCGTGCCGGAAGGATCGCTGTCGATCAGCTGTTGTTGCAGCTCGACCATGCGGGCGTCCTCGGCAAACGCAAGATCGGTCATGTCCTTGTAGGTTTTCGACACTTTGGCATCGTCGAGTCCCCATGATCGCACCGTCGACCAGAAATAGTGCGTCGTGCGCTCGGTCTCCGGCGTGAAGCTGTTGAGCACGACGTGGGTGGGCGTGCCGAAGGGAAGATCGCTGCCCGCCTCGCGTGCGCCGAGCGTGATCCGTGCGTAAATCGGTGGCCGAAACTCGAGGAACTGCCAGCGGTCGATCTTGCCGTGGAGATTTCTCGCCGCCTTGTAGATCGGGGCGGTATCGACGTTGTGCATCAGCCGCTGCGCGCGTACCACGTCGCCTTCGACCTCCACTTCCAGGGGCGTCTCGGCGACACCTCCGCCGGCGAGCGTCGTCTTGTGGACGAAGACGACGTGCGTGAGGTCGAGAATGTTGTCGATCAGCAGCTGATAGTTGGCCCTGACGTGAAGCAGCCCATGAACGCCGGTCCAGCCCGGTTTGACGTTCTCGCCAAAGTCGGGGATCAGCGCTGGATCGGCAAGCGAAGGCTCGCCGAGCCAGACAAAGACAAGTCCATGGATTTCGCGCGAGGGGAAATAGCGGGCACGGAAATTACGGCCGGTGGCGGCATTGCCCGGCACGTGGGTGCAAGTGCCGTCGGCGGCGAAGCGGATGCCGTGATAGCCGCACTGGATGTCGTTGCCGACGACCTCGCCGGACGAGAGCGGCGCCTTGCGGTGCGGGCAGCGGTCGCTCAGCACGGCGACGTTCCCGTCTTGCCCGCGAAAGATCACCACGGGCTCGTTGCAGATCACCCGCGCCAGCGGCTTCTCGCCGAGTTCGACGGAAGTCGCGGCGGTGTACCACTGATGGCGAAGGAATAGGACCATGTGTGCTCTCCCGGCGCGATAGCGACCCATCATAACGCTCTCGCCGCACCAACTGGGAGAGGGATCAGTCCCGCTCCAGCGCCACGACACGGCCTTTGTCGATCGCGAGCGAGAGCCGCCCCTGCTTGAGCGCAAGCGCCTTGTTGCCGAACAGCTCGCGCCGCCAGCCGGAGAGTGCGGGTACATCGGCATCGTCATCTGCGGCGATACGGTCGAGATCTTCGACGGTTGCGATCACCTTCGCGGCGACCCCATGCCGCTCCGCGGTCATGCGCAGCAACACCTTGAGCAGTTCCACCGTCGCCTGGCCATTGAGCGGCGGCTTGGGGCGCTCGAGCCGCGGCAATGTCTTCGGATCACGTGCGAGCCCGCGCCGGACCGCCTCGACGATCGCCTCGCCCCATTTCGACCGCTCGAATCCCCTGGGCAGGGAGCGCAGGCCCGCAAGCCGTTCGATGGTGGTGGGCGCCTGCACCGCGACATCGCCGACGACGTCGTCCTTGAGCACGCGCCCGCGCGGCACGTCGCGCTCCTGCGCCTCGCGCTCACGCCAGCCGGCGACCTCGATCAGCACGGCAAGTTCCTTGGGCTTTCGCACCCGAGTCTTCAGGCGTTCCCAGGCGTGCTCGGGCTCGAAACGATAGGTCGCAGGCGAGGTGAGGACCTTCATCTCTTCGCGCATCCACTCGGTGCGTCCGCGCTTCTCGAGATCGGCGGAGAGCTTGAGGTAGACGTCGCGCAGGTGGGTGACGTCCGAGATCGCATAGGCGAGCTGCGCGTCGCTCAGTGGCCGACGCGTCCAGTCGGTGAAGCGATGCGACTTGTCGAGAGTGTCGCCCGTGACGCGCTGCACCAGCTGATCGTAGGAGATGGAATCGCCATAGCCGAGTACCATGGCGGCAACCTGGGTGTCGACGATGGGTGAGGGAATGATGCCGGCTTCGTGCCAGCAGATTTCGATATCCTGGCGGGCGGCGTGAAACACCTTGACGACGTTCTCGTTAGCCATCAGGGCGAAGAAGGGAGCAAAATCGATCCCCTCGGCGAGCGCGTCGATCACCACCGCCTCTTCGGAGCTCGCCATCTGCGCCACGCAGAGCCGAGGATAGTAGGTGCTTTCGCGCAAGAATTCGGTATCGACCGTCACGAAGGGATGTCGCGCCATCCGTGCGCAGGCGTCCGCGAGTTTCTTGGTCGTCGTGATCGGCGGCATGGAGGGCTAATAGCGCAGACCGCTCGCTTTGTCAGGGGCAGAGGTGAAGCCCTGGCGGACCGGATCGACGTTGTCCACCAGCAGTGATTGCGGCGCCGGCTCATGCCCCAGCAGGTGCGAGCGGGCGTGCGCCTTACCTCGCGCCTCGCACGCGCGGCATGTGGATGAATTCCCAGGGCGAGGGCATTTGCGGGACCGGTACTTCGACGAGGCTCGGTCCGTTACGGCGCTTGAACGCACGCTTGAGCGCCGCCCGCAGCTCTTGTGGACTGCGCGCACGTTCGGCCTCGGCGCCGAAGCTTTGCGCATAGCGCACGAAATCGGGATTGGTGAGATCGCTCGCGATCACGCGGTTGCCGAACTGCGCCTCTTGCGTGCGCCGCACATTGCCGAAGGCGCCATCGTTGAACACGATGACGGTCAACGGAATGCGATGGTGCACCGCGGTTGCAAGCTCGTTTGACGTGAAGAGAAAGCCGCCGTCGCCCGCAATAGACAGCACCGGCACGTCGGGGCGTGCGTGCTGCGCGCCGAGCGCGGTGGCGTAGCCCCAACCAAGATTGTCCTGATAGCCGGGCGAAAGGAAGGTTCTCGGCCTATAGACCGGAAGCAGGAGCCGGGCGGCAAACCCGATCTGGGTGACCTCGTCGACGAAGATGCCGTCCTCCGGAAGCTCCGCGCGAATCGCGTCGAGAAAGGCGATCTGCGGCGCAAGCTTTTGGAGCCGTCCGCGCATCTTGGCTTGCCGCTCCTCCATTTCCGCGCGGCGGGAGGGACGATGGTTCGCGGGGAGCGCATCGATCAGGCGACGCAAAATCGGCTTGGCGTCGCCGGTCAGTGCCACCGCCGGGCGGGTGAACCGTTCCGGCTCATCGGGATCGGCATCGATGCGGATGACGGCGAACTCCGCATCGATGCCCCAGTGCGCATAGCCGTAAAAGAGCCGCGTGCCGATGCCGAGCACCACGTCGGCTTCGCCCCACAGCTCGCGGCCGAGCGGCAGCGTCACGCTCAGCGGATCGCGGCTGTCGAGCACTCCGCGGCCGCGCCGATAGGCGAGCACCGGCGCTTGCAACAGCCGCGACAGATCGGCGACCTCGGCCGCCGCATCTTGCGCGCCGCCGCCGACAACGATCAACGGCCGTTTGGCGTCGGCCAGGCGCTTGGCGGCATTGCCAATCTCCTCCTCATCGATCGGCTCCTCCGGCACGGGGAAAACCGGCGCGGCCGCGGGCACAGGGCCGCTGCGCCCCCAAACGTCGATCGCGCATTCCAGCACCGCCGGACCGGGACGGCCCATGCGCATCGCGCGCAAGGCTCGTGCGACGAGCGGCGCGGCCTGCATCGGCGCGCGAATGCGTGCGGAGAAATCGACCAGGCGGGCGACGATGCCGGCCTGGTCGCGAATCTCGTGCAGGTGGCCGAGGCCGCGGCCAATCGCGGATTGCGGGATTTGCCCGATCAGGGCGAGCACCGGCGCGTTCATTCCGTACGCCGTAAGCAGCGCGGCCGCGGAATTGAGCAAGCCCGGTCCGGGCACCACGGAATAGACCTGCGGCTTGCCGGTCGCGAGCGCCGCGCCGAGCGCCAGATAGGCCGCGCCTTGCTCATGCCGCGTGTGAATGGTGCGGATGCGCGTTGCCGCCTGGAACAGCGCGTCGAACAGGGGATCGTTATGCACGCCGGGCAGCGCGTAGATTGCGTCGATACCGTGCGCGATGAGCGCTTCCACCGTTGCTTCGGCGGTCGTCATCCGCACGGCGGCATCGGTTGTCTTGGGTTGCTTCGTCTTGCTCATGATGTCTGAACTTGTGCAGATCGATGCCGCGCTGTCGAGGCCTCCGGGATCGACGATGCGCGAGCAGTCGTTACACCTCATTCCGGAAACCGCCACTAATGGCCGAATGGCTCGAGCGGACACTGGCAAGGAAGTCCCGTCTACTCTCCTGAACTCGACGCGGTGTGCCGTTTCAACGGCCGGCGACATGCAGGTCGCCGTTCTTGACAAGCGAGCCCGCACATGTGCCTTTCCGCGCGGCATCGAGGGATTGAGTGATCGCCATGCATCGTTATCGCACCCATACCTGCGGCGCGCTGCGCGCAAGCGACATCGGCAAAGAGGTGCGGCTTTCCGGTTGGTGCCACCGGATCCGCGATCACGGCGGCGTGCTGTTCATCGACCTGCGTGACCATTACGGCATCACGCAAGTGGTGGCCGATCCCGATTCGCCCGCCTTCAAGACGGCTGAGACGCTGCGCTCGGAATGGGTGGTGCGGATCGACGGCAAGGTGCGCCGGCGTCCCGCCGGCACCGAGAATCCGGAACTGCCGACGGGCGCCGTCGAGATCTATATCAACGAAATCGAGGTGCTGGGCCCGGCCGCTGAGCTGCCGATGCCCGTCTTCGGCGAGCAGGAATATCCGGAAGACATTCGGCTGAAGTACCGCTTCCTCGATCTGCGCCGCGAGCGGCTGCACCGAAACATCATGATGCGCGGTGCGGTGATCGATTCCATCCGGCGGCGCATGAAGGAAGAAGGCTTCTTCGAATTTCAGACGCCGATCCTGACCGCATCCTCGCCCGAGGGCGCGCGCGACTATCTCGTCCCCTCGCGGCTACATCCAGGGAAGTTTTACGCGTTGCCGCAGGCGCCGCAGCAGTTCAAGCAGCTGATCATGATTGCGGGCTTCGACCGCTACTTTCAGATCGCGCCGTGCTTCCGCGACGAGGATGCGCGGGCGGATCGTTCGCCCGGCGAATTTTATCAGCTCGATCTGGAAATGAGCTTCGTCACCCAGCAGGACGTCTTTGACGCGGTCGAGCCGGTGATGCGCGGGGTGTTCGAGGAGTTCGCCCAAGGCAAGCCGGTGACGCCGAAATTCCCGATGATCCCCTACGCCACGGCGATCAAGAAATACGGCACCGACAAGCCGGACCTACGCAACCCGAT
>JBJMTU010000374.1:0-8751 GCA_045811545.1 Xanthobacteraceae bacterium | reverse complement strand
GTTCGGCATCGGATGGACAATGTTCCTTACGTTTCCGCTGATGGCGGCGATTCAGGAAATCAGTGCACGCATCGGCCGCACGACGGGGCATGGAATTGCGGGCAACCTGTGCCGCCATTACCCCGGCTGGTTGTTGTACTCGGTCATCACACCTCTGTTCTTGGCCAATACCATCAATATCGGCGCCGACCTCTGCGCCATGGCGGAGGTGGTAAAGCTCCTGATCGGGGGGCCCGGCGCAGTCTATGCCGTCGCCTTTGGAGCAATATGCGCCTTGGCGACGATAGTCATGAACTACGCCCACTACGTTCGCGTGTTGAAGTGGATGACGCTGAGTTTGTTCACCTACGTCGCCGCATTGTTCGCAGTCAGTATGCCTTGGGGCGAGGCTCTGCTCGGAATCCTGGTGCCTAAACTCGTGTGGAGCAGCGAGTTCTTCACCACTCTGCTCGCCATCTTGGGCACGACCATTTCCCCCTATCTTTTTTTCTGGCAGGCCTCGCAGGAAGCGGAGGACCAGCGCGTGGATCGTCGTGCAAAGCCGCTGGTGAAAGCACCGTGGCAAGCATTCAGCGCCTTCGGGCGCATTCGCGCAGACACGCTTACGGGAATGGCGTTCTCGAATCTCATCGCGCTGGCGATCATCCTCACAACCGCCGCGACCCTCAATAAGGCGGGCATCACCAGCGTGGAATCCTCCGCGCAAGCCGCCGAGGCGCTGCGGCCGATCGCGGGCGAATTTGCGTTCGTCATATTCGCGCTGGGTATCGTCGGCACCGGGCTGCTCGCCGTTCCGGTGCTTGCCGGCTCGGCTGCTTATGCCATCGGCGAGGCGTGCAAATGGCCGGTCGGTCTCTCGCGCAGGCCCCGCGATGCGGCGTCGTTCTATTCGACCTTGGCTGGATCGACTCTGCTGGGAATAACGCTGACGCTGGCCCCGATCGATCCCATCAAAGCGCTGTATTGGACTGCGGTTATCAACGGTCTGGTCGCCGTCCCCGTGATGTTCGTGATGATGCTCATGACGGCGCAGCCTCGCGTCATGGGTAAGTTCATGATCAAGGGATGGCTGCGGTGGCTCGGATGGGCCGCGACGCTTGCCATGGCGGCTTGCGCGCTGGGCATGATCGCGCGCTGGATTGTCTAGCGTCTGCCGCAGCACGACCGTTTCAAAAATAAAGCCCGGCTCGAGCGGCCGAGCTCTTTCGTCCGCGCTGAGCGCGGCGTTACTTCGGCGATGCGACCTTGCCGAAGTGGGTCTCGAACGGCTTGTAAGCCTCCTTGGCGAGGTCGGTATACAGCTCGCCGAGCCTGCTCGCCTCCGCAACGAAGCCCTCGTAGGCGGTCTTGGCGTAGTCGGTCTGGACCTCGATCGCCTTGTCGAGCGACTTCGCACCGATGAGTTTCTCGGTCGCGGTGGCAGTTTGCTCGAACACCTTCTTGGAATAGTCCGCGATCTCGACCGTGATCGCCTGCAGGCTCTTGGAAACCGCGCCGAAAGACTTCAGCGTTGCATCCATATTGTCCTTACCCAACTTCTGCACGTCGTCGATATTTCTGACCATGTCGTATCTCTCCCGGCAGCATCGCCGATTGCGTGTGACTCCCCATGTGTCTCCAGCCACCGAGCCGGATTGGGCCTGATATATTGCACTGCACAAAAAAGTCAAGCCTCTTTTTGCACTGCAATATGGTAGCGCTATCCGGCACTTAACGGTTTCGCAAGCGGCCTGACCTATTATTCCCGACGTGCCGCCAGCGCGGCAGAGCCATCCGCCGCCTGGTTCTAAATCAGAAGCGGGGCAGGCCAAAAAGGTCGGAAAAACTTCAGAAAACCGCCCTTTTTGACTCGTCCAATCGCTTCACCTCGGCACGACAGGGGTGTCAGCGCTTCGCACGGAGCGCAAAGGGGAACGAGGACGGGGGAAATACCATGCTGCGGATCCGGACCGGAGCCCGGGACGGGCTTCGTTGGGGTTTGTTCGGTTTTGTCGCTGTTGTTCTCACGCTTTTAAACGGTCCAATCCACGCTGCTCCTTACGCCGACATTGTCGTGGACGCCAATTCCGGCGCCGTCCTGCATGCCACCAATCCGGACGCACGGCGCCATCCGGCGTCCCTTACCAAGATCATGACGCTTTATCTGCTGTTCGAGCAGCTCGAAGCCGGCAAACTCAAGCTCGACAGTGCGCTCAAGGTATCGGCGGAGGCCAGCGGGCAGACGCCGACCAAACTCGGCCTCAAGCCCGGAACGACTCTCAACGTCGAAGATGCAATCAAGGGCATGGTCACACGCTCGGCGAACGACGCCGCCGTCGTCGTGGCGGAGGCGATCGCGGGAAGCGAGAGCGAGTTTGCCAACGTGATGACGCGCAAGGCGCATGCGCTCGGCATGAAGAGCACCGTTTACAAGAACGCCTCCGGCCTGCCCGATGACAACCAGGTGACGACCGCGCGCGATCAATCCATTCTCGGGCGCGCCGTCCAGGAACGCTTCCCGCGCTATTACAAATATTTCTCGATCCGCTCGTTCACCTTCCGCGGCCAGGCGATCACCAACCACAACCATCTGCTCGGCAAGGTCGACGGCGTTGACGGCATCAAGACCGGATATATCAACGCCTCCGGATTCAACCTGGTAACCTCCGTACATCGCGGCAATCGTTATCTTGTGGCCGTCGTCATGGGCGGCGGCAGTGGCGCGAGCCGTGATGCGCGCATGCGCGAGCTGATCAACGAGAAGATCGTGCAAGCATCGACCAAGCGCACAGCGCCGATGGTTGCCGAGGCGACGCCTTCCGAGCCAATCGTCGCCGCCAAGGCCGAGCCCAAACCCGAGCCGATGGTCGTGGCCAAGGCAGAGTCCAAGCCCGAACCAATGGCGGTGGCCAAAGCCGAACCGAAGCCCGAGCCGAAGGTTGCCGAGAAAATCGAAGCAAAAGCGGAGCCGAAGGCCGAAGCGAAGGCCGAGCACCGCTATGCCGTTGCGAGCGCAATCAGCATGCCCGCGCGGCTCAATCCGGCAGCTGCGCCAAGCGAACGATCGGAGCCGCCCGCAGCAGCAACACTGACGCAATCGCGCATGGTCGTCGGCTCGACCGACCCGATCCAGCCCGTGCTCGTCAAGACGCTGACGGTGAGGGCCGCAACGAAGACCCCTTCGCTCGTCCCGTTGCAAGTCGCCTCAAGCGCCGCCGAATCTCAACCTGCCCAAGCGCCGGCACCCGCTGCTGTGGCGTCGGCAAAGGCCGAAGCCGCTGCCGCGCCGCCGCCAACACCAGCGGCTGTGGCAAAGCCGGAAACCGCAGTGCCGCCACCGGTCGCCGCCAAGCCCGAACCACCGGCGCCGGCAGTCATAGCGAAGTCGGAGCCCGCCTTCCCCGCTCCAACCGCAGCACCAAATGCCGAAGCAGCACCGTCGAGCGCGGCAGCCGCAGCGAAACCGGAGTCGCCCAAGCCGGCAAGCGCGGTGAGGCCCGATCCCGCACCCGCGGCGGCGCAAAAGGCTTCCGCGCCCGCCATTACAGCCAACCCCGATCCCGCGCCAGCCGCACTGCCGGCTGTAGCAAGGCCCTCACCCGTCGCCATTCCGGCACCCAGGCCCGCGGCAGCGCCAGCAATGCCGCCGGCGCCGGCAGCGAAACCAGCTGCAGCGGCGGCAAAGCCGCTGCACCGGCCCGGCTGGATGATTCAGGTCGGCGCCTATCCCGCCGAACAGGCCGCCAAGGAGCGTCTCTCGGCCGTTCAAAGCAAGGCATCGAAAATGCTCACGGGTGCCGAAGCCTTCACCGAAACGGTCGATAAGGCAGGCACCACCCTTTATCGCGCCCGTTTCGCCGGGCTCGATAAGGATACGGCGGAAGCCGCCTGCAAATACCTCAAGAAGAACGACGTCGAGTGCGTGCCCATCAAAAACTGACGTCGAAACCCGGGATGCCGCGTCGCACAGGAGCCGCCACATGTCGTGGCTAAAGGAGTTCAGCGATGGCGGCGCAAAAGCACCTCCTTGGCTTCGTTCACGCGGGCCGCGAGATACGTCGACCCCCCTTGGTCGGGATGCAGTTTCTTCATGAGCGTACGGTGGGCGCGCCCGATATCCTCCGCGCTCGCCCCCGGCTGCAAGCCAAGGATCTGATAGGCCTCCTCCTCCGTCATTTTGCCGCCGCTCCAGGCCCGGCGCTCCGTCCGCGTTGCCGCGTCGCCTTGCGCGTGTTCACGCCAGCTGGGCTCCCGGCGGTCGAGATACGCCATCAGTAGCGCGCGGCTTTCCTCGTCGATCTCGGCGAGGAAGCCGGTGAGCGTTGCAACGTCCAGTGCATCCAGCATCGCGCCTTCATGCCGTCCGGCGAGGATGCGCCCGCGCATCGCGCCAGTGTCGTGGTCGAGCTCCATTTCGACGAAGGCCGAGCGCACCCGCGACACCTGCCCGGCGCTCTTCTGCGTGCGCGCGGTAAGCCCGGGTATGCTCCACGGCAACCAGCCGAGCAGGCCAAGACCGGTGAGGCCGAGCGGGATGGCGATATCGAGCCGCCCGCGCACGCCGAGCACGCCGGCAACCGCGAGCGCGCCCAGCCCGCCTCCGGTTTTCAGGACCACGGCAACGGTTTGCGGATTGACTTTGGTGAAGGCATTGAGCGCCCACAGGGCCAGCGCCAGCACCACGAGGCCGAAGACGATCGTCGCCATCACGATCTCATCTGCTCGAGCAGCTTGATGGCGCCGCCCTGGCGCCGCGCCGAGAGGTCGGCGAGCGCGCGCATGCCGCCGGCGGCATAGGCGGCTGCCGCTCGCAACAGTTCCGCGAGTTGATGGGCCGCGCCGGGATCGAAGCGGCAATAGGCTCCGCGCGTCAGGCGCGCGATTTCGCGAAACGCCTGTTCGGTGATCGCATCGAAGCCTTCCTGGAACATGAAAGCGGGCACCCCGAGCAGCCCGAGCGCGCCAGCCGCGTGGCAAAGATCGTCGAGCTTCTCTTCCATGGCATCGCCGACGAAGACCAGGGCCTGCACCTTGGCGGCTTGCGTCTCGCGTTTGGCATGGGCGATGACCTTGCCGATCTGCGTGTGACCGCCGCGGCATTCGATCCGCTCCATGAGCGTACCGAGCCGCTCGGCCTGCGACACCCAATGCGAGGCGCGGCATTCGCTGAGCCCGCGGTAGTAAACCAGTTGCACGTCAAGCCCGCCGATGGCCGCCGCCTCGCGAAACATGTCGGCCTGCAGCCGACAAGCCGTGTCCCACAGCGGCTGGCGACTCATCGTCGCATCGAGTGCAAAGATGAGGCGGCCGCGCCGGCCGGCTTCGACAGTCGGCGCAAGCTGCTTCACCCGGGTCAGAAAAGCCTCGATTTCGGCGCGCGTGGCCGCCGCCGCCGGCGCGCGGCCGCGATCCGTCGGTCCCCGGTCGTGACGATCATTGGCCATGCCAGTAGGCGCTTTTATCAGCGGCAAAGCCGCCGCTCATTAAAGGTGGCCATATCCCGGCCGCGGTGCAATGCCCTGTCGCCTCGAGGCGCGCTCCAGGTGAGGCGTGGCCTCCTAGCCGCGGCTTTGGTAACTTGCCCACCCCGGTCGCAACCAAACTAACCCTGCCCCATGGCGATTCGAATCGTGCGCACGGTGTCGGCACTGCGCCGCGCCGTCAACCGCTGGCGGGCGGCGGGCGAGCGCGTCGCGTTGGTGCCGACCATGGGCGCGCTCCATCGCGGTCATTTCGCCCTTGTGCGCGCGGCACGGCGGCGCGCACAGCGGGTAATCGTCTCCATCTTCGTCAACCCCGCGCAGTTTGCACCGAGCGAGGATTTTGCCAGCTACCCGCGAAGCTTCGACGCCGATCTCGCTGCGCTCGCCGATACGGCGGTCGACTTCGTTTGGGCGCCGGCTGTGGGGGAGATGTATCCCCCCGGCTTTGCCACGCGCATCGTGCCGGAGGGAGCCGCAACCGTCGGTCTCGAGGACAAGTTTCGCCCGCATTTCTTTTCCGGCGTGGCCACGGTGGTTGCAAAGCTCCTGATCCAATGCACGCCCGACTTTGCAATGTTCGGCGAGAAGGACTATCAGCAGCTCAAGGTGGTGACGCGGCTGGCGCAGGACCTCGATCTGCCCGTGAAAATCGTCGCGGTTGCGACGCTGCGCGAGCAGGACGGCCTCGCTTTGTCGTCGCGCAACGGCTATCTCTCGGCGACCCAACGCGCGGCCGCGCCCACGCTATACCGGGTGCTCAAAGATTGCGCGGACAGGATCGCGCGCGGAGAACTCCCGGCGCGCGTCCTCGACGAGGGGGGCGCCGCCATCGAGCGCGCGGGCTTCATGCTCGACTATCTTGACGCCCGCCACGCCGACACGCTCGAGCCGATCGGCTCGGTCAAGGACGGTCCGATTCGGCTCCTGGTCGCCGCGCGCATCGGCACGACGCGGCTGATCGACAACATCGCGGTTTGATCAAACCCGCCAACGCAGCACGCGGGCTGCGAGTTCGGGCGCCCCGAGCGTCTGTCGTTCAACGCTGCGCATCTATTCCTGCGGGAGCCGATTCATCCGCGGACGCACCAATTCCAGGGTGGCGCAAAAAAAATCGGCGCGGCGCAGCCCTGCCGGCATGCGGGCGGGCCCGCGGGTTGACAGCAAGACCCCAGATGTATTCTGAATACACCTTCTGCAGAGGGCCGCGCTGCAACAAACAAGGTCGTCGGATAACAACGCCGCTCTCGGTGCGGGCGCCTGGGAGGTTGCGCTTATGGAGTTGATATCCAACCTGGCGCTGGGCTTTTCCGTTTCGTTGCATCCGATCAATCTGCTTTTTGGCTTCGCCGGTGTGACGCTCGGCGTCATCATCGGCATCTTGCCCGGCCTCGGTTCGGCCGCGACTATCGCGCTGCTCCTGCCGATAACCTATTTCCTCGACACCACCACCGCCGTGATCATGCTCGCGGGCATCTGGTACGGATCCATGTACGGCGGCTCGATCACCTCGATCCTCCTGCGCGTTCCCGGTGAATCAGCGTCCGTCATGGTCGCCATCGACGGCCATGAATTGACCAGACAGGGTCGCGCCGGTGCCGCGCTTGGCATGTCGATCTTCAGCGCCTTCATCGCCGGGATGTTCGGCCTCCTGGGGCTCGGCCTGGTCGCGCCGACGCTCGCCGAATTCGCCCTCGATTTCGGACCGCCGGAATATTTTGCGCTGACGGTGTTGGGCCTGACATTGGTCAGCTACCTCGCAACCGATTCCATGTGGAAAGCCGTGGCCGTCACGCTGTTCGGGCTTCTTCTCGGCACGGTTGGGCTTGATCCAGTCCGCAGCTCGGCGCGCTTCACGTTTGGCACGTTAAATCTCCAGTCCGGCATCGATCTTGTGCCGATGGTCATGGGGTTGTTCGGCATTTCCGAAGTATTTCACCTGATCGAGTCACGGGTCACCGGCGCGCTGCCGAAACCGGTCCATGTACCCCGCGGTTTGATGGCCGTTTTGCCGACGCGCCAGGACTGGCGCGATGCGCGGCGCGCAATCGGCCAGGGCACGCTGGTGGGATTTTTTGTCGGCCTGCTGCCCGGCGGCGGGGCGACGATTTCGTCCTATGTCGCCTATGCCGTGGCCAAGCGCTGGGCCAAGCACCCGCAGAAATTCGGCAACGGCGCCATCGCCGGAGTGGCGGCACCGGAGTCGGCGGCCAATGCGGCGACATGCAGCGGATTCATTCCGCTGCTCACGCTAGGCCTGCCGGACAACGTCGTCATGGCGCTGATCCTCGGTGCCTTCATGCTGCACGGAGTCACTCCCGGACCCACGTTGATGTTGCAGCAGCCCCAAATCTTCTGGGCCATCGTAACCAGCATGTTCATCGGCAACTGCATTCTGATTTTCACCATGCTGCCGATGATCGGGCTGCTGGCGAAGATCACGCTTATTCCCAACAACATTCTCGTGTCGATCATCGTGCTGGCGTGCGTCGCTGGCGCCTATGGCGTGAACAACAATCCGATGGACATCGTCACGATGACGGCGTTCGGCGTGCTCGGCTATCTGATGACGAAATACGGCTACCCGCACGCTCCATTGGTGCTTGCCTTCGTTCTCGGCCCGATCATGGAGACGGCGCTGCGACAGTCGTTGATCATGTCGGGGGGAGATTTCCTGATTTTCTGGAAAAGTCCTGTCTCGGGAGTTCTCATGACCGTTCTCACGTTCGTCGTCGGCGCGCGTCTGGTTCGCGCGGTGGCTACCCTATATCGCCAACGCGCGTCCAAAGGCGCCGATCAGCCGGCCAAGAACGCGCCGGCCATCATTGGCGGGCTCGTCCTGCTGGCTTTGCTGTTGCCGTCCGAGAGCGCTCAGGCGCAGGGATACCCGACCAAATCGATCACCATGATCGCGCCGTATCCACCCGGCGGGCGCACCGATCTTTGCGGGCGCACGCTCGCGCAGTTCTTGAAGGCGGAACTGGGCCAGGCGGTCGTCGTCATCAACAAGCCCGGCGCGAGCGGCGTGCTCGGCGCCAAGGAGGTGGCAAGCGCCGGCCCCGACGGCTACACGCTCGGCATCTTCTCGACCGGCTTTCTCACCGCGCAGTACACCGTGCCGACGCCGACTGACGTTAAGGATTATGAACTGATCGCCCTGATCAACATGGACCCGGCGGTAATCGCGGTGCCCGAAGCGCGCGGCTGGCAGACGTTGGCGGACTACGTCAAATACGCCAAGGAAAATCCGCGCAAGCTGCGGGTCGGAATCGACGCCGGCAGCTCGGCCCAG
>JBJMTU010000373.1:0-11286 GCA_045811545.1 Xanthobacteraceae bacterium | reverse complement strand
TTCAATATTACGGAGCCGATGAAAAAGGAGGGCAAGCCGGTGGCTTCGCATTTCTCCACCGTGGATGCGACGCCGATCTGGCCGCTGACTGGCGCGATCTTCAACAAGGCTCCCCATCCCAACGCAGCCCGGCTGTTCATGAGCTGGCTGCTCGAACCGGATCAGCAGGCCACGACCGGCACCTGGTCTGCCAGGCGCGACGTTCCGCCGCCAGCCGGCTACAAACCGATCCTCTCCTACAAAGTGGTGAACGACTATCGCGACTTCCTGACCAACGAGACGCAGCTCATCGAACTGCGCAAGCGCTTCGAGCACTACACCGGTCCGGTGGTCAACGTCGGCGGGGTGCGCTAACCCGCCATTCCAAACCCAACCGTATTCCCCGGCCAAACCGCCGCAGCCGACGCCGTCGCGCACCGCCGCCGCCGGTGATAGCTTCGGCCCTCGATCGGCCGGGAAGGGTCACGATGTCGCGATTGATTCTGTTTGCGGCTGCCGCGCTGGTTTGGCACGGCCTCGCGCCGGCCTCGGCGCAGAGCTATCCGCAGCGCGCGGTGCGGTTCATCTTGCCGTTCGGTCCCAGCGCCGGCGTCGATATCACCGCCCGCATGCTCGCGGAACCGCTCGCCGCGCGCTGGGGCAAGCCGGTCGTGGTCGAGAATCGTCCCGGCGGGGACGGCATCGTTGCGATCAACACCTTCACCAGCGCCAACGACGACCACACGCTGTTGTTCGTCCCGACCTCCACCTTCACCGCCCATCCCTATACGCATGACAAGCTGCCCTATGATTCCGAGCGCGACCTCCTGCCGATCACGACTGTCACGGTCATCGTGGTGGCGCTGTCGTCGCCGGCATCGCTCAAGCTCGGATCGGTGGGCGACTTCGTGGCGATGGCGCGAGCGCAGCCGGGAACGCTCAACGCGGCGGCCGCTCCCGGCAATTCCGATTTCATATTGAGCGGATTTCTCAAGACCATGAACTTGCAGGTGACCAAGGTGCCGTATCGCGACATCATGCAAGCGCCGAACGATCTCGCCGAAGGACGGATCCAGCTCCTGATGTCGTCATACGCCAGCATGCGCGGACTGATCGAGGCCGGTAAACTCAAGGTGCTCGCGGTGACCAGCCGCAAGCGGGTCGGGATTGCGCCGGGAATTCCGACTGTCGCCGAGGCCGGATTCCCGTTTCTCGGCCTCGACGGTTTGATCGGCTTGTTCGGTCCGCGGGGAATGCCGGATGCGTTGCGCGAGAGCGTCGCCGCTGATATCCGCAGCGTGGTCGCGGCCGATCCCACCATTGCAACGCGGCTGGCAGCCACCGGACAGGTCGTCGATCTGCGCGGACCCGCCGAGTTCGCGGCCAGCATCAAAGAACAGCGCGAAAAGCTCGCGGACATCGCGCGGACGCTCGGCATCAAGGCCGCGCAGTGAACATTGCGTTCACGATCGCGTCTCATTCTTGGCCAGATCAAGCGTCAAATTCAGGTGACTACCGGTCCTGAACCCAGGCAGGATTTGCCTTTGCATTCTTGGCTGCGAACGCGTGGGGCACGCGAACGATGCCTAAACTCAGCGGTTTGATATTCGCCGCGACGGCAATGCTCGTTGCGCCGGTCTACGCGCAGACCTGTCCTCGACCCATCGCGCAGGCATCGCGGCTGGTGTTGGTCACGACGCAATCCATGGACACGGCGCTGGCAACGTTGCAGCTCTTCACGCGCCGGTCGCCTCACAAGCCTTGGAAGAGCGTCAGCGAGGCCGAGCCGGCTGTCGTCGGCAAAGCCGGCCTTGGCTGGGGCTACCCCTTCCTCGATTTCAAGGAGGCCGAGGAACCAGAGAAATTCGAAGGCGACGGGCGCACACCAGCCGGTTTCTTCCGTATCGGAGCGAGCTTCGGTTTTGGCCCTTCAAGACGGCCCGGCTACATTGAACTCAAGGCTGGAGAAACGGTCTGCGTGGAGGATCCGTCCTCACCTTTTTACAACACGATCACCAAGCGCTCGGACATCGGTTCGGTGGAGGCCGATGACATGCGCAGCAGTGCGGTCTACCGCAGCGGCCTCTTCGTCGAGTATCCGAGCGATCGCGCGACTCGACGCGGCTCGTGCATCCTCATTCATCTCTGGAGTGCACCCGACGTCGGAACGGCAGGATGTGTCGGGCTTCCGGAGGTCCGCGTCCAAGCCTTGCAAGACTTTTCTCAACCCGGTGCGGTGCTCGCCGTCCTGCCGGAAACTGCCCTTGATCGTTTCGCGAGCTGCCTGCCCGCAGCAACCGTTCGCCCTCCTACGGTGACCAGCGGCAATCGATAAGCGGACCGGAGCGCCGCAGTCGGAGTCCCGCGCTCGCTGTCATGCCCCGCGAAAGCGGGGCATCCAGTAATCACAAAGAGTCATGTGGTTACTGGATCGCCCGCTTTCGCGGGCGATGACGCTGGAGAGGCCGACGACCCGATCGAATACCATCGCCCTTTAGTCTTCAGTTCCTGGCGAGGCTCTTAATGCAGCAGGCAACCCGTCAAGCCGCTGCAGTGACGGAAAATCTTTTGCCGAGCACGCTGCTGCGCAGGACAGCAGCCAATGCATCGAGTTCGTCGTCGCTGAGCGAGCCATAGGGCGGATAGGGATCCCCGACGGGTACGCCGATCAACTTCATCGCCGCCTTCATGACCGGGGCGAGCCCGCGATGCATCCATTTCGATGGGAACAGCGCGAACTGCAGTTGCAACGTCGCGGCGCGTTCATGGTCCTTGGCCACGAAGGCATCGATGATATGCCGTGCGATCTCCGCTGCCGGCGGCGGCATGGTCGCGCCGGAGCCGCCGAGCTCGAGCGTGGCGAGCAACATTTGCATGGTCGTGAAATAGCGGGCATGGCCCGCCCGGTCGATCTCGACGATCAGGCGGGAGACGCGCGCGAGATCGCGCGAGCTCTCCTTGATGAGATGCACGCTCGGCAGTTTGGCAAGCGCGATCGTATCGGGAATGGAGACATCGGCGCCTGGCCCGGGATTGAGATAGAGCGCGATGGGAAGCCGAGTCTCGCGCGCAACCGCCGCGAAATAGGCGGTCAGATCGGCCTGTGTGGGCGCACCGGCAAATGGGCGCAACGGCGCCAGCAATTGCACGGCCCCTGCGCCGAGGTTTTCCGCAAGGTGCGCCAGCTCGATCGCCGTCTTGAAGGAGGGATGCGAAATCCCGACCATGACCGGCACGCGTTTATCGACGCAGTCGATGGTGTGGCGGATGAGCGCTTTGCGTTTTTCGAGGCTGAGATAAGTGTATTCCTGGGTCTCGACCCCGGCCGCGACCACCATGGTGGCGTCCCTCACCACATAGTCGATCTCGCGCCGCAGCGCGGGCTCATCGACATCGAGGTCGGCGGTAAAGGGAGTGAGTGGCGCAACGATCAGTCCCGGCTTTTCCACGTGGATCTTCCTCCCGGTAAGGCGTGATGCGTTAATAGCGTTGCTCGCTCCTCCCCCGTCATGCCCCGCGCAAGCGGGGCATCCAGTAATCACGGGGAATCTTGTGGTTACTGGATCGCCCGCTTTCGCGGGCGATGACGATATCACTCACACCCGTCATGAATTGATATGCCCTAGAGCGTCCATGTGCCGCTCCCGTCATGCGACGAATTTGTAGCCATCGCCCCAGCGCTGCACGCGCCCGGTCGAGGGCGCGGGGAAGTGCACCACGCACATGAGCGTGGACGCCTCGCAGAAGCGTTCGAACACCTTGCGCCGCGTTTGGCCGGCCTGCCGCGAGTCGTAATCCGCGCGCATGCCGAGCTCCGGATATCTTCCCTGGATCGGCGAGTGGATCATGTCGCCGGTGATCAACGCGTCTTGCCCAGGCTGGCCGACCAGCACCGAGTAATGGTCGATCGTGTGGCCGGGCGTCGGAATGAACTGAATCGATTCGTTGAGCGCAAAATCGCTCTTCACGATCTGTGTGCGCTTGGCCTCCACGATTGGCAGCACCGAGTCGGTGATCCAAGGAACGCCGGAGGGATCGTCCTTCTCCTTCTGCGTCCAGTAGGCGAGCTCGCGGTCGGCCATGACGTATTTCGCCTTGGGAAAGGTCGGCACCCAGCGCCCGTTCTCGAGCCGCGTGTTCCAGCCCACGTGATCGACATGCAGGTGCGTGCACATCACGTAGTCGATGTCGTTGATCGTCAGCCCGGCGGCCGCGAGGCCTTTCTCGAAGCGGTCGCTGTTCATCATGTTCCAGAACGGTCGCGCCGGCCGTGGTTTGTGATTGCCGACGCACGAGTCGATCAGAATGTTGTGGCGCGGCGTCCTGATGACGAAGCTCTGCACGCACAGCACCAGCCGGCCGCTGACCGGATCGATGAATGTCGGCTCGAGCCAGGAACGGTTCTCCTCGAGGAGCTCTTTGGTGAGGGTGGGGAAGAATTCCATCGCGTCGAAGAACGGCCCCTGCTGCTCGACCACCGGGTGGACCGTGATGTCCTTGAGCGTGATTGCTGTCGTCATCGGGGGGACGCTTTCTAAGCCTGATCAAGATGCGGCAGATGTTAGTGATCTAGCGGGCCTGCGCATAGCCCGCGCCGTGTCACCGGCGGGGATCGTTGTTCCCGACGCCTCGGCAACTCGCCCGCCCCATTGGCAGGTGCTTTTCCATGAACCGCAATCTCATCGCCGCCGCCGACATTCGCTAGCCAAACGGCGCGCGTCCGCACTATGCTGAGCTATCCCTACGACAGGATGCGAGACAGGGAGATCCAACCATGATGCTCACGCGCATGAGCCGGCGCACGATGCTCAAAGGCGCGACCGCATTGGGCGCACTGGTTGCGGCGTCGGGTAAGCTTCTCGGCCAGCAGCCGGTCTCGCGATCTGCGGCCGCGCCAGGCGCGCCTCTGCCGCCGCGCCGCGAACTCGTCATCCGCGGCGCGACCGTCCTGACCATGGACCCTAGCCTCGGGGATTTCGAAACGGGTGACGTGCATGTGCGCGACGGCGCGATTGTCGCGATCGGACCACGGATCGAGCTGACGAATGCTCAGATCATAGAGGGCCGCGGCATGATCTGCATGCCGGGCTTCGTGGACACGCACTGGCACCTTTGGACAAGTCTGTTTCGGCCGTTTGTCAGGGCCGATGTCAACGCGCTGGGTTACTTCCCCGTGAGCAACCGCCTGGGGCAACTCTTCACGCCGGAGGACAGCTACCGCAGCGTCATGCTCGGCATAGCCGAAGCGTTGAGCGCCGGTGTCACGACGGTGCACAATTGGGCGCACAATGTCAGGAGTCCGGATCACGCGGACGCCGAACTCTCGGCGATGCGCGATGCGGGCATTCGTGGAAGGTTCGCCTACGGCCCTGCGCAGGGGATGCCGGACGATCAGCCGATGGACATGGCCGGCGTTGCGCGCGTGAAACGCGACTGGATGCCGGGAGACGGTCTGCTCACGCTCGGCATCTGCTCGCGCAATATCGGCGCTATGAGCATCGGCGGCGCGGCGCGCGGGACTCTCACGATCGATATGGCGAAGCGAGATTGGGGCGGCGCACGTGCCCTGGGACTTCCAATCACGCTGCACACGTCCGGCCCGAGCCCGATCAAGCTGCTCGAGGAGGCCGGGCTACTCGGCCCCGACATACAGCTCATACATCCGCTGCTCACGACACCGGAAGAGCGTGCGATCCTGAAAGCGCGCGGCGTTAGCTACGCGATGGCCCCCGTGGGCGAGGCGCGCCGTCCATCCAGTGTCGGTGTGATCCAGCTCGGCGAGCTGCTGGAAGCCGGCGTCAAGGTCAGTCTGTCGACGGACCACACTACCAACTACAACTGCGATCCTTTCCTCGGCATGCGCATTCTGTTCGCGCTGCATCAGCACCGTATCGGCGACAAGATACCGCTCACGGTGAAACGCCTTGTTCAGCTCGCCACGCTCGACGGCGCGGTCGATCTCGGCATCAGCGAGAAGACCGGCTCACTGACGCCCGGGAAGCGGGCTGACATCATTCTCGTCCGCACCACGGATATCAACATGGCACCGGTCGGGGATCCTTACGAAGCGATTGTCTCGCTGGCACAGCCGACCAATGTCGACACCGTCATCGTAGACGGCCGCATTTTGCGCCAGTCGGGCAAATTCACTGCGCTCGACCATGGCAAGGTCGTGCACGAAGCCAAAGAAGTGGCTGCGGCGCTGCGCGCCCAGGCAAAATGGCCGACGTGAGCCGCCGGCGGAAGATTTCACGTTGGATTCCGCCGAGACCTCGCGCAGCGGCTAAGTCCGCCAGCGCGGTCGGCACCTATTGCAATCGTGTGACGATTGCTGCTTCCATCGTCGAGTTCCTGAAAACCCGCCCTCCCCTTCCCCGCCCGGGAGGGACTTTGGAGAAGGGACAAGGGAGGAATTCATGCGGCGCGCTATCTGCCCAATCGCAACCGCTGCCCTGGCTTTTTCGATGATGAGCTCGTTGGCCGCTGCTCAGCAGAACGGCCCCACCCAGCAAACCAGAACTGCAGATCCGGTCAGCAATCCCGATCAAGAGTTGGGCAAACGGTTTCTCTTCAAGGCGGAAAACTTGCCGCCGCCGAAAAGCGATCCCGTTGCGGCAAGCCGATCTCTGATCATCCCATACGCCGGACAAGCGCCTCGCGTGATGGACGGCTTCACGGTGACGCCCTTCGTCACGGGCCTGGAGCATCCGCGCCGATTGCTCGTTCTTCCCAACAACGACGTGATCGTCGCAGAACAGAGGGCCGGATATCTGACGCTGCTGCGTGACGCGGATGGCGACGGCAAGGCGGATTTCATCCAACGCTATGCCGACGACTTCAAGGCGCCTTATGGCCTCGCCTATCGGGACGGCTTTGTGCTCGTTGCAGATCAGGAGGGCATCTGGCGGATGCCGCATGTCAGCGGCGCAGTGCGCGGCGGACGCCCCGATCAGCCGAAGATCACGGACGTGCCGCCGGAACAGCGCAAGCCCGTGCCGGCGGTCTATGGCCAGGAATTGATTACGCAGAGAGGCGTGTTTGGCGCCGTTGTGGGCCACCAGAACCGTCACCTCGCATTGGATCCAAAGACCGGAGCCGTGTTTGTCGGCGTCGGCTCCGCCGGCAACATCGGCGTGGAGCCGGAGGTTAAAGCCTCAATTCAGCGATTCGAGCCGGACGGCTCAGGCCAGACGACGTTTGCCTCCGGAATGCGCAATCCGACCACGCTCGCATTCCACCCAACTACCGGAGAGCTTTACGCAGGGGTTCAGGAGCGCGACGGGCTCGGCGACAATCTTCCGCACGATTTCCTCACGCGTGTCGAAAAAGGCGCCTTCTACGGCTGGCCCTACGCCTATATTGGACCAAACCCGCAGCCCGGCTTTGGCCATCGCGCGCCGGAAAAGGTCAAAGCGACCGTCGTTCCCGACGTGCTGTTCCAGCCGCACTCGTCAGTATTGGACGTGGTGTTCTATGACGGCGAACAATTTCCGGCGGAATATCGCGGCGATGCTTTCGTCGCGCTCAAAGGCTCTTGGAACCGATCGGAGCCCACCGGCTACAAGATCGTCAGGGTGCGATTTAAGGACGGCAGGCCGGACGGAAGCTACGAAAACTTCGTGTCCGGCTTTTGGGTCTCGGGCCAGCATCGGGCGGAGGTGTGGGGACGCCCTGCTGCGCTCGCAGTCATGAAGGATGGGTCGCTGCTGATCGCCGACGACACTGGTGGCACGATTTGGCGCGTATCCTATACGGGACCAAAGCAGCGGGCATCCGATCGCGAACCCACGACCGGGACGCCGCAGCGGTAACGAGCGAAGCGAAGCAGGGGCCGCCAGGCGGGCTCAGCGCTGCCGGGCGAGCCTCGCGCACATGAGCGAGCCGGGTGAGGGATTACACCTCGGCTTCCTGATGCAGCTCACCGCCCCGCATCAAGCGCCGGGCGATGTCGGCCGTTTGCAGCGCCGCGCGTTCGGTCGGTGAATGCGCCGCAAGATAGCGGGCAACCGCAATGAGGATGTGGCGACCCTCGTCGGTGTCGCCCCATGCGGTGAACTGCCGGGCTCCCGCCTCCAGCATCTGATAGGCGTGGAAGCCTGCATCTTCGCGCAAAACCGCACGCGCGAGCGTGACGATCAACGCCTGCGGCGGATGGCCGAGCGTGAGATGGCGTGCCACAAGCCTTGCCGCGAGATCGACCTGCCGCTGCCGGTCGAAGGCGTCGAGCAAGGCGGCACGGATCGTCTCCGCATCGGCGGGCAAGTCATCGAGCTGCTCGCCGCCCTCGCCCGGGATGCGGGCCGGCGGCACATTGAGATAGCGAGCAAGATAGAGCGCCATCGCTCCGTGTAGGACGGCGCGCACGGCGTGACTGTCGGTGTTGGCGATCCCGATCCGCTTGAGCATCTGGTGGACTGCGTTGGCGTAGGTGAAGACGTGATGCGCCGTCTCCCAGTCGGAATGCTCGTTGGCATTGCCGAAGCGCGCCACCCTGAGCGCCGCCGCGTAAGCGAGCGATCGGCCAAGGTCGGCAGGAGCGGCGCCTGCGCGGATCGCCGCCTTGAGCGCGTCGACGATCCTGGCCGGATCGTCACCGAGCAGCTCGCGGGCGAGCGCGGCGTGGTCCGACCAGCCATGCACGCCGCGGCTGGCGGCGAGCAGGTCCGGCAATTGGCTGGCTGCTTCCTCACACAGCGCAACGAGATCGATGGGCTGGCGCCAGGGGGTCGATTCCTCGGCGCCACGGGCCGCCACCATCTGGCCGACGACGGTCGGCAGCAGAGCCGCCGCATGCTCCCAGCCGATCAGGTCGAGGCACTCGAACGCCTTGTTGATGAAGTCGAGCGAGTGTCCGGTGTCGGCGAACGCCCGCTCGGTCTCGGCCGCGAGCAGGGCATCGGCGAGCACTGCCGGCGAGAGATCGGCCGCAATCGCCGTGAGCAAGGTACGCTCGGCCGCCTCGCGATGGCGCACGTTTGTCCAACGCCGCAGCCAGCGCTTGAGCGCGGCCGGATCCGGCCGGCTTCCAAGGGGCGCGCGTTCCCGCCGCGGCGCCTCGCCGTCGCAGTCGGCCGCCACGCGGCGCGCGCCATGGAACAGAGCGAGATAGGCTTCCTCCTCTGGCAGCACGGGCAGGAGATTGGCGAGCGCCGTGAGGATCGTGAGACCCACGCCCCAGCCGTCGCGGTTCTGCGCCCCGAACAGCGCCACCTGCCGCACGATGTCGGCCTGCGGTACCTCGTCCGCGAGCTGACCATGCACGGCCTTGGCGATGACGAGGCCGAGATCGTGGGCGAGGCCGTCCGCAAGCCGCGAACGCCAGTGCGCGGTCGGATCGGCATGATCGAACGTGGTCTTCACCCAGACGTCGCCATTGCGTACCTCGACCGGGCAGATCGGCACGTCGTCCGCCCACAAGTCGAAGGTGCAGCCGCTTTCGAGATCGAAGCGCGCGTGGTGCCAATGACAGGTCAAGATGCCGTCCTCGACGCTGCCGCGCTCGAGCGGGAACCCCATATGCGGACAACGATTGTCGAGGGCGAAGACACGTCCGCGGTCGTAGATGACAAGGATCGGACGATGGCGACCGTGCACAACGAGCCGCCCCTTCGCCTTCAGCTCCTCGAGGCTCCCCGCGAGCACGAACTCCTGGTTCGGCGCGTCCATGAGCATACCTCCGGTACTCAACTCTTTGCGGCCGCTATAGGTACTCCCGATCCAGGGTCGAATCGAGCAGGGGAGATTGCCTGATCGCTGAGAGCGGCCCTTGGGTGCATCCGCAGCAACTTGTCCTGGTTTTACAACGCTGCTTCCGCTTAATTTGATGGCGCGAAGACGCAGACGAATAAGATTTGACCGGTCAGGCAGCGATCGTGAGCTGGCAGCAGTCCTGGCCGCGGTTGCTGCCTGGAATCAGCATGATTGCCGAGGAACGCATCGACGCATTGAACGTCTGGCTCACCAAGGCGGGCCTGCGCGGCGAGCCGGAAACTGGGCTGGTGAGCGGATTCTGCGAGCGCGCCGTCGCCGCCGGGCTGCCGATCAGCCGCGCGCAGGTGTTCATCGATACGCTTCACCCGGTACACGAAGGCCGCCTGGTGCGTTGGGGGCACGACCCGTCGCAGCCCGCGGTGGTGGAATACGGCCGCACCGCCTTGCCGGAAGGCGTTTCCGACTCCGACCTCGCCGATAGCGATGCAGCCGCGCGCTGGCGCGCCAGTCCGTTCTTCCACTTGTTGCAGACCGGGGAGAGCCTGCTGCGGCGCCGCCTGACGACGGACCGCGATCCCGAATTTTCGTTCCTGCGAGAGCACCGGGCGGTGGGCATGACCGACTACGTCGCCATCATCGACCGCTTCGCGCCCGAAGGCGTGATCGGCGAAATGGATTGCGTCTACTCCTCATGGATGACCGCGCGTGCCGAGGGCTTCGCCGATGCGCATATTGCGGCGCTCACACGCGTGGTCCCCAACCTTGCGCTCGCGTTCAAGGCGGTCGCGCTCGCGCGCATGACCGGGACGTTGATGGAAACCTATCTCGGCCGCGACGCCGGACGGCGCGTGCTCAGCGGGCGCATCATGCGCGGCGTCACCGAGCGCATCGACGCCGTGATCTGGTTCAGCGACCTGCGCGGCTTCACGCGCATCACCGATTCCGCGCCCGCGCAGATCATTCCGCTGCTCAACGATTATGCCGACGTCATCGTTTCGGCGATCCATGCGCAGGGTGGCGACGTGCTCAAGCTGATCGGCGACGGCATCCTCGCCATTTTCGCCGCCGCCGATCGTGCGCGCGCCTGCGCGGCCGCGCTCGCTGCCGCGACGGCCGCGCGCAGCGAAGTGGCGAAACTCAAGGAGCGGCGCGCCCGCGGCGGCCTGCCCGTCACCGACATGTATCTCGGCCTGCATGTCGGCGAGGTGTTCTACGGCAATTTCGGCAGCACCGAGCGGCTCGATTTCACCGTGGTGGGGCCGGCCGTCAACGAGACCAGTCGGATCGCCGCCATGTGCCGGTCGGTCGAGCAGCCGGTGCTGGTCTCGGAGGCGTTCGCCAATGTCGAGGGCATGCGCCGCAGGCTCGTATCGGTCGGCCGCTACGCATTGCGCGGGGTCGCGCAGCCGCAAGAGCTGTTCACGCTGGATGGCGCCGAGGCGGGATAGCTCGCGCCCTCACGCGCCGCAGAGTTGAGGTACGAAGTCACCGCGCGGGGTATGGCGTTATTGTGATGGCTGGTCGGCAAGCCCCTGGGGCAAAGCCGTTTAACCATTCCCGAGCGACGTTCGCGCGCGCACCGGAACCATTCCCGTC
>JBJMTU010000372.1:0-48542 GCA_045811545.1 Xanthobacteraceae bacterium | reverse complement strand
GGTCTGCTCCCTCTCCCATAGGGAGAGGGGTGGGGTGAGGGGTTAAGGTCTCTCGACACCCCCGACCCCCAACCCACTCCCCCCCGGGGGGAGGGGCGCACCGAGGTCGCCGCACGAACGTCTATTGGCACAGCGCGCGGGTCACGAACGTCTCGGTCCGACATTCGGCAGCGCTCGCGGCGCGACCACGGAGCAACACTTGCGCCGGGCATTTCTGCTCCGACTGGGTATCGAGGCTGTTGCCGGTGCTAAATCCCTTGCCGCGGCAGGCCGTCGTCGCCGCCGCCTGACAATCGGGGCCGCCGCCAGCCGACACGGCGCAGCGCTCGCGCACCGGCACGATGCGCACATTCGGCCATGCCATGACCGCGCCGGTCACATCCTTGGCCGCATCGCGGGTCTGATCTGTAAGCTGATCGAAGGTCTGCTGTGCGCCCTGCAAATCGGTTCTGAATTTCGTGGTGCCATCGTCGAGCCAACGGCCGATTGCATCGACCAAGCCCGGCCGGGGCAACGAATTGGATTCGGCCGCGGGCGGCGGAGCGCCCTCGCCCGGCCTTGGAATCTCGGATGGAGGGCGCTCGTCTTGCGCGAGGGCGGAGACAACCAGCAAAACCGCGCATGCGGCAACCGCCGCGCGCACCGCGACGCCGCGAGCACCGATTTGTGGTGAACGGCCGGTCATCCCCATCCCGTGATAGCACAGCCGCGCGAAGGCTGGGCGCGTGCCGTGGCAAAATTGAGGAGCAGTGGAACTCAAAACAGATAGAGCGCGGCAAAAATGCCGGCGACGAGCACGACCGCAAAGGCCGTCGCCCAGACCTCCAACCGCTCTTCCAGAATCGCGCGCGCTCGCGCGCCGTAGCGGTTGAGCAGGAAGGCCTCGACGTAGAACCGCATGCCGCGCGTGATGATGGACAGGACGACGAACAGGAAGAAATTGTAACCGGCAAAGCCCGAGGCAATGGTCACGATCTTATAGGGGATGGGCGTGAATCCTTTGATCAGGATGATCCAGCCGCCCCACTGCGCGTAGGCTGCGCGGAACGCGTCGACCTTATCGCCGTAACCATAGAGCTGGATCAGCCAGAGCCCGAGCGAGTCGTAAAGCACCGCGCCGATGAAATAGCCGAGCACGCCGCCGGCGACCGACGTGATCGTGCACACGGTCGCGTAGAACCAGGCGCGGTCCGGACGCGCCAGCGCCATGGGAACGAGCATCGTGTCGGGCGGGATGGGAAAGAACGAGCTTTCCATGAACGATACCGCGCCCAACAGCCAAGTGGCGTACGGCTTGTCGGCGGCGGCGATGCACCAATTGTAGAGGCGGCGAAGCATGGCGGGCTTGCTTAGCGGCGAGCGACGCAATTGTCCATCCGCCAGACTCGACGCAGCCTCAGCTGGCTCGAGACCGTCTCAAGACACTGAGCCGTTCGTCCCCGGCAAAAGCGGGACAAGTCTTTGGGGTTGGATTCACGCTTGCGCGGGAATGAGCGCACGCATGTCTATCGAAGGGCGATCAACGCCGCTTGCGCGCGCGGCTGCGATCGAGCGCGACGACTTTGCGCCGCAGTGGAGCGTCGGCGCGTTCCTTCGGAAGTTTCTCGGCAATTCCCAAGAGCCGCTCGCGCCGCTCCATCTCCGTCCACACGTCGCTCGGGTGGACGTCGGATGCGACCCAGAGCACCACAAGATTGTAGAGCAGGTCGGCGCTTTCGCGCACCACCGCATCGGAATCGCCGTTCATGGCGTCGATCACCACCTCGACCGCTTCCTCCGCGAGCTTCTTGGCCATCTTGCTGCGGCCCGCGTGCAACAGCCGCGCGGTCCGCGAGGATGCCGGGTCTGCGGCGCGGGCGGCCAGGACAGCCTGATAGAGGCGATCGAGCGAATCACTCATGCCTCCCCCAGGATAACGCCAATCGGCCGCGAGTGGGTTAACGACTATGCTCCTAGTGTCCCGATTCCGAAGTTCGCAAGCCCTCGCCGCACACTCTTGTGCGAACTTCGGAATCAAAGGGACACTAGCAAACTTATGACTCTAGTGTGGTTTTTGGATTTGAAGTTCCTATTCGAAGCTCGCTGCAAATCCGTAGGAACTTCAAATCCACCACACTAGTCCTCACTGGCGAACAACGAGGCATTGCCACCCACAGCGGCGGTGTTGATGGTCACCACCTGCTCGGCGGCAAATCGCTCGACATAGTTGGGACCGCCCGCCTTCGGGCCGGTGCCCGAAAGCGCGCTGCCGCCGAACGGCTGCGTGCCGACGACGGCACCGATCATGCTGCGATTGACGTAGACGTTCCCGTGAGGAAGCCGCCCGACGATGTGGTCGACGGTGGTATCGATGCGGGAATGGATGCCGAGCGTGAGAGCGTAGCCGTTTGCCGCAATCTCATCGAGCAATACATCGAGCTCGCCGGCGCGCCAGCGCACGACGTGCAGGATTGGTCCGAACACCTCTTGCCGCAAATCCCGCGCGCGCTCGAGCATGACGATGGCCGGCGGCACGTAGGTGCCTCTCTGCGGCAACGGCTTGAAGGCGTCCCAACGGAAGCGCAGGCGGCCTTCCCGCTCCTTGTCGGCAATCCAGCGGTCGAGCTTCTCCTTCGCCTCGGCATCGATCACAGGCCCCACATGAGTGGAAGGCGCGCGCGGATCGCCGAGGGTGAGCTCGCGCGCGGCGCCTGCGATCATCTCGACGATGGGATCGGCCACATCCTCCTGCACGCAGAGCAGGCGCAGCGCCGAGCAGCGCTGGCCGGCCGAGCGGAACGCCGAGGTGATGACATCGTCGGTGACTTGCTCCGGCAGCGCGGTCGCGTCGACGATCATCGGATTGATGCCGCCGGTTTCCGCGATCAGCGGCACGATGGGACCATCCTTCACGGCCAGCGCGCGATCGATCGCGCGGGCGACTTCAGTCGAGCCGGTGAAGGCAACGCCCCCGACGCGCGGATCGGCGACGAGCGCGGCGCCGACTTTGCCGTCGCCCGGCAACAGATGCAGCGCGCTCGATGGAATTCCCGCTTGATGCAAGATGCGCACCGCCTCGCCGGCGATGAGCGGCGTCTGCTCGGCCGGTTTCGCCACCACTGTATTGCCGGCAACCAGCGCGGCGCTGACCTGACCGAGAAAGATCGAGAGCGGAAAATTCCATGGGCTGATGCAGACGAACACGCCACGGCCGCGGTAGCGAAGCTCGTTTGCTTCGCCGGTCGGCCCGGGCAACGACCGCGGCGCCAGCGTGCGGCGCGCCTCGAGCGCGTAGTAGCGACAGAAATCGACGGCCTCGCGCACTTCCGCCAGCGCGTCGTCGAGCGTCTTGCCGCCCTCCCCCTGCAACAGCGCGATGAGCCGGGCGCGCCGTCCTTCAAGGAGATCGCCAGCGCGCTCGAGCACGGCGGAGCGCACCTCGAGCGCGGTCGCGGCCCACGGGACAAAACCCGCGTGCGCTGCCGCCATGGCCGCCGAGGCGACGGCGCCGTCTGCCTCGCCAACCCGGCCAATCACATTGCCATCGATCGGCGACAGCACCGAGCGCTCGACGCCGGGACGGCTCGTCCCATCGACGAACGGCGCCGCCTCGACCGCAGGGCGGGCATCGCGGATCTCGGCGAGCAGCGCATCGAGTGCCGTCCGGTCGCCGAATTCCACGCCGGACGAGTTGCGTCGTTCCGGGGCATAAAGGTCGCGCGGCAGAGGAATCTTCGGGTTGCGCGCACGACGCGCGTCGCCGATCCGGTTCTGCGGACGTTCGAGAATCGAGGCAACCGGCACCGCCGGATCCGCGGCCACCGACACGAAGGAGGAGTTCGCGCCGTTCTCCAGCAGACGGCGCACGAGATAGGCGAGAAGATCGCGGTGGCCGCCGACCGGAGCGTAGATCCGGCAGACCGCCCGCGGGTAATCGGCCAGCAAGAGCTGGTACAGCACCTCGCCCATGCCGTACAGGCGCTGGAACTCATAGCCTTCAACGCCGCCGGCATCCTCGATCACACTTGCGACGGTGAGCGCGTTGTGAGTCGCGAATTGCGGATAGAGCCGCGGCCGCTTGGCGAGCAGCTTTCTGGTGCAGGCGGTATAGCAGAGGTCGGTCATCGTCTTGCGCGTGAACACGGGATAGTCGGCGAGACCGCGCTCCTGGGCGCGTTTGATTTCGGTATCCCAGTAGGCGCCCTTGACCAGCCGCACCGTCAGTCGGCAGCGCAGCCTGCTGGCGGTTTCGTCGAGCCACTCGATCACGGCAGGCGCGCGCTTCTGATAGGCTTGTACCGCAACCCCAAAGCCGTCCCAGCCGCGCAGCGACGTCTCCGCCAGGACTGCTGCGATCACGTCGAGGGTGAGTTCGAGCCGATCGGCCTCCTCGGCATCCACCGTAAGATCGAGGCCGCAGTCGCGCGCCTTCTGCGCTAGCTGGAGCACCTGCGGCACGAGTTCGGTCAAAACCAGATCGCGCGATACCGCCTCGAAGCGCGGATGCAAGGCGGAAAGCTTGACCGAAATGGCGGCACGGTTCGCATCAGCGGCATGCCTGCCGATGGCCTCGATCGCATGGGCGTAGGACGCGAAATAACGCTCCGCGTCCGCCCGCGTGCGCGCACCCTCCCCCAGCATGTCGAATGAATAGCGCAGCGCTCGTTGGTCGCGGGCGCGCTCAAGCGCCTCCTCGATGGTCTGTCCGAGCACGAAATGCGAGGCCAAGAGCCGCATCGCCTGGCGCGTGGCCGCGCGTACGGCGGGAATGCCAAGGCGTTTGATGAGACTTTCCAGAATCGTATCCGGGGTCTCGCCGGGGTGGATGATGCGAGCGGTAATGCCGAGCGTCCACGCCGAGGCCGAGACCAAGAGCGCGCTCGATTTGACATGGTGCGACGACCATTCGCCGGTCGCCAGCTTGTCCTCGATCAGCCGGTCGGCGGTGGCGGCATCGGGCACCCGCAGCAGCGCCTCCGCCAATACCATGAGGGCAAGCCCC
This sequence comes from Xanthobacteraceae bacterium, assembly GCA_045811545.1. Taxonomy (GTDB): domain Bacteria; phylum Pseudomonadota; class Alphaproteobacteria; order Rhizobiales; family Xanthobacteraceae; genus VAZQ01. Next base: position 43,561 of record JBJMTU010000372.1, on the reverse strand, counting down.
TCCTTGGTTGAGAGGGAATAGGCGTGCAGGAAATCCTCGACGCCGCCGAGTCCCCCGGCCCTCGCCCTGATCCCCTCGACCAGACGCCTTGCGTAGGCGTCGATTCGCCGTTCGGCCTCGCTGGCGCGGGCGGCTTCATCGAGCAGGGTGGCTGCGATCGCCTCGTCGGGCGGCGCGTAGGCAGCGCTGAAGAGGGGTGTCGTATCTGCATCCGCGGCGGGGCAAGTGTTCGTATCTGCGATCATGGCCGGGGCGCATTCGAGGAGCCCGCCTCGAGCTGAGGCTCGTTAATCTTAACAGCCGTTCACGTGGTCGAGGCGAAAGAATAACTCGCATGCGGGCACAAAGTGGCAGCGCGCGGTGTTTGGAATTCTGTGAAGGACGGGCGCGAGACGCGATCTCGCCTTGCGCTTTGTAGCGTCATGCTCTTTATCTGGCCCCGTCAGCCGCGATTTACGACGAGGCGGTGCGGGGCCGACGTAGAGGGAGCAGCCATGGGCCTCCTCAACCTCACGCGGATGGATTGGCCCGCCCGTCTGCTCGCGGCAGCGCTCGCAATGATGGCGGCATGGCCTGCCGCGGCGCAGACCAGCATCAAGTTCTCGCTCGACGGGCGCCTGGAGGGATTGGCCGCGACCTTTTTCCTTCCCCAGGACCGTGGCTACTTCAGGACACAAGGTCTCAATGTCACCGTGGACGAGGCGACGACCGCACTCGAGCCGATTACCCGCGTGGCCTCCGGCGCCTATGAGATGGGCCTGGCCGATATCAATACCCTCATCAAATATCGCGACCAGCATCCCTCACCACCGGTGAGGGCGGTATTCATGCTCTATAACAAACCGCCCTTCGCCATCGTGGCGCGCAGGAGCCGCGGCATCACCGAGCCCAAGGAACTCGAAGGCAAGAAGCTCGGCACGCCGCCCGCCGGCATCACATTCGGCGAGTGGCCGCTCTTCGCCAAGCTCAACCACATCGATGCGGCGAAGGTGACGATCGAGACTATCGGCATCCCGGTGCGCGCGCCGATGCTGGCCGCCGGTCAGATCGACGCGGCGCTCGGCTACTCGTTCCGCCTCTACGTGGATCTCAAGGATCGTGGCGTGCCCGTGGATGACATCGTGCTCATGCCCATGGCGGATTACGGACTCAAGCTTTACGGCAATGCCATCATCATCAACCCAAAATTCGCCGCCGAGAAGCCGGAAGCGGTCAAGGCGTTCTTGCAGGCCTTTCTCCACGGCCTCAAAGACATCGTGCGCCGCCCCGCCGAGGCGGTCGACACGCTCATGCGGCGCGACGACACGGTGAAACGGGAGGTCGAGCTGGAACGCCTGCGCATGGCCATCCGCGACAACATCCTGACCCCGGAGGTGAAAGCCAACGGCTACGGCGCCATCGATCCTGCGCGCCTTACCGAATCCATCGATCAGATCGGCTTGGTCTACACCTTCAAGGCCAAACCCAAGGCGGAGGATATCTTCGACGCTTCGTTCCTGCCGCCCGCCCAAGAGCGCAGAGTTCACTGAGCGCGCGGCATCGTGCCATAGGCCGCGCACGATCCGATCGGTTGCCTCCGACATGCCGCGCGCTTGGGGCGAGCCCGTCTGGAGCAGGCAAACTGCAGCAAGCGCCTTCAGGGCGCCATAGCGGCCCGGTGGTGGTTCGGTGCGAACCGGACATGCTATAAATTCCGCCGATACGTTAACCCCCTCAGCCCCGCCTTTTGCCGGTGTCGGCCCCATGAAATTGCTCAGTCTTTACATTCGCGTGCTCGGACTGCTTGGGCGCGAGGCCCGTTTGGGCTGGGTGCTCGCGCTCTCCAATCTGGCGCTCGCCTCGGCGATGTTCGTGGAGCCGATCCTGTTCGGCCGCATCGTCGATACGCTCGCGAATGCCCAGCCACGGATCTCGCAAGTCGCTTGGCGTGATTTGATGCTGCTGGTCAGCGCGTGGGTCGGTTTCGGGCTCTTCATCATCGTCTGCAGCACCCTAGTGGCGCTGCACGCCGATCGCCTGGCGCACCGCCAGTATCAGGTGGTGCGGACCATGTTCTTCGAACACGTGCTGCAGCTGCCGCTGAGCTACCACACGGGCTCGCATTCCGGGCGGCTGGTGAAGGTGATGATGGCCGGAACGAACACGCTGTGGGCGCTTTGGCTCTCTTTCTTTCGCGAGCACTTCGCCAGCTTCGTATCGATCATCGTGTTGCTGCCGCTGACGCTGTTCATCAACTGGCGCTACGGCTTGATGCTGATCGTATTGTGCGCGGTGTTCTCCGTCGTGATCGCGCTGGTCGTGCGCAAGAGCGAACGACTGCAGAGCACGGTCGAGCGCTACTATACCGACGTGGCCGAGCGCACCACCGATACGTTGGGAAATATCGCGCTGGTGCAGAGCTTCGCCCGGATCGAGACGGAAGTCTCCGGCATGAGGAAGATGGGCGAAGAGGTGCTGAGCGCACAGATCCCGGTATTGTCTTGGTGGGCGGTGACGACGGTGATCACGCGGACATCGACCACGCTGACGATGCTGTCGATTCTCGTGCTCGGCGTCTGGTTCTACCTGCGCGACCTCACCACCGTCGGCGAGATCGTCATGTTCATGAGCTTTGCCGCGCTGCTGATCAGCCGGCTCGAGCAGGCGGTCCAATTCGCCAACCGGATGGTCATGGATGCCCCGCGGCTCGCCGAATTTTTCGATGTGCTCGATACCGAGTCGGCGGTACGCGACCGCCCCGATGCCATGGATCCCGGGCGCATACACGGCCTCGTGGAATTCAAGGACGTATCGTTTTCCTACGACGGCAAGCGGGCCGCGGTGGCCGATCTGAGCTTCACGGCGTTGCCCGGCGAAACGGTGGCGCTCGTCGGCGCGACGGGCGCGGGCAAATCGACCGCGCTCGCTTTGCTTCACCGCGCCTTCGATCCGCAATCGGGCACGGTGAGGATCGATGGCATGGACGTTCGCGCCCTCACGCTTACCGGGCTGCGGCGCAACATCGGCGTCGTGTTCCAGGAGGTGCTGCTGTTCAACCGCTCGATCGCCGAGAACCTGCGCGTCGGCAAGCCCGACGCCACCGATGACGAGCTGCGTGCAGCCTGCGAGCGCGCGCAGGTCCTCGACGCGATCGAGGGCCTGCCGCAAGGCTTCGACACCAACGCGGGCGAGCGGGGACGCTTGTTCTCCGGCGGCGAGCGCCAGCGGCTCTCGATTGCGCGGGCCCTGCTCAAGGACCCGCCCATCCTCATCCTCGACGAGGCGACGAGCGCGCTCGACGCATTGACCGAGGCGAGGGTCCAAGCTGCTCTCGCGGAGGTCATGAAAGGCCGCACGACCTTCGTGATCGCCCACCGGCTCGCCACCGTCCGCAACGCAAGCCGCATCCTGGTCTTCCAGGCCGGCCGGATTGTCGAGAGCGGCCCCTTCGATGAACTGATCCAACGCGGCGGGCACTTCGCCGAGCTTGCCCGCAGCCAATTCATGGCCGGCGAGCCGGTGAAAAAGCGGCATGCGCGCGCGGGCAGCCAGCCGGCGGAAGCGTAGCGAGCGAGTTCGCTGCGGTAAGGAAACGGGCGTTTGCGGCGCAGAACCGGCGGGCGAATAACCAGCTTGGGCGGATTTGGACTGCCCCCGCGGCAGGATCGTGATCGAGCGCGATTGCCATCGGCATGCTGACGACCAAACGAAAAATCGCGCTCGCTCGCGTGCTCAATTTCGCCATCGTCGGTGCGCGCGCGCTCGCAGGCCGCTCTTCTCGCGTGATCGCTCGGCGGCGCGATGTGAATTGGGAACTGGAACTCAACGAGGGCATCGATCTTGCGATCTATCTTGGGCTTTATCAGCGCATCCCGCGACGCGCTGCGCGCTGGATTACGCCCGGCGCGCTCGTGTTCGATATCGGCGCCAATATCGGCGCGCATAGTCTTCCGCTTGCCCGGGCGGTCGGCCGTGACGGCGTCGTCGTGGCAGTCGAGCCGACCGATTACGCATTCTGCCGCCTTCAGGCCAACGCCGCTTTGAACCCGGACCTGCAGTCCCGGCTTATTCTGGTCCAGGCCGCTTTGACCGCGCAGACCGACGGTCCCGGTCCAAAAGAAAATGCCCGATTCTACTCACGCTGGCCGCTCAGTGGTGGCGGCCCCGACCGGCACCGCAAACACCTCGGTGAGCTGGAGACGGCAAAGGGAGCACGCTTCCTCACTCTTGATACCTTGCTGCAGGAGGTTCAAGCCAAGCACGGCATCAATCGACCCATCGCCTTCCTCAAACTCGATGTGGACGGTCACGAACTCGACGTCTTGCGCGGCGCGACACAACTGCTGACTGCGCAGAAGCCGCCGATCCTGATCGAGATCGGACCTCACGTGCAGGACGAACTTCCGCAGCGCTTCGAGCAACTCATCGGGATATTTGAGGGTCACGGTTACCGCCTCGAGACCGGCGATACGGGCAAAAAATTTCCGCTGTCGGCGCCGGCGCTGAGAGGCTTGATCGGCGACGGTGCGACCATCGACGTCATCGCACGCGCCGACATCGAGGAACCGCCCACCTAGCTCGCTTGGGCCTTGGATGATGACGTTTCGAAACACGTCCACCGTGATCTCTTTCCGATCGGGCGCCACGCGTGCGGCCGATCATCCGCTCGCGACGGTTTTCGTCCTCGCTCTGTTCATCCGGCTGATCAATCTGGCGCTGCTCACGAGTCGCAACTCCTTCTTCGCGGAGCAGGACACATTCGCCTACTGGACGCTGGGCGCGGCCCTGGCGAAGTCTGAAACCTTTTGGCCGACGCTATCGGCGATGACCGACCGCATGCCGCTTTATCCGCTGCTGCTCGCGGGCGTTCAGCATGTATTCGGCGACGCCCCCGGGGCGGTCGCGCTCATTCAGGCGGTGATCGATGCCGCAACCTGCGCCCTTATCGCCGCGCTTGGCGCTCTGATCTCCCCGTGCGTCGGATTGATCGCCGGGATTCTTGCCGCCGTGTCGGTCACACTCATTGTGTTCAGCACCCAAATCCTCACCGATTCGCTGTTTCTTTTCTTCTTCACGCTGATGCTGCTCGCCGGCGCGTATTTTCTGCGGCGGCCGACGATCAGGCTCGCCGTCTGCGCCAGTCTCGCCGGCGGGCTTGCTGTTGCCACGCGCCCCGCAGTCGCGATGTTGCTGGCCGCAGCGGTGCCGGTCGTCTTCGCCATCGTATTGGTGCAGCGCCGCACCCTTGTGCCGGCGATAGCGGCCGCCATCGCGTTCGGCATCGCCGTCGCGGCACCCATCTCCCCGGTACTCCTGCGCAATGCCATCCAATACGGCAGCTACGGTATTACGTCGCAGACCGGAGACTATTTGGCCTTCTGGATCGTCCCGTTGGTGACCGAGCGGGCCGCCGGGATCCCCTATCAAACGACATTCGAGCGGATGGAAACGCGCTATCGGCAGGCATCCGGCGGAGAATCGAACCCGTTTCGCCGCTCGGCCATAGCCGCGCGTCTGGCGCGCGATGAGATGGCCCGTTTGCCGCTCTCGGATTTCGCCAAGGCCTGGGTCGAAGGCATGGTGATCAATCTCGCAGCACCCGCCCTGCTTTCCGACCCGCGCGTGCGCGCCCTGCCCAAGCCCAGCTTCTACAACACGCCTGGGGGCAGCCTATGGCAGAAGGCGCGGAATTATCTGTTCGATGATCCCGGACTTTACCAGTTCTTGCTGATCCTCGGGCTCATTGCGATGCTGCCGTTCCTCGCGCTCGAAGGGATCGGCTTTGTGATGCTCGCGCGGACGACGCCATGGGCGGCGGTCTTCGCAGCCGGCGTACTCGCCTATTTCCTGTTGCTCAACGGCCCCATCGCTGCGCCCAAATATCGGCTGCCCATGGAGCCGGTGCTCATCCTGCTCGCGGCGATTCCGCTCGCGCGAGTCGCGGAACGGAAGACTACTTGATACGTTCCAGAATGCTCACGTAGTTCGCGACCGCGGTGCCGCCCATATTGAAGATGCCGCCGAGGCTCGCGTTCCTGACCTGCATATCGCCGGCCGTCCCCATGAGCTGCATGGAGGTGAGCGCGTGCATCGATACTCCGGTCGCGCCGATCGGATGACCCTTAGCCTTGAGCCCGCCGGATGGGTTGACCGGCAACCGCCCGTTCTTCTCCGTGAGGCCTTCCGCGACGGCGCGCGCGCCCTGCCCTTCCGGCACCAGGCCCATCGCCTCGTATTCCATCAGTTCGGCGATGGTGAAGCAGTCGTGGGTCTCGACGAAGGAAAGATTACCGAGCGTGACACCCGCGCTCGCCAAGGCGCGAGTCCAAGCCTGGGTGCAGCCTTCGAGCTTGAGCACGTCGCGCTTCGACATCGGCAGATAATCCTGCACGTGCTCGGCGGCGCGGAAGGCGATCGCCTTGCCGAGCTTCAGCGCGGTTGCCACATCCGCCAAGACGACGGCGGCGGCGCCGTCGGAGACGAGCGAGCAGTCCGTGCGCTTGAGCGGCCCCGCCACGCGCGGATTCTTCTCGCTCTCGGTGCGGCAGAACTCGTAGCCCAGATCTTTTCGAATCTGGGCATAAGGATTGGCGACGCCATTCTTGTGGTTCTTGGCGGCAATGCGCGCGAGCGCGTCGGATTGATCGCCCCAACGCTGGAAGTAGCGCGCGGCGATCTGGCCGAAAATACCGGCGAAGCCGCCATCGATATTGGCTTCCTCACGCACATACGATGCCTTGAGCAGGTTGCGCCCGATTTCGGCAGCCGGCGTCGTCGTCATCTGTTCGGCGCCGACCACGAGCACGATGCGCGCGGCGCCGGCGGCGATCGCCTTGAGGCCCTGATGCACAGCGGCCGAGCCGGTCGCACAGGCGTTCTCCACCCGGCTGGCAGGTTTGAAGCGCAGGTCCGGCGAGGCCTGAAGCACCAATGCGGCGGTAAAATCCTGGGCGGAGAAGCCGGCATTGAAATGCCCGAGCACGATCTCGTCGACGTCGCGGGCGGCGACCCCGGCGTCGGCGAGGGCCTCGCTCGCAACTCGAACGATCAGGTTCTCGACGGTTTCGTCCTCGAGCCGCCCAAAAGGCGTGTGCGCCCAGCCAACGATGCAAGCCGTCACGGCGGCCTCCTGTCTATTTCGAGCCTATATGTCATTTACGGACATTGGAGCGGACAACTTTCGCGCAACGGCCTAACCTGCCGAACTTTAGACGTTTTCTCTTACCATGAACGGCCGTCAGGGGCATCAGCGCAGCATCGTCGGCGTTGGCTTTTGCCTTTCATCCATCGTGGGCGTAGACCTTTTCCCTGTGGAGCGTTTCCCGAGGGCCGCCCAGCACCGAACCCGAGCCGTGATGTCTTCGACCCGATCTTTCGTTGCGCGAACGCTGATGTGGGTGGGCGTCGGCTGCGCTGCAACCGGGCTCACGATGAGCCCGGCAGGCGCCGAAGCGCTGCTCGTGATCGACTCGGAGAGCGGCAAAGTTCTCTATGCCCAGAACGCGGGCAATCCCTGGTATCCCGCCTCCGTCACCAAGCTCATGACCGCTTATGTGACGCTCCGCGCGGTCAAGGAGGGGCGGCTCGACCTCGAAACACCGCTCGTCGTTTCTGCGAATGCGGCGTCGCAGTCGCCGGTGAAGATGGGATTTGGCGTCGGCACGGTGGTCACTGTCGACAACGCGCTGAAGATGTTGATGGTGAAATCGGCAAACGACATGGCGGTCGTGCTCGCCGAAGGCGTCGCCGGCTCGGTCGAGAACTTCGCCGACGACATGAACACCAACGCGCGGCGCCTCGGCATGATCCAATCAAGCTTCGTCAATCCGAACGGTCTGCCGGCCGACGACCAGGTTTCCTCCGCGCGCGACCTCGCCATTCTGGCGCGTGCGCTCATCCGCGAACTGCCGGAATACGATTACTACTGGCATCTTCCCGGCATTCGCATGGGAAAGATGGTGCGGTGGAACTATAATACCCTGATCGGCCGCTATCCCGGCGCCGACGGCATGAAGACCGGTTTCATCTGCGCCTCGGGCTTCAACCTCGTCGCCTCCGCGACGCGCAACGGCAGGCGGCTCATCGCCGTGGTGCTTGGCGCTCCTTCCTCCGCAGCGCGCGCGATGAAAGCGGCGCAGCTGCTCGAGCGCGGCTTCAACAGTGCCAGCGGACTGTCCTGGTTCATGGCGCCATATGGGACGGTCGAATCGCTACAGCCGATCGCAGCCGCCCCGCCCAATCTGCGCGATGCAATGTGCGGGCCGCATCGCAAGCGGCCGGCAACCGAGGACGAGGACGACCTGGTCGCGAATAATCCCGAGTCTCCCTACGCGGTCTTCCTCGCAAGTTTGCGTCCGGCCAAGGCAAAGGGCGCCGCTCCGCTGCAACAGATGGGCGAGCCGGTGCTCGTCTATACCGGCACCAAGCCGCCGGCACCGGGGTCGCAAGCCGCGAGTGACCCGAATCCGGAAAAGAAGAAGACGGTCACGATCAAGCCGGCGGCGGCCAAGGACAAAGATGCGGCGTCGGCGACGGCCGCCCCCGCGGTGAAGCCGAAGCGCAAATCTACGGCGGAGAAGGACGGCGCGTCTTCGACCGTTTCCTCCGGTGACACAACCGCGGCGAAGCCGAAACCCAAAGTGGCCGCACCCAAGGCCGCCGCCCAGGATAGCGTGCCCGCTGCCGGCGACGGACCGGCCGCAAAGCCAAAACCAAAAAAGCCTGAATCGAAGCCCCCGCCCATGGCGATTATCCCGGCGACCGAGCAGAGCTCGCAGACGAGGTAGGCACGGGCCGCCAAGAATGTCTCATGGCACGCCGCCCGGATAGCAGGCGGCCAGACGAGCCCGCGTTGCGACGCTCTGTCCGGTGAGCGCTCTTGCCACGTCACGCCGAGTGCTGGATGTTGCGCGCGACGCGAGCGGCGCACGGCGGTAAGCATTGGACCAGCGATGGGATTGATCGATCGGCTGAGGGCAGACGTGACTTCCCTCAGGGGTGCCTTGCGCACCTTGAAGCTGACGACGCCGATCGCCAAGAACCCGAACCGGGTCTTTCCGCAAGTCATCCTCGAGCTTGCTGACAAATACGGCGACGCGCCGGCGCTCTTGTCGGACCGCGAGCGCTTGAGCTACCGCGAACTGGCCGCGCGTTGCAACCGCTATGCGCGTTGGGCTCTCACGCAAAATCTTCGCAAGGGCGACACGGTTTGTCTCATGATGCCGGGCCGGCCGGAATTCGTCGCCGCATGGATCGGCATCACCCGCGTCGGCGGCGTCGTCGCCCTCATCAATACTCACCTCACCGGAACGGCGCTGGCCTATTGCATCAACGTGGTGAGCCCAAAGCACATCATCGTGGCTGCGGAATTGTTCGAATTACTGCAAAGCGCGCGCGCGCATATCACGGGCGAGCCCAAGCTCTGGCTGCACGGCGAAGGCAACGCAAATTTCCCCCGTATCGACCGCGCGGTCGACAGCCTTCCCGGCGAAGACGTCGCGGCCGCGGACCTTCCCGAGCTCACGATCGAGGATCGCGCGCTTTACATCTATACCTCGGGAACGACCGGCCTGCCGAAGGCCGCCAACGTCAATCACTATCGGGTGATGCTGGCGAGCTACGCGTTCGCCGGCGTGATGGACACGCAAAGCAGCGACCGCATGTACGATTGCCTGCCGCTTTATCATACTGCCGGCGGCGTGGTCGCGACGGGTGCGCTTCTCGTGAACGGCGGGTCGGTGGTGATCCGAGATAAATTCTCCGCGCGCGAATTCTGGGACGATGTCGTGCGCTGGGATTGTACCTGCTTTCAGTACATCGGCGAGCTTTGCCGTTACCTCGTAAACTCGCCGCCCAACCCGAATGAGCACAAGCATCACCTGCGCTTGGCCTGCGGCAACGGCCTGCGTCCCGACGTGTGGCCGCAATTCAAGCGCCGCTTTCAAATCCCGCAAATCATCGAGTTCTACGCAGCGACCGAAGGCAACGTCTCGCTGTTCAACTTCGACGGCAAGGAGGGCGCGGTCGGCCGGCTTCCTTGGTGGCTTGCGAGACGCTTCCCGACCAAGATCGTGCGCTTTGATCCGGAATCCCAGCAGCCGATCCGCGACGTGCAGGGTTTCTGCATCGAGTGCCAAGTCGACGAGCCTGGCGAGGTCATCGGCAAAATCATCAAGCATGCATCGAAGCCCGGCCAACGGTTCGAGGGCTATGCCAGCGACCTCGAGACCGACAGGAAGATCCTGCACGACGTGTTCGAAAAGGGCGACCTCTGGTTCCGAACCGGCGATTTGATGCGCAAGGACAAGAACGGTTACTTCTATTTCATCGACCGCGTCGGCGACACTTTCCGCTGGAAAGGCGAGAACGTCTCGACCACCGAGGTCGAGGAGGCCGTGGGCCGCTTCGACGGCATTCTCGAGAGCAATGTTTACGGCGTTCAGATCGCCGGCCGGGACGGTCGCGCCGGCATGGCCGCGATCGTCGCCAGGGACAACCTCAACTTGACGGCGCTGCACGATCACATCGCACAGCAGCTGCCCGAATATGCGCGGCCGGTGTTTTTGCGCATACGCAAGGACAACGATCTCACCACGACATTCAAGCAGAAGAAAATCAACCTGCTGAAGGAAGGCTTCGATCCCAGCCGCACCAGCGATCCGATCTATTTCAACGATCCGCAACGCAAGGCTTTCGTGCGCCTCGACCCCGCACTCCACGAGCAGATCAATTCCGGACAGGTGCGGCTATGACCGGCGGCCGCGAGCCCGGCGCCGCCGAGGTGATCGGACCCATGGATGTGCTGGCATTCTGGCGCGCGGCGGGTCCGGACCAATGGTACGAAAGGAACGCAGCGTTCGATTCCGAGATCAAACGCCGTTTCCTCTGCGTCTGGCAGGCCGCCGAGGATGGCAAGCTCGCGCACTGGGAGGAGACGCCGGATGGGGCGCTGGCGCTCGTCATCGTGCTCGACCAGTTCGCGCGCAACATATTCCGCGGTGACCGGCGCACCTATGCAACCGACGGGCTCGCCCGCGCCGTCGCCGATCGTGCAATCGGCCGCGGCTTCGATCGGCAGGTCTCACCTCCCGAGCGCCAGTTCTTCTATCTGCCGTTCATGCATTCGGAGAATGTCGCCGATCAGGAACGATCCCTGGAGCTGGCGCGTGACTATGGCGATGATGAATTCACGAAATATGCCGAGCACCATGCCGCAATCATCCGCCGCTTCGGCCGCTTCCCGCACCGCAACGCGCTGTTGGGCCGCGCCACGAACTCGGACGAGCAGGCCTTCCTCGACGGCGGCGGCTTTGCCGGCTGAGCGCGTGCGCTCGGCGAGGCAAGGCGAATATGGGACGCTGCGCGCTTGTCGGCGCGCTCGCGGAAACTCAAGGCGCGCAACGGCGCCTTGAGTTTCGCAACTAGACGGCTGCAGCGTTTCAGAAGCCGACGACGTCCTTCATCGCGGCTGCGGCGTCGGCGGGAACGACTTTGCGCGCAACGAAATCGTCCCAGTCCTTGAACTTCGCCTTCGTGCGGGCCTCGATGATCGCCTTGGAGCGGGCCGGGCCGATGTGCGGCAGCTTGTCGAGTTCCGCTGCCGTCGCGGTGTTGAGGTTGGTCTTGGCGGCTTGCGGAGCCGTTGCGGCGCCGGTGGTTGCGGGCTTCGCGGGCGCGCCGGCCGCCGGCGCGGGTTTTGCCGGGTGCGCCGGTTGCATCCCCTGCGCGAAAGCCGGGGCGGATAGGAGTGCGAGCGTCGCCGAAGTGACGAGAACGCGGCGGATGAGCATTGCGGTGGTCCTCTCTGTGATGCCTTGTGGCTCGACCCGAGCGAACGCCGGGAGCAAGCCAAGGGGGGCGTTGCACGGATCGTCGCATGCCTCGCAGGCAGTACGATCCGATTGACCACCGACATAGCCGATCGATCTCGAACGCGGCATGGACGACGCGTTCATCCGCGGTTCACATGCTCGACCGCGTCAAAAGAGCTGCGCAATTCCCGCTGGCTATGGCCGATCGACGATGAGTTCCCGCCCTATCGTCGACGGGATGAAGAAGCGGCTGAAGCCGCGCTCCCGCGCAATAGCGGCGCCGCGGTGCGCTCGCTGATGCCGGCCGCCGAAGCCAAGTTCTGGTACATGCGGCGCAGGCTGCGCCTGACCACGCGCAGATCTTCTGCCGGCACGCCGGCGATCGCCCTTCGCTCCAACGCGATCGCGTGCGGGATCACGCGCGCCAGAACCGCAGAGCCCTTCGGCGTCAAGCGGACCACCACTTCCCGATTGTTGGTCGCGGATCGGGTGCGGGTCACGAGCCCCATCTTCACCAGACGGGTGACCACGCGCGACAAGGTCGAGACATCGATGCTCGTCCTCGCGGCGACATCGACCTGACGCTGGCCGCCATCGTTGGCGAGTACTGCCAGGACGCGCCACATCGCGATGCTCAATCGATGATGGGCGAGCGTGTTCTGTCCGAAGTCGACCACCAGGAGCCAGCCGACGCGGTTGATGAGATAGGGAAGATATTCGCTGAAATCGAGGCGCGGGCGAGCGGTCATCACATTGAAATTCCTGCAATTCTTCGGCCGACGCTTTTATGGACCACCGTCCACGATGTCAAAGGTCTCGCTCCCGTGGTTGGTCCATACTGCATTCTGGTCGACATTAGATAGCGCATTCATTGCATTTACAACAATTGCAAATGCATCTACAGTCCCACCGCAACAAACAGGGACATCCGGCCCACCGAACCGACGGGAGGAGCGCTGTGGAATTCGGCTATTTTACCCTCAGCGACAATCACTACGAGAACAACACGCGGACCGCGAACCAGTTCGTCGCCGACATCGCGGAGGAGGCGCTCTACGCCGACAAGCTCGGCATGCACTCGGCGTGGATCGGCGAGCACCACTTCAACTCGCTGGGCGTGCTGTCCTGCCCGGATCTGGTGCTCGCCTATATTGCCGCACGAACGAAGCGCATCCGGCTCGCACCCGCGGTGACGGTGCTGCCGCTGCATCACCCGATCCGCGTCGCCGAGCAATGGGCCACGCTCGATCTGCTCAGCAACGGACGCGTGGATTTTGCGACCGGCCGCGGCTACGACGCACGCGAATACCAACCCTTCCATGTGTCGTTCGCGGACAATCAGAGTATTTTCGACGAAGGCCTCGAGGTCGTGCGCAAGCTGTGGGCGGCGGACGATCGCATGTCGCATCACGGCAAGCACTACTCTTTCGACGACGTGCGCATCACGCCCAAGCCGGTGCAGAAGCCGATCCCGTCCTATGTGGGTTCCTTCTCGAAGCCGTCGATCGAATTGGCGGCGCGGCTCGATTGCGGCCTGATCGTCGCTCCCTTCGCCGCTGCCATGAGCTTCGGCGGCCTGCAGCAGGTCGCCGATCTCTATCACGAGAGCTGCGCCAAATACGGCAATAAGCCAGGCCGCCTGATGTGCAGCTATTTCACCCATTTCGCCGACAACAAGGGGCAGGAGGACGCGCAACGCGCACGCCAGATCCGCTATTACCGCGAATGCGTGATCCCCGCGCTGCCCGGTGATCCGAAAACCGCCCCGCCGAGCTATCGCTATTTCGTCGACATGGTCGCGCGCTTGCAGAAGGTCAAACCGGAAGACCTCACCGAGAATTCGGTGCTGCTGGGCTCGCCGCAGCGGATCATCGATACGCTGAAGAAGGTTGAGGCGGCCGGATTCTCCGAAGTCATTCTTTATTTCAACGTCGGTCTCAAGCCGCACCAGCAGGTCAAGGACGAGATGGCGCGCTTCATGGAGGAGGTGGCACCCGCCTTCGAGGGCGCGCACAAACAGAAGGCGGCGTAGACGTCGACCTTAGCAGGTCGCTACCAGCTCACGCCCGCTGCCGCAGCAGTCTGCGGATCACCTTGCCCGTGGTCGTCATCGGCATCTCCTCGATGAAGGCGACCTCGCGCGGATATTCGTGGGCGGAGAGGCGCGTCTTCACGAAGCCTTGGATGTCGGCGGCGAGCACATCGGACGGAGCGTGCCCTGATTTCAGCACGATGAACGCCTTCACGATCTCGGTGCGCAACGCATCCGGCTTTCCCACGACCGCCGCCAGCGCCACCGCAGGATGCCGGATCAGGCAATCCTCGATCTCTGTCGGACCAATGCGGTAGCCCGACGAGGTGATGACATCGTCGTCGCGGCCGACGAACTGGAAATAGCCGTCGGCGTCGGTGACGCCCTGATCGCCGGTCGTCATCCAGTCGCCGATGAATTTCTCGCACGTCGCGTCGGGCTTGCCCCAATATTGCAAGAACATCACCGGGTCGGGACGCTTGATCGCAATCTGGCCGAGCTCGCCGGGCGCGCATTGCGAGCCGTCGGGGCGGATCACCGCGACCTCATGCCCGGGCACCGGTTTGCCGATGGTGCCGGGACGCGAAACAGCAATTGCCGCACAGGAGGCCAGCACCAGGTTGCATTCGGTCTGGCCGTAGAACTCGTTGATGGCGATGCCAAGCTTCGCCTTGCCCCACTCGTAGGTCTCGGCACCGAGCGCCTCACCACCCGAGCCGACGGAGCGCAACTTGATGCTCGCCTTGGGCCACGATGCCGAGCGCAACATGCGCAGCGCCGTCGGCGGGATGAACGCGTTGCGTACGTCCATCTTGGCCATCAAGGCGAAGGCCTCGTCCGGATCGAACTTCTCGAATTTTTGCGCCACCACCGGCACGCCGTAATGCAAACCTGGCAGCAAGACGTTGAGCAGACCGCCGGCCCAGGCCCAATCTGCCGGCGTCCAGAACCGGTCGCCGGACTGCGGCAGAAATTCGTGCGGCATCTCGATGCCGGGGAGATGACCGAGCAGAACCCGGTGAGCATGCAGCGCGCCTTTCGGCGGGCCGGTAGTACCGGACGTATAGACCATCAGTGCAGGGTCATTGGGGGTGGTAGAAACCGGCGTGAAATCGGAGGCGGCACGCGCCAGCAGTGCGTTGAAATCCTGGGCGCAATCCGCCGCTCCGTCGATCGAGCAAACGAATTCGAGATCGGGCGCGGAGTCGCCGACCACCGCGAGCTTGGAAAGCCCCTGCGCACAAGTGATCAGCGCGCGGGCACCGGAATCCCGCAGCCGATAGGAGATCGCCTCCACCCCGAACAACATGGCCAGCGGCAACGCAATGGCGCCGAGCTTGTAGATGGCGATGTGGCTCACTGCGACGGCCGGCCCCTGCGGCAACAAGATCGCGATCCGATCGCCGCGCCCGATGCCGCGGGCCGCGAGCGCGTTGGCGAGCCGGCTCGAGCCTTCACGCAGCTCGCCGTAACTCACCTGCTCCACCTTGCCGTCGGCACGCACGTTGAAAATTGCGGTGCGCGCCGCATCGATCTCGGCCCAGCGGTCGCAGACGTCGACGCCAATATTGTACAACGCCGGAATCTGCCAGCGGAACGAGCGGTAGAGCGCGGCGTACTCGCGCGCGGGTGGAAGGACCGGGGGCGCGTACATCGCAGCGCAAGCTAGTGAGGCCATGCCAGGAGGTCTATAGTGCGTTCCCATCCCGCCAGAGCCACGCCGCATCGCCTGCGCGCAGCAAGACGAGTTTGAGGATGCGTGCTGACGGTCACGCTACCGAAGGCACCCAAGAGCGAAGGGAAGGTTCCGCCTAAGCAGGCCTTGAGATCGCGCAGCCAGTTCGGGGAAGGTCGAGACGCCGCGGGGGCAATCAACCTTTGCGGCCATCATCGCGCGCTGGCGACTTTGACCTTGGCTTTCTGTCTTTGTCGCCTGCCGCCGTCGGCGAGGCGCTTCTTGCGGAATACCGATACTACCTTGCTCGATTCCCCACGTTGCTGAATATGCGCCGGGTCTCTGCCCGGCATCGGGCGGTCAAGCCCGTATTTCGCGCCATGGGCGTCGATCCATTTCCAGACTTCTTCGGAATTGGTTCCCTCCCCAGCGGTAATGTCGATTGCACGGCCGTGGCCATAGCCGCCCGTTCGGCGGCTGCCGCCGTGCAAGGAGTTGCCGCCACGCGCTTTGAAGCCGGCGGCGAGACGTTGGCGATAGTCGTCTCGGAATGCACTGAGCATCGACCAATTGATGCCGTCGGCGTCCATCGCGCGTCCCGCTTTGTAGAGTTGTTCCCGGAAGCCCGGATCCATGCCGCCGATCACGTAATCCTGCAGCGATAGCCCCATTCGCTTGGCGGCGGTCGGATCCTTCCAGGTGAAGTCGCCGCTCGAGTCCTTCTTGATGGGCGCGCGCTGATAGACCTCCCACAGGTAATCGTCGATTTCATCGAGAACCACGGTGCCGCGTTTGCGACGCATCTCGGAGCTTTCCGGCTCCGCGGATTCTCTCGATGGGAACGCAACGAAAGCGCCCACCTTGATCAGCGCGCGCTTGATCGCTTCGCGTGCCGCAGCGGCAATGGAAAGAGGTGGCTCAGGGTTGACAAAGCGGACCGTTTGAACCGCGCGCGGGTAAGACGATCCAGCTTCCTCCCTGTGCTCCGCAACGTCGCTGCTTTGCAAGCGCGCGGGAGGCGGCGGCGCGCGCCGATAGATGATGGTCTCGTTGTTGGCGGATTCGAACCCGGCCACGCTAGGCTCGGGCTCTTGGTAGTTCATGATGGCCAAGGCCACCATCGCTGCGAGCAAGGCGCCGGCCGCGATCTTGAGCGCGAACACGCCGCGCGACACGATCACGCTCAAGGTCATGCCCTGCTGACGCAGCGCCTGCCCGATTACCCGGCGGCGTAACGTCAGCGTTATCGCCGGTCGGCGCGCCGTCGATGCGCCCGCTGCCCGACGCGGCGGTGGAGGCGGTCTGATGGTAGTCCGGCGCACCGGTACAACGGCACGCGAATGTCGCATCACCGCGACGAACTGTTCCGCCAAGGCGAAGCTCCCCCTGCCGATCACTCCGGGCGGAGACGTCTTGCTGGAATCGGCGCGCGCACAGCCCTCCCCAGGGCGACAACGGCGTCAACGCCCACACTTTCCGAGCCAGACTAAAGCGAGTGATCCCACCCCCGGAAGTAATCCCCAAGCGCCACAAGTTGAATTGATAAATAAGGAAAAAAGTTGACCCCGCCGGGACCAATTGGCGGCCGCGAGTTGCGCAAAGCACGGTGTCTTAAGGCTTCGTAAACGATGCTTGCCGCGTTTCGACTGGTTTGCAAGTCGACTTACCGCGCAAAAAGCGCAGCAGCCAGGACTTTGCCTCGCGCACGCAGGCCGGTAAAGGAGACTGCCGGCCAGCGGCACTTTAGGCCAGGCCGACTCGAGCACGAGACACGATGCATCGATGATTGAGGAGCCGAGCGCGCGCGTCCCTCGCGAGGGCGACATCGATTACCAGCTACTCATCCCGTTCTTAGCTCACGTCACGCTGGTCCAGACGCTGATCCTCGTCATCCGCATCACCACCTCCTACCGGGCCATCGAACTCGGCCTTCCCGTCATCTGGCTCGGCATCATCGCCACGGGCTTTGCCATTATCCCGGTCTTCACGGCCCTGCAGGTGGGGCGCTGGATCGACCGCGGCAACGATGCGCGGGCGACCTGGCTGGGCTCGGCGCTCGTGTTCGCCGCCTGCCTCGGTTTTTGGGCTTGGCCGCGGTCGGCGATGCATCTCCTTGGCTTTTCCGTGCTCTTGGGCTTCGGCCACATGTTCTGCATGGCCGGCCATCAGATGCTGGCGGCGCGCTCCGGAGGCAAGCGCCGCCGGGAAGCCGCGCTCGGTTACTACATGGTGGCCGCCTCGATTGGACAGGGACTCGGCCCCTTCGTGGTGGGCTGGCTTGGCGGCGCGAGCGCGCTGCCTCCGACGGGCCTGCTGTTCACCATCGGGCTTGCCGTTGCCGGCGCGAGCGTGATCGTCTCAGTGCTGATCAGGCCCGCCGCCGTCAAGGCCGAGCACCACGCCGGCGGCGAGTTCATTCCGATCGGACAACTGCTCGCCCTGCGCGGCTTTGCCGCCATCATGATCTCGAGCGTGGTGACCATCACCGCGTTGGATCTGCTGGTGATCTATCTTCCGGCACTCGGCGCGGAACGCCACATCGCTTCCGATCACATCGGGCTCTTGTTGACCGTGCGCTCGGTGGCTTCGCTGGTCTCGCGCGCCTTCTACGCCAGGCTGATCTTTGCCATAGGGCGCAGGCAGCTCACCTTGATGAGCATGCTCGGCAGCGCCGCGGGCTTTCTGATCCTGGCCCTGCCGCTCTCGCTGCCGGCAATGTACGCGGTTCTTATCTGCTTGGGATTCGTCATGGGCATCGCCTCGACCCTGACGCTTTCCGGCGTCATGTATATCGCGCCGCCTGAAGTCTGCGGCACCGCGTTGACGCTGCGGATGACAGGCAACCGCATCGGACAGATTGTGTTTCCCACACTTGCCGGCCTGCTCGCCGCCGCCACCGGCGTCGCCGGCATCCTGCTGGCGATCGGTGTCGGTCTAGCCGCATCGGGGATCGCGGTCGCGGCGAGCCAGCCGACGTCCTGACGAAGTCCCTAGCGAGACCACGCGTATGCCCGAGCCGATCCGAATCCGCATGGGAGGTTACGGTCCTCCAACCACTGGCTTCAGCCGTGCGCTCAAGCGCATCGGCGATCGGCTACTGACGGAATTCGGCGATCGCATCGAGGTCAAGTATGTTTGGAACATCATGGACCTCGGCTATCGCGCCGAGGACATTCTGTGGCTCGTCGAGCATGGTCTTCTGACGCTCGGCTACCAATCGTCGAGTTATCTCACCGATCGAGTGCCGGAGCTGGGTATCGTCGACCTGCCGTTCCTGTTCGCCGATATGCGATCCGCGCGTGCAGCGATGGACGGCGCGCTGGGCGACGTTCTCGCCGGCAAGATCGAGGAGCGCGTGAATTTCCGTGTCCTCGGCTGGTTCGAGAACGGCTTTCGGCACATCTCGAACCGCGTCCGCGAGGTGCGCACGCCGGCGGACCTCGCGGGGATGCGAATCCGCGTCCTGCCGAGCAAGGTGCAGGCACGCACCTTCGAATTGCTGGGCGCGGTGCCCATGCCCATGGATCTAACGCAGGCGATCGAGATGATCGTCGCGGGCACCGTCGACGCGCAGGAGAATCCGCTGTCGAACACAGTGACCTACGGCGTGCACAAGTTCCACCGCTTCCACACCCTGAGCAACCACTTCTACATCTCGCGGCCGATCTTCCTGCACCGCCCGGCCTTCGATGCCTGGCCCGCTGATGTTCAGCGCGCCATGCGAAATGCCATAACCGACGCGATCGCGTTTCAGCGCGAGCTGCACGTGCAAGAGGAAAAAGAGGCTCGCAAAGCGATCGAGGCGCAGGGCTGCGAGATCGTCGCGCTCACAGCCGCCGAGCACGATACCTTTGCGACGGCGGTCACACCGCTCATCAACGAAGCGCGCGGGACGTTCGGGGCCACCCTGTTCGACTTGACGGCCTAAAGCGCGCGGTGCCGACCCGATGAGGCGGGCGCGCCCTAGCTCCGCCGTTCATCCGGCTCCGCCAGGATCAATGCCCAGAACACCTTGTATCTCGATTTTGGCGAATAGGCCGCGGCGATGCCCATGCGGGTCGCGCCCTTGAGCAGCATGTTGTCGCGGTGGGACGGCGAGTCGCGCCACCCGGAGAAGGCCTGTGCGAGCGTGTGGTAGCCGGCGCCGACGTTCTCCGCCGCGGTGCGGGCGCGGTAGCCGCCTCCCTTGAGCCGGTCACGGAAGCTGCGCGCGACGTCGTGGCTGAGCGTGTCGCGGCTCGCCATGGCCTGCGCCTGCGCCTCGGCGAGCTTCATCAGCTCGGGATCGATGGTGACCGGCGTGAGCCCATTGTTGGTGCGATAGCCGGAGATCATGGAGGCCGCCATGGTTGCGTCGACCTCCGCGTCCTTGGTCGCGAGGCTGCGATAGAAGCTCGGCTCCGCCGTCGGCCGATCACGGTTGCCAATGCAGCCACAAAGCAGCGTCAGCGCCGCAACTGCGCAAAGGCGCGCGCCAAAGCGCACGCTTGCAGGCCCTAAGCTCATGGTCGATCCCCGTCCCGTCCCGTCCCGTCCGCAGCCGATGCTGCGCCCACAGGATGGCGGAACGATGGAAACGATGAGGCGCCGGTCAACGCCCGCCGCGATAGATCGGCTCCGGCTGCGAGAAGAAGCTTTCCAGGATGTGGTAGCAGATGGCGTAGTTCTTCTGATGGAAGGAGGCATGCGCGATGCCCGGCATCACTACGAAGTGCTTGTCCGGATTGGGCAGCAACTCGAAGAACTTCAGGAGATCGGCGAAGCCCGCGATGCCGTCGTACTCGCCGCGCATGATGAGCGTCGGCACCGTGATCTTTGTCGGATCGCAGACCGGCAGGTTGGCACACATGTCGACATAGGTACCGGTCGGCACGGAATCGTCGAGCGCGAGGATGGCATCGGCAAACGCCTCGATGACCACGTCGTCGGCGGTGCCGGGATGGTCGCGCTCGAAAATGGAGCGCACGAATTTGCGATCGATCGGGCGCCGATTCTTGGCGCGAAATTCGGGGAGCCGTTTGCTGCGCTCGGCAAGCGTCGGAGAACCTTCACCCGTCCACACCATCGCATCGAGCGCGAGACGCGCGACCATGTCCGGGTGGCGCTGCGTGAACAAGGCCGCGCGCAAGGCGCCCGACGAAATTCCGTAAACCAGCAATGGGCGCTGGCCGCGCAGCTTGTGGATGTAAGTCGCGGCCGCGAAGCAGTCGTCGGCGCCGTAGGCGATCGGCGCGTTATTGTCGCGGGTCTTGGTGGAGCGTCCATAACCCTCCATGTCGACGCACCATGTGTCGTAACCGCGCGCGGCGAAGAAATCCATCACCGAGGAATCGGCGCGCCCAGGCACTTGCAGGTCGAAGGTCGGCTGCGAAGCCATGGACGAGCCGTGCACGAACAAGATTCTCCCGGAAGGCCCGGAGGGATCGCCACCGTGCTTGTTCCACAGAAACAGGCGGACATCGCTGCCTTTATTCGTCCAGTGCTCCTCGCCGCGAATGGCGGCGGCGAGTGAAACGGGCTTTTGCATCGTGGACTCCTCGTCGGCCTCACCGGCGTCTTTGCCAACACCAGCGATTTCCGTTTGTGGGATCAGCGGACCGCATCGGCCTCAAGCCCAGACTGAGACCAAACCCCGCTTCATTCAGGCTTTATGTTATTGGCTTTGATGACTTTTGCCCACTTGTCGATCTCGGACTGCACGTAAACTCCGAATTCCTCGGGCTTCATGATCATCGGAGTTGCGCCCTGTTTCTCCCACGCCTCCCTCACGTCGGGGCGCGCGAGGATCTTGTTGATCTCGGTGCTGAGCAAGGTGACGATCGGCTGCGGGGTTCCCGTGGGCACCATGAGGCCGATCCAAATCGTCGCCTCGTAGCCGGGCACCCCCGCCTCCGACAGCGTCGGCACGTCTGGCAGGATGGCGGAGCGCACCTTGCCAGTCGTCCCGAGCGCTTTGACCCGCCCGGCCTGAATGATTGGAGCCATGCTGGGCAGCGAGTCGAACATCATCTCGATCTGGCCGCTGATGATGTCGTTACGCGCGCCCGAACTGCCCTTGTAGGGCACGTGCAGGATATCGGTGCCGGTGAGGTTCTTAAACAGCTCGCCCGCCATGTGATAGTTCGAGCCGACGCCGGAGGAGGCATAATTGAGCGCGCCGGGTTTCGACTTGGCGAGCGCGATGAACTCCTTGACCGTGTTCACCGGCACCGATGGAGGCACGACCATGACCAGTTCGGAATTGAGCAGGGACGCGACCGGTACGAAATCGCGCAGCAGCTTGTACGGCTTGTTGGGGACCAGCGTTTCGGTCGTCGTCTGCGTCGCCGAGATCATCAGCAGCGTGTAGCCGTCCGGCGGAGATTTTGCCGCCGCGTCGGTGCCGATGATGGTTCCGGCGCCCGGCCGGTTCTCCATCACGAACGACTCCTTGAGCGACTTGCGCAGCTCCTCGGCAAGCAAGCGCGTAAAGATGTCGGTCGGCCCGCCGGCGCCGAACGGCACGATCATCTTGACCGTGCGAGACGGATAATCCTGCGCCGTGCACGGTGCCGCAGGGACGAGCCATAACACCGCCAAGGCGATGAGCGGTAAAACGCGATGCAATATCGTCATGGCGATCGTCACGTCGCGAAATGCGCAAATGCGCGGGCGGGCTGCGACTTTATGCGATCTACGCAGGCGGGGTCCAGGGCGTGGGGTGGGCAAAATCGTCGCCGCATTGCTTGCGCTGGTCGCGCTGACGATTTGCCCAGGCGGTAAACGTAAGATTGCACGCGTGGGCATTACGCCCCCGGGCGGCGAGTCGAGGGCGGAGACGTCGGCGTAATGCCCATCCCTAGGGCTTCGCGTTATGCGTTAGCTTCCCCATGATCTCCGCCAAAGCGCCGGCGAAGGGATGGAAACTGAAGCGGAGGGTGTGCCGCCCCGGGGGGCAAACCACGGCGCGAAAGATCACATTGGCTTTGAGGATTTCAGAGTCGGCTCCATCGACGCTCGCGCGCCACCAAGGCTGCCAGACGTCATTGAGCAGGAGGATGCCGCCGGCAGGTGCCTCGACCGCGACCACCACTTCGGTATTGGCATAGCGCAGCAAGCGCGCGCTGCCGGGAGTAGCAGCCTCCGCACTGAGCGGGACGCCGCCCGGCGGCTTCGTAAGCAGCACGGTACGGCGCGGATCGACCGCAGGCCAGCCGCTGCGCAAAAGCTCGTCGAAGTCGGCAAGCCGCCAATCGGTCAACAGCATCACCCGCGGCAGCGCGCGCGGATTCTCGTACACGTAAGCATCCTTCGTACGTGCGATGAAGTTGAGATCGCCCGGCTTGAGCGAGGAATCGATCTCTTCCACCGGCACGCCGGTGGCGATGAAGCGGACGCCGAGCAGGTCGGCGAAGGCCGAGCGGTAGGATGGATAAAGCGGCGAAAACACGCGCTGGCTCGGGATCGCCACCGTGTCGCCGACGTGCGTCGCTTCCCGAAACGAATGCAGCCGCAGCGGATTGTGGCCGAAGACGTGATCGAAACCTTGGGCGAGCGAGAGGTTCGGCCAGTGATACTCGATTCCGATGAGCTCGACCCGGTCACGGCGGTCAGCCGCCGCGGCATCGGCAAGCCGCGCCTCGAGGAGCCGCACGGTCTCGTCGTTCGTGTTCGGGCGCAGCGCCTGGAATCGATCCGGCGGGAGCGCGGTCGAAACATGCGGCGCATTGTTCCAGGCAAGGTCGAGCGCCATGAACGCAGCGATGAGAGCCGCGGCAGCAACGGGCCAGCGCGCTTCGATTCGGCGCGCCAGCAGAAGAATTGCAATCGCCGCCGCGGTGAAGACGATCGCGGTTATGACAGGGACGACGGCCGGGCCGATGCCGACCACGGAGTGGGCGAGCGCCAGGGCGCCGACGGTGAGCACGATCGGGCAGACGATCTCGAAGGCGCGCTGCACGCGCGTTGCCGGCGGTACCGTGCCGGTGAGCCAGCGATGGACGAGATAGCCGGCAATCACCGCAACCAGCGCGGCCAGCACGAAGGTGGCATCGGCCGGACGGCGGTAGAGCGCCACGGCAGGCAGGAGGTCGTAGATCAGGTGGAAGGCGGGCGTATAGGCGCCGAGCGCGTAGAGCAGCACCAGTATCGCCGCGATCGTAAAGAATCGAATCTCGCGCGCCCAGGCGACGCCGCGGATGAGGCCGAACGACACCAGGGCGAGGAACGTCAGCGCACCGGCGTAAAGGAGTCCCATGTTCTGGGAGAGGTAGAGGCCCGGCCATCCCCACGCGGCATCCCAGATCGAGCTTTGCGGCGCCCAATATTCGATGTCCGGGTTCATCGCGCCGAAGAGATCGGCAAAAGCGAATTGCAAGAGATGCACGGGGTGGATCGAGCCGGCCGCGGCCGACGCGAAGCTGATCTCGGGACGGTTCGAGCGAGCCGCCAGCAGCGTGGTCATCACGATCGGGACGGTGGCGATGATCGAGGCGGTCACCGCGACCACGAACACCGGCTTGATGCTCGCACGCATGCGGGCCAGCGGCCGTTCGCCCGCGAGCCAATGCGCCAGCACGAATCCCGCGAGCACATAGAGCGACACCAGCGCGACCTGATCGCGTCCGATCGCCATCAGTGCGCAAACCGCACCCGCCGCCAGACCCGCCCGCCACGACGAGCGCTCGAGCGCGCGAGAGAGAAGCCAGAGAGCGAGCGGCAGATATGCGAGGCTGACGATCTGGCCGGTATGCTGAATGCGCGCACTGGCCGAGCCGCCGAGCGCAAAGGCCATAGCGGCGACGAGTGCCCCGCCCGCGTGCCAGCCGCGGTCATGGAAGTACAGAATGATTCCGATGGCACCGAGGAACAAATAAGCGAAGGTCACGGCATCGAAGGCGTGCAGACTGATCGGTGCATTGGAGGCGGCCAGCAGCACATGGAGCGGCGAGAACAAGAGCGACTGCGGATCGGAAATCTCCGACCAGCCGGCGAAGACGTTCGGCGACCACCACGGCCATTCACCGCGCGCAAGCGAGCGCGCAAGAAATTGCACCTGCGGAAAAAATTGCGATTTCGCATCCCACGGGATCGTCACCTCGCCGGAAAGCCACGGCCAGAGCGGCAGCAGGAAGGCGAGCACGAAGATCGCGATCGTGAGCGCGAGCGGAACGACCTCCGATCGGCCGACGCCGGCAAGCCACGAGGTCGCGCGAGCCGACATCTGCACGCATGCGTCAGGCCAGCGTGATGTATGATCTACCGCGGCGGCCGGCACCTTGCTCAGATTCATTCGCCCTTCCGATCCTACGGCTCTTCGCAGCATACCCTGTTGCCCGCGCGGCGGCGGACCGCGGCGATGTCGCACCGTAAAGCAAGCCCGTACGCGGTGGATCGTGGCGGCGCCGCGTCCTATCATGGATCGAGAATACAAAGGAGCGTCCACCCGATGACGACCACCCCCATGCTGCCACGGGAGCGTTGCGATTTCTCGGCGATCGTCGACCGGCCGCCTCTCAAACTGCCCGGCGATGCGCGGCTCGTGTTTTGGACCATCGTCAACTATGAAGTGTGGGACATCGGACGGCCGATGCCGCGTCAGGTTCTTCCTGCGCCGACCGGCGTGCCGCTACTGCCCGACGTGCCGCACTGGAGCTGGCATGAATACGGCATGCGCGTCGGCGCCTGGCGCTTCTTCGAGCTTTACGAGCGCCTCGGCGTGAGGCCAACCCTCGCCATCAACGCGCGCACCTGCGAGGACTACGTCCGCGTTGCCGAGGAAGCGAAGCGCCTGCGCTGGGAATTCATGGGACACGCCTACGATCAGATGCCCATCCACAAGGTCGAGGACCAGGCAGCGATGATCAATCGCTCCATGGACATCCTCGAACGCTTTACCGGCAAGCGCCCGCTCGGATGGCTCGGACCGGGCCTGACGCAGACGCTGGAAACGCCGGAGCTTCTGGTCAGCGCCGGCGTGAAATACATCGGCGATTGGGTCTACGATGATGAGCCGACCGTCATCCGCACCGCCAACGGTCCGCTCGTCACGCTGCCCTACACGGTCGAGATCAACGACATCGGCATGATGATCGTGCAGCACCACGAAAGCGAATATCTGGCCCGGCGCGCGATGGATCAGTTCGACCGCCTCTACGCCGAGGGAAAGAACCGCGCCAAGATCATGGCGCTCGCGATCCATCCGTATATCAGCGGTCAACCGCACCGCATCAAATACCTGGAAGCGATCTACGATCACGCGCGGCGCTTTCCGGGCGTGCTGCACTGGAACGGCGCGGAGATTCTCGACTGGTATCTCGCCGCCACCAAGGGAGCGAAGACCCATGTGGCGGCTTAGCCTCCATTTGGCCCGAAAGTGAGTGGCAACGAACCGACCGCGTTGTAAATACCTGTTTTAAATCAGCCAGTTGAAAGCCGCAAACCGTGCCCAGGGGGAGGTCTTCAGCGCTGCCCCAAGCCGAACATGTCTTTTTATTAAGTAGGCGGCCCGGGAAGGGCTGATAGTATGGTCCGTTGGCCAGCAGGCGGTTGGGGAAGGCGTGCGTTGCGTTAACGCTAATGCCCCGTTTTCACGGGCGGCCGTAGCGTTGAAAGTCGGCTCCATGTTCGACGGGTGGCGCACGCGTGCTCCGGCGATCGACGCCAGGAGCTTTCGCCCCGTCTTTGTCGCCTTTATGGGATTATGTCTCGTGCAAATGCTGTCCGGGTGCATGTTCACCTCCGAGCGGGCTGAGCTCGCGGCCGAGATCCCGCCTAAATATGGCGCCGGGCAAGGCGAGTCCGCGCCGCCAAGCCTCGACTGGTGGCGCGGCTTTCGCTCGCGCGAGCTCACCAATCTGATCGAGGAAGCACAGATCGCCAATTTTGATATCGGCGCAGCCATCGGCCGCATCCTGCAGGCCGACGCACAGGCCAAGATCATCGGCGCGCCACTCTTGCCCGCGGTCGATTTCGTCGGCTTCGCAGAGCGTTTCAAGAACCCCGGCGGGCCCGAGCGGAACCTTTTCCATGCCGCGCTGAACGCCAGCTACGAGATCGATTTCTGGGGCAAGAACCGCGCTGCCTCGCGCGCCGCTCAGGAAACGGCCGTGGCCAGCCGATTCAACAAGGAGGTGGTGGTTCTTTCAACCATCGCGGCGGTCGGCAACACGTATTTCCAGGTGCTCTCGGCACAGGACCGGCTGCGGATCGCGCAGGGGAACTTCAACGCCGCCAACCGAATTCTCAATTTGATCAAGCAGCGGTTCGAGGCCGGTACCGCGTCGCAGCTCGATGTCGCACAGCAAGAAAGCCTGGTCGCCCAGGTACGCGCCAACATTCCTCTTTTCGACCAAGCGATACGCCAGAACATTGCCGTTCTTGCCGTGCTGATCGGCAAGCCGCCGGTCGAAGTCGTCATCAAAGGCGGCAACATCTATCAGCTGACGATCCCGCGCGTGACCCCGGGCCTGCCCTCGGAACTCTTGTTCCAGCGTCCCGACATTCGCGCCGCCGAGGCCAGCCTCGCCTCGGCCGACGCCAGCGTGGAGCAGGCGCGCGCCGCGTTCTTCCCGAGCATTTCGCTGACCGGCCAAGGCGGCTACGAAAGCAACGTGCTCAAGCTGTTGTTCACGCCGCAAAGTGCTTTCTACAACATCGCCCTCAACGTCACCCAGCCGCTGCTCGATGGTTTCCGGTTGGAGGGACAGCTGGAATTGGCGCAAGGCAGGCAATTCGAGTTGGTCAAGGTGTATTGCCAGACCATCCTCTCCGGCTTCGGCGACGTGGAGATTGCGCTCATCGCCGTCGCCGACTCACTCGAACGCGAGCGTCTGCAACTGCTCGTCCTCAACAGTTCGCGCGAAGCGTTCCGACTTGCGGAGGCGAGACTGCGTGAAGGCACAGTCGATCTCGTCACCGTGCTGCAGACGCAGCAGACTCTGTTCACCGCAGAAGACAATTACTCGCTTGCGCGTCTTGCGCGTTTGCAAGCGGTGTTGAGTCTTTTCCAGGCGCTCGGCGGCGGTTGGATGCCGCCGGGGGTCGCAGCTGGTAACGTGATGCAATGACGCTCAAACGGCGCATCACCGTGCTCATGATCGCTGCCGCAGTCATCGCGGCGGTCGTCGGTGTCTATTACATGCCGCACTGGCAGCAGACGCTGGCGGCGGTTTCGAAGGGCGGTCGCCGCGGCGGGCCGCCCGCGAGCGATCCCATTCCCGTTCTCGTCGCTGCCGCGCGCGTGGCCGATGTGCCGGTCTATCTCGACGGGGTGGGCACCGCCAAAGCGCTCAACACCGTGACCGTTCGCTCCCAGGTCGACGGCAGAATCGTCGATATATATTTCACGGAAGGGCAGGACGTGCCGAAGGGATACGTCCTCGCCAAGATCGATCCCGTCACTTACCAGGCCGCCTACGACCAGACCGTCGCCAAGAAAGCACAGGACGAAGCGCAGCTCGCTAACGCGAGGCTCGACCTGGACCGCTACACGCGTCTTGCGGCGACCAACGCGGTCAACAAGCAGCAACTCGATACCCAGAGGGCGCTGGTCGCCCAACTCGAGGCGCAGATCAAACTCGACCAAGCCACGATCGACAACGCGCGCGCCATCCTGTCCTATACCGACATCGTCGCGCCGATCGCCGGCCGCACCGGCATTCGTCTCGTCGATGTGGGCAATCTCGTGCGCGGGGCGGAAGCGAACGGCATCGTCATCCTCACGCAGCTGCGGCCAATCTCGGTCTTCTTCAGCCTGGCGCAGCAGAATCTCCCTGCTCTCACCAGAGGCATGGCCGAAGGCAAGCTTCCCGTCGACGCCTTGACCGCCGATGGCAAGAGCGCGCTCGACAAGGGCAAGGTGATGGTGATCGACAACCAGGTCGACCAAACCACCGGGACAGTGAAACTCAAGGCGGAATTTCCCAATGCGAACCTTCAGCTCTGGCCGGGCCAGTTCGTCAACGTTCGGGTGCTGATCGACACGTTGCGGCAGGTGGTGGTGGTACCGACTGCCGCCGTCCAGCGCGGTCCCAACGGACCGTTCGCCTACGTGCTCAGGGAGGGAGATACCGTCACCGTGCGGCGCGTGACGCTGACGCAGCAGGACGATGTGGGCGCTGTGGTCGCCAACGGATTGCAGGCGGGCGAGCGCGTGGTCACGACCGGCTTTTCCCGTCTCACGGAGGGCACGCGGGTAGTCGTATCGGACGCGGAAGACGCGGGCCAGATCGCGCCCGAGGCGCGGCCTCGCCCGGACGGAACGCGCGGCACGCGCGGAGCGGAGAAAGGAAGGCGTAGCTCAAGCGCGGATCTGCCGCGCACAGCCAACCCATGAGCGTGTCGTCGCCGTTCATCCACCGCCCGATCGCAACCTCTCTGCTCGGGGTCGCGGTCATGCTCGGCGGCCTGCTCGGCTATCTGTGGTTACCGGTCTCGTCGCTGCCGCAGGTCGATTTTCCCACCATCCAGGTGACGACGCAGCTTCCCGGCGCAAGCCCCGACGTGATGGCATCGCTGGTGACGGCACCGCTCGAGCGAAATTTCGGGCAGATTCCCGCGCTCCAGCTGATGACGTCATCGAGCTCGTTCGGGGTGAGCCAGATCACGTTGCAGTTCGAACTCAACCGCGACATCGACGCCGCCGCGCAGGACGTGCAGGCTGCGATCAATGCGTCCGGATCGACGCTGCCGAGAAACCTGCCGTACCCGCCGGTTTATTCCAAAGTCAATCCCGCCGATGCGCCGATGGTGACGCTGGCGATCACCTCGGACACGATTTCGCTGCGCGCGCTCAGCGACATCGCCGACACCCTGCTCGCACAGCGGCTGAGCGAGCTGACCGGCGTGGGCCGCGTGACGGTGCAGGGCAACATCCGGCCGGCGATCCGCGTTCAGGCTGATCTCTCCCGTCTTGCCAATTACGGCATCGCCCTCGAGGACCTGCGCAACGTGATTCTCGCGGCCAACGTCGCCGGTCCGAAAGGCTCGCTCGACGGCGCGCATCAGTCCTACACCATTGCCGCCAACGACCAAATCACCGTGGCCGCAGCCTATCGCAACATCATCGTCACGTACCGCAACGGCGCGCCGGTCCGGCTCCAGGATGTGGCCGACGTCGTCGACGGCCTCGAGAACACCAAGGTCGCCGGCTTCTACCAGGGCATGCCGGCTATCGTGGTCGATATCCAGCGCCAGCCCGGCGCCAACGTGATCGAGACGGTGCAGCGCATCAAGAACGAGCTGCCGAAGCTGCAGCGCGCGATGCCGATCGGCGCGACGCTCACGATCGTGCACGACGCCACCGCCAGCATCCGCGCATCGGTGCGCGACGTGCAATTCACGCTGATCCTGAGCGTGGCGCTGGTAATCACCGTCGTGCTCATTTTCCTGCGCACCGTCCGCGCCACCATCATCGCCGGCGTCGCGCTGCCGCTGTCGATCATCGCCACCTTCGGCGTCATGTGGTTCTGCGGGTTTTCGCTCGACAATCTGTCGCTCATGGCGCTGACCATCGGCACCGGCTTCGTTGTCGACGATGCGATCGTCATGATCGAGAACATCGTGCGCCACATGGAGAACGGCGAGGGCCCGTTCCAGGCCGCGCTGCGCGGCGCGAGCGAGATCGGGTTCACGATCATTTCGCTCACGTTCTCGCTGATCGCGGTGTTCATCCCCCTACTGTTCATGACCGGCCTGGTCGGCCGCATGTTCCGCGAATTCGCGCTGACGCTGACCATCGCCGTCGTGACCTCGGCGGTGGTTTCGCTGACGTTGACGCCGATGATGTGCAGCCGGCTACTGCGGCATAAGGGAACGGACTCCCCGAGCACCGGCATCACGCGGATATTTCACCGCGCGGTCGATGGCTCGGTCGAGCTCTACCGGCGCAGCCTGGACTGGGTGCTGCGCCACGAGACGCTGACGCTCATCGTGACCGGCGCCACGCTCATTGCGACGATTTGGCTCTACATCATCATTCCCAAGGGGTTCCTGCCGCTGCTGGACACGGGCCTCATCTTCGCGGTCATGGAAGGCGGGCAGGAGATCTCGTTCACCGAGATGAAGCGGCTGCAGGCAACCGTCGAGGGCGCGATCCGCAAGGATCCCGACGTGACTGGCGTCGTGTCCGTCATCGGGGTGACGCCGATCAACGCCACGCCGAATGCCGGGCGGCTCGCCATCACGCTGCGCTCGCGCGACGAGCGCGAAACACCGGTGACCACGGTCATCGAACGGCTGCAGCGGTCGGTCACCGCGGTTCCCGGCGTCGTGGTCTATTTTCGGCCGGTGCAGGACATCCAGATTTCGACGCGGCTGAGCCGCGCGCAGTATCAATACACGCTCACCGGCACCGACGCGAAAGAGGTCGACGAGTGGGTGGCGCGACTTGCGCAAAAGCTGCGATCGTCGCCGGTGCTCCAAGACGTCGCCTCGGAGGCGCAGAATGACGGCTTCCGATTGCAGGTCGACGTGGATCGCGAGACCGCGGGACGCCTCGGCGTCTCCATGCAGACCATTATCGACACGTTGAGCGACGCGTTCGGGCAGCGGCAGATCTCGACTATCTACGGGCAGGCCAACCAGTACCGCGTGATCCTCGAAGCGAAGCCCGAGTACCAGAACGATCCCTCGTCCTTGTCAAAGCTCTATGTTCCCGCTTCGGGCGTCCAGGCGGTGGCCCAATCCACGTCATTGACCTCGACATCGCCGACCGTCATTCCAACGGTCTCCGGCAGCCCCATGGTGCCGCTGAGCGCGGTTGCCCGCTTCGAGCACACGACCGCGCCGCTGGTGATTGCCCATCAGGAGCAGTTTCCGGCAACGACGATCAGCTTCAATCTTGCTCCCGAGGCCGCACTCAGCGACGCGGTGGAGGCGATTTCGCACGCCGAGCGCGAGATCGGGATGCCGAGCTCGGTGATCGGCAGCTATTCCGGCGATGCCGCCGAATTTGCGAAATCGCTTGCCGGCGAACCCTGGCTGATCCTCGCGGCCGCGGTGACCATCTACATCGTGCTCGGGGTGCTCTACGAAAGCTTCATCCATCCGCTCACCATCCTCTCGACGCTGCCGTCGGCCGGCGTCGGCGCCCTGCTCGCGCTGATGCTCTACAAGCAGGACCTCTCGGTGGTGGCGCTGATCGGCATCGTGCTGCTGATGGGCATCGTGAAGAAGAACGCGATCATGATGATCGACTTCGCGCTCGAAGCCGAGCGCAAGCAGGGGCTATCGCCGCGGGAGTCGATCGTCCAGGCTTCCCTGTTGCGGTTTCGTCCGATCATGATGACCACCTTGGCGGCCTTGTTTGGCGCCATTCCGCTCGCATTCGAATCGGGCACCGGCTCGGAGCTGCGCAACCCGCTCGGCATCACCATTATCGGCGGGCTGCTTCTGAGCCAACTGCTCACGCTCTACACCACGCCGGTCGTCTATCTCGCGATGGAGCGCGTGAAGACGCGGCTGAGCCGGCCGGCGCCGCTGCAGCCGGAGCTCGACTTGCCGGATCAGCCCGAGCCGTCACAGCACCCGGCGGAGTGACGCCATGAGCGTAGCCGCCACATTGCCGACTTGTGGCTTCGCGCCGCACCGCATCCGGGATACGCGCAGGGAGCCGGACTGAGGCCATGAACGGCACGAGCTTTTCCGAAGCGTTTATCCGGCGGCCGGTCGGCACCACGCTGCTCGCGATCGGTCTGCTTCTGGTAGGGGCGGTGGCCTACCGCTTCCTGCCCGTCGCCAGCATGCCGACAGTCGACTTTCCGACCATCGCCGTCACGGCCAGTCGGCCGGGGGCCGATCCCGAAACCATGGCAGCGACCGTGGCGGCGCCGCTCGAGCGTCGACTCGCGGAAAT
Organism: Xanthobacteraceae bacterium; assembly: GCA_045811545.1. Taxonomy (GTDB): domain Bacteria; phylum Pseudomonadota; class Alphaproteobacteria; order Rhizobiales; family Xanthobacteraceae; genus VAZQ01. The sequence goes on along the minus strand of JBJMTU010000372.1, from coordinate 11,231 downwards.
CGCGGGCGTGACCGAGCTCACCTCCCGCAGCTCCATGGGCTCGACGCGGATCACGGTCCAGTTCGATCTCGCCCGCAACATCGATGGCGCCGCGCGCGACGTGCAGGCAGCGATCAACGCGGCGCTCAGCGATCTGCCCGGCGACCTGCCGTCGCGGCCGACATTCCGGAAGGTCAATCCGGCAGCGACGCCGATCATGATCCTGGCGCTCACCTCGAACACCGCTCCCCCGAGCGCGCTCTACGACGCCGCCGATACCGTGATCGCCCAGCGCCTCTCCCAGGTCGACGGCGTCGCCGAGGTCAGCGTCAACGGCGCCGAGCAACCCGCGATCCGCGTGCGCGTCGACCCGATCGCGCTCGCCTCGATGGGATTGAACATGGAGGACGTGCGCACCGCGATCGCCAACAGCAACGGGATCGGCCCGGTCGGAATGTTCGACGGCGGCGAACGCGCGATCAGCATCGCCACCAATGATCAGCTGCGCGCTGCGCCCGACTACGATCCTATCGTCGTGCGCAATGCCAATGGAACGGTGGTGCGGCTTTCGGCGGTCGCCTCGATCGAATCCGGCGTGCGCAACAGCCGCACCGCGGCCTGGTTCAACGGTCAGCCTTCGGTCCTCTTGGTCATCAACAAGCAGTCGACCGCCAATGTGATCGAAACCGTCGACCGCATCTACCAGCTCTTGCCCGAGATCAAGCGCTGGATCTCGCCAGGCATCGACATCACGGTGATGTCCGACCGCACCAGCACCATTCGCGCGAGCGTGTTCGACATGCAGCTCACGCTGATCGCTACCGTCATTCTGGTCATGCTGGTGGTGTTCGTCTTCCTGCGGCGCGCCGCGACCACGGTCGCCGCCGGCGTCACGGTGCCGCTGTCGCTCGCCGGCACCTGCGCGATGATGTGGCTCGCCGGCTTTTCCATCGACAACCTGTCGCTGATGGCGCTCGCGGTGTCGGTCGGTTTCGTGGTCGATGATGCCATCGTCATGATCGAGAACTGCTTCCGCAATCTGGAAAAGGGCATGTCCCCGTTCCGCGCCGCCATCGAAGGCGCGCGGCAGATCGGATTCACCGTGCTTTCCATCAGCATCTCGCTGGTCGCCGCCTTCATCCCGCTGCTGTTCATGACCGGGCTGGTCGGCCGCATCTTCCGGGAATTTTCGGTGACGCTCGCCTTCGCGATCGCGGTTTCGACCGCGGTATCGCTCACAGTGACGCCGATGATCTGCGCGCACTTCGTGCGCAAGCCGCCGAGCCCCGATGCGACCTGGCTCGATCGCGCGGTCGAGCGGGTCATGAGCTTGATGGTGCGCGGCTACGCGAAGAGCCTCGCGGCCGTGCTGCATCACCAGGGGCTCATGCTGCTGATCGTGACCGCGACACTGGCGATCACGATCATGCTCTATGTCAGGACGCCCAAAGGCTATTTCCCGCAGGATGATACCGGCCTGATCTGGTGCAGCACCCAGGCCTCGACCGAGATTTCGTTCCAGGCCATGTACGACCTGCAACAGAAGGCGGAGGCGCTGGTGCGCGCCGATCCCGCCGTCGCCAATGTCGGGTCTTCCCTCGGCTCGCTCGGCTTTACTGCTTCGGTCAATCGCGGCTCGCTGTTCATCGCACTCAAGCCGCTGGCGGAGCGCGGGGGGCTGTCAGCGCAGGCAGTAGCCAACCGCTTGCGGCAGAAAACCGCCGATATTCCCGGGCTACGCCTCTACTTCTTCCCCATGCAGGACGTGCGGGCCGGCGGTCGCCAGAGCGATGCCGCCTACCAGTACACGCTCTGGGACGCCGATTACCAAGAGCTGCTGGCGTGGGCGCCGCGCGTGTTCGAAAAAATCCAGAGCCTGCCGGAGCTGGTCGACGTCTCGATCGACCGCGAACAGGGCGGGCTGCAGGTGAACGTATCGATCGACCGCACCGCGGCGGCGCGGCTCGGCGTGCGCGTGCAGGACATCGCCAACGCGCTCAACAACGCCTACTCGCAGCGCCAGATCTCCACCCTCTACACCCAGCGCAACCAGTATCGCGTGGTGCTGGAGATCGATCCGCAATATCAGCGCGATCCGAACGACCTCGCCCGCATTTATGTGAGCGGCGCCAACAATACCCAGGTTCCGCTCACGGCGGTGACCAAGATCGAGCGCGGGCTTTCACCGCTGGTGGTCAACCACCAGGGACAGTTCCCCGCGATCACCATCAGTTTCGGCCTGCGCGAAAACGTCACCATCGAGCAGGCGACGCGGCTTATCGACCAGGCAGTCGCCGAGCTGCACATTCCTGACGCGCTGCACGCCGAATATGCCGGCGATGCGCGCGCCTATCGGGCTTCAATCGGCGCACAGCCGCTGTTGATCGTGGCGGCGCTCATCGCCGTCTATATCGTGCTCGGCGTCTTGTATGAGAGCCTGGCGCATCCGCTGACGATCATTTCCACCCTGCCGTCGGCGGGCCTCGGTGCGCTCTTGGCCTTGCAGATCTTCAGCACCGAGCTTTCGCTGATTGCTTTCATCGGCATCATCCTCTTGATCGGCATCGTCAAGAAGAACGGAATCATGATGGTCGACTTCGCGCTCGAAGGGGAGCGCAAGCGGGCGCTGCCGCCGGAGCGGGCGATCTTCGAGGCCTGCCTCGAACGGTTCCGGCCGATCATGATGACCACCATGGCGGCGCTTATGGGCGCGCTGCCGCTGATGATCGCCACCGGCCCGGGATCGGAACTGCGCCGGCCGCTCGGCATCACCATCGTGGGCGGCCTTTTAGTTTCGCAGGTGCTCACCCTTTACACGACACCCGTGATCTATCTCTTGCTCGACAAGCTGCACCGGCGGCTGTGGGGTGCGCGCGTGCATCACGAGCCCGGCCATTTGCTCAAGACGGCAGCCCGCGTGCTACGATCGTAGGTCTCTCGGTCATGCGTGGCCCGGCATCCATCGTTTCGCAAGATAGATGGATGCGGCGGCGCCTCGTCCGAAGCCAAACTTGGCGACCGGAGATTCAATCTCGATCCGATGATTCGACATTTACGTTTTCACTACGCAGAGTTTTCGTTTTCGTTACGCCGAGTTTAATTCGCTTGCCATCTTCCGGTAAGGTTTGTGAGCATATTGCTCGGCATTGCTCAAAATCGTGCGAAGCGTCGACTGAATTCCCCCGCAGTTCACGCATAGGCATGTGCCATGAAGGTGGCTTGCTTCGTCAATCCGCTCGTGCAGGCAAATGGGCCGGGCTTCAACTACGGCGGGGTGGAGGCCCTTGCCGAACTCCTTCAGCCCTTACGCCGGGAAACCAGATGCGAGTGCATGTTGATTACGGGCGGTTGGTTCAGCGACTGGGCCGGGCAAAACGGGAAGGTCCATCTCTTGACCGGGCTTCGCACCGTCTGGCTGGACGAACACTTATTGTACCGAAGGATAAGAGAGCTCGGCGAACTTCCCACCGCGTTGGATCAAACGGCGCATCGAGCCGATGATACAGCGCAGCCGGCGCTCGGCGCTATCGCAGAGATGGTGGCGCGGAATGTCAGGGGCTTCGAACCGGATATCATCATCGGTTTTGCCGGCCAGGCCAATTGCCTCGCGAAATTGTGGCCGACCGCGCTGCGGCTGCACATCGAGCGGGGTTATTTTGGGCGATCTCCGTATCCCGTCAGTTTTTATTTCGATCATCTTGGCACCTATAGTCGGTCAGCAGTCGCGAAAGTGGGAGGACTGAAGCTCGCATATCCGGTTACGTCAGATGCGCGCGTCCTCGTGTCGGCATTTCGCTCGCAGATGGCAGCTGCCCTCAACTCTCTTGATCCATTTCGAGCCAATGACTTTGGCAGTCGCTTTGATCGACTTTGTCTTCTTCCGCTGCAGATCTCGAACGAATTTTCCTTCGATGGGCCGGTAAGCTACCGTACACAATTCGAATACTTGTATGATGTCTTGGTTGCCGCCCCGAAACATATCGCGGTTATCGTCACCGAGCATCCCAGCGGTGAGCCCGTTCTCAGGCGATCCGGTCCAAACTCAAACATAGATGTGCTACGCCGGACGTTTCCAAATATGATTTTTCTAGACGAATTCCGTCGCTACCAGTCGTCATCGCAATTCCTGGTGCCGCGGGTTGACGGTGTCTGGAGTGTCTCGTCAAGTATTGGCTATCAGGCATTGCTGTTTAACCGCCTCCTCGGCTCTCCGCCTTCAACCGAGTTATCCAATGTTGCGGATGCAACGACATTTGCGAATTTTTTTGGTCGGCTCGGCAAGTCTACGAACGTTGACGCGTTTTTGGCTTGGCTACTCGAGCGCTACCTCGTGCCCGCGACGTTGCTGAACGACGGCCGCTGGCTCCACGACTATCTGCAGCGTCGGCTCGATGCGGCGCGCTCAGCCACCAGCCCGATCGACGCGTTCGTACCGACTGCCGACGCGGACCGACTCATGGAGGCCTGGATCGCTAAAGCGGCGGACTCACCGACGATCAGACCTGTTCAATGGGAGGATGATCCGTCAATCGCGGAGCTAGTTGCCAATCTCCACGACATGCAGCGCGAGAGAGATGCGCTGCTCAAATCCACGAGCTGGCGGATAACGGCACCGCTTCGCGTCGTAACCCAAGCGGTACGTCTTGCTCGTCTTCGTCAACCTGGACTCAAGGGAACGGGAGCCCGCGGGCGCTGTACGCGTGCGATGAAGGCACCTTCATCAATTCGAGGCTGAGGTGACCAGGCCTAGGACGAAAGAGGCAGGCGCGAGACCCGAGGGGACGATTTACCCCGTCTTCGCCTCCGGCGGCGGCAGATCGGCGAGCTCCTGCGCGTAGGCCTGATCCATGCGCGGGCTGAACCCGTGTTTGACCAGCTCCTCCGTGAACATCTTCCGGATGCTCGGCATCTCGTCGGCATAATCGATCTGGTCGCCGCCGAGGCGGCGGCTGATCCAGGCCCTGGGCACGCCCTGCACGTTGCGGATGGCGACGCCCTCGTGCTTGAAGGCGAGATAGCGCGCCGGCGTGGTCCCGCTGTTGAAATGCTGGTGGAACCACATGTTCGGCGGCACGATCAGCGTGCCGACCTCCCAGTCGTAGCGCTTGGGCGCGTCGCCCTCCGGCCACATCAGCGAGTAGCCCTCGCCCGAGAGGATGATCACGTGCGCGCCGGGGCCGTGGGCGTGGCCCTTCTTGTAGGTGCCGATCGGAAACTGCGAGATGTGGCTGTTCATCGAGCCCTTGGCCATGTTGAAGCGGATATGGCCTCCGCCGGCGCCGCGCTCCTTGGCGGCAATCAGCGGCAGATTGACCGCATCCGCTACGAAGTTGGTGACGAGCAGAAGACCCTTCTGCTCGCCCTTGGCGCTGAAATAGTCGGGCTCGCCGTTGAAGCGGTTCTTGAAGTCGTACTTGGTGCTGAAGACGAACTCGACGTCCTCGTAGAGATTGATCACGGGCGGCGCATTGGTGACGGCGACGTAACGCGCCGGCGTCTGGCCGGAGCCGTTGAAGTGCTGGTGCCAGCAGTTGAGCGGGATGGCGAACATCGCGCCCGCTTTCCACTCGAACGTGATGCGGCGGCCCTCGTCGTTCCACACGGTGGTCGAGCCGCGGCCGTCGAGCACCAGGATCATCTCCTCGAACAACTGCCGCTGCGGCTCGAGCTTCTTGCCGGGCGGTATTTCGCACACGTAGCAGTCGTTGGAGGTGCGCGACGCCTCATGATTGATGTAGACGCCGCGGCCGCCGCGCCGTGCCCAGGGCTTTAGCTCCACGGTGCGCAGATTACGCACGTAATGCGCACTGATGATGTCGAGACCTTCGCCGCGCACCCAGCGCAGGTAGGGCGTATCCTTTTCGGTGGAGAATTTCTTCGCCAGCTCTTCGGGGACGACGGCGTCCTTGGCCATGCCTTGCTCCTTCCCTTAATCGCACTCTCACTCGTCATGCCCGCGCGCGTCGCGGGTATCCACGTCTTTATGGCAGCGCACCGACGCGGATGGCCGGGACAACGGGGTCCCCGCCGACAAAGTCGGCAGGGTGCCCCGACCCGGCCATGACGGCCCTGATTACTGGCTGCTGATAGCGACGCATTTGTCCGCCTTCATGCGCAGATAGATCGAATCGCCGGTCGGCGTGCGCAGCGATGGATGCGCTTTCGCCAACAGGATAACATCGCCGACCCTGATGTGAAAATCCAGGTAGTCGCCGAGGAAATCCTTGGCGTCGATCATGCCCTTGCAGACATTGTCGCCATCGGCGGCCGCCGGCGGCGCTTCCGACAATTCCACGTCTTCCGGTCGTACCGATACGATGACAGCCGCGTTCTTGGCCACGCCCTCGCTCGCATGCGCGTTGAGTTCGCCCATCGCCGAGCTGACGATACAGCGGCCATCGTGGATGGCGGTCACGGTTCCGCCGATGAAGTTGGTGGTCCCGACAAAATCGGCGACGAATTTGTCGCTCGGCTGCTCGTAAATCTGCCGCGGCGTGCCGATCTGGATCACTCGGCCTTCGTTCATCACCGCGATCTCGTGCGAGAGCGCGAGCGCCTCGGTCTGGTCGTGAGTGACGTAAACGGTCGTGAGACCGAGATCGCGCTGCAGCCGCTTGAGCTCGGTGCGCATGCGGTCGCGCAGCTTGGCATCGAGATTGGAGAGCGGCTCATCGAGCAGCAGAAGCTGCGGCTCCATGACCAAGGCGCGCGCGAGCGCGAGCCGCTGCTGCTGGCCGCCCGAAAGCTTGGTGGCATCGCGATCAACCAGCGCATCGAGCGCCACCGCGTGCAGCACGCGCATGACCCGCTCGCGGATATCCTTCTTGGCGAGCCTGCGCACCTCGAGCGGGAACGCCGCGTTCTGAAACACGTTCATGTGCGGCCAGATGGCGTACGACTGAAACACCATGCCGAAATTGCGCCTGTTCGGCGCAACGAAAATGCCCTTATCCGACGAATAGACGAGGCGACCGCCGACTTCGATCTCGCCCGCGCTCGGCTTCTCAAGTCCGGCGATCGAGCGCAGCGTCGTGGTCTTGCCGCAGCCCGACGGTCCGAGCAGCGTGAACAGCTTGCCCTCCGGCACCTTGAACGAGACGTCCTGCACGGCCTTGACCGCGCCGCCGCGCTCGTTGGCATATTCGGTGAAAAGCGATCTAACGCCGAGCACTTTTCGCCTTTGCATTCTTTAGGTTTCAGCAATCCCGAACCGCCGACCGGCAAGTTGGGCCAGCATAACCAGCAGGAACAGCGCGAGGATCAGCATGACGCCGAGCGCGGAAAGCTCCACATACTGCCCATTCTGCCACAGCTCCCAGATCATGATCGAGACCACCTCGCTGCCCGGCGAGTAGAGCAGGATCGAGCTCGACAACTCGCGGATGGAGACGATCATCACGTAGATAAAGCCGGCGAGCAGTCCCGGCTTCAACAGCGGCAGGACGACGCGGCGAAAGGTCATGCTCCAAGAGGCCCCGCTCATGGCGGCCGATTCCTCGAGCTCCTTGTGGATCTGCAGCATCGAGGCCGAACTGTAGCGCATGCCGTACGGCAAGAAGCGCGTCACATAGGCGATGAAGATGATCCAGAGCGTGCCGTAGATGCCGATGTCGATGTAGAGATAGCAGACCATGATCGCGAGCCCGAGCACCAGGCCGGGAAAAACCAGCGGCAGCGACGCCAGATTGTCGAGCATCCAGCGTCCCGGCACTTTGGTGCGCACGACGATCCAGGCGATGACCGCCGACACCAGCATGACGGTGGTGGCGCTGCCGAGCGCAAGCAGGACGCTGTTCCAAACCGTGTTCATGAATTGCGGATAATCGAGCACCGCGCGGTAGGAATCGAGGCTGACGCGGCTGAGCGCCGCCCAGGACGGCGCGCTGTAGAACTTCTGTAGCGAGGACCAAACCAGCACCAGGAACGGCAGCAGCACGATCACGATGAAATAGAGGATGAAGATTGCCGCGGTGACATAGCGCCAACGACCCAGGTCGATGGTGCGCGGACGAAAGCCCTTGCCGGTGACGGTCGAAAATCGTCCGCCCTGACTCGAGAGCCGCGACTGCGCATAGATGCCGAGCGAGGTGATGAGCAGCAGCGTCACGGCATAGGCGGCGGCGAGCCCGATCTGGCTCGGATATTGGTGGATCGCCTGATAGATCGAGGAGGTGTAGACGTAGATGCCCACGGGCAGCCCGAGCAGCGCCGGCACCTCGAACGATTCAATCGCACGCACGAACAGGATCAGAAGCGCCCCGAGCGCCGCCGGCCAGGCCAGTGGCAACGTGACCCGGCGCGCGATCTGCGGCACGGAAGCTCCGCTCATGGCGGCTTGCTCTTCGAGCGCGGGATCCATGGAACGGAACGCGGCCGTCATCAGCAGAAAAGCCACAGGCGAGTAGTGCAACCCATCGACCCAAATCATCCCCGCCATGGTGTAGGCGTTGACGAACACGGCATCGGTGTCGAACAGTTTCTGCAGGGCGAGATTGATCAGGCCGATTTTCGGGCTCGCCAGGAGAATCCACGAGACCGTGAAGAGAATGCCTGGAATCACCAATGGGATGATCGCCAGGGCGAAGAACAGCGTCTTGAACGGCGTATTGGTGCGTTCATTCATCCACGCGAGCGCGGTGCCGACCACGAGCGAGAGCAGGGCGGCGCCGATTGAGAATTGCAGGGAATTGAAGAAAAGGCGCGCATTGTCGCTGCTCATGTAAGCGATGCGAAAGTTCTCGAGCGTGTATTGCGCGGGTAGCCCCGCCGTCTGCGGCGTGAGAAAGCTTTGCCAAAGCAAAAACACGAGCGGTACGAGGGAGAGCCAAACGACCAGCACCACCGGAGCGCCGATCAGCACCCATCTCGCATCGAGCCGCGGCGCAACGGTCGGCAAAGGAGCGAGCCGCCCAACCGCATCGGTCACGGGCGCGACTCGGGTGCGGCTGGCTCGGTCTGCTCCCTCTCCCACGCGCCCCGGGCTTGCCCGGGTCGCGTCTTGAATTTCGCGCAAGTCGGGCAAGCCCGACTTGCGTGGGACAGGGGTGGGGTGAGGGGTGTTGGTCTCTCAGCTCGACCGGTAACCCCCTCACCCCAACCCTCTCCCCAAATGGGGAGAGGGGGCGCGCCGAGACCGTGGCGCCTGCAGCGCACGAGACCTAGCTCAACGCTAATCATGGTCGTGATGATGGTGATGCCCCTGATCGTGGCCATGCCCGTGATCATGGGGATGATGCTCGTGGTGATGAATGCGCTGGGGCGGGCGGCCGCGGCGCGGATCCTCGCTGAACAGTAGCGATTTGATCGTGACCGGCACGGTATATGACGGCATGCGGACGCGTCCGAGATCAATGTAGTCGAAATCGCGCAGCACCAAGCCATCGATTGCCAGGATCTCGCTCTCGACCAGCAACTCTTCGCGCAAGATCGCACCCAGTGTTTGCGCCACGTCGCCGTCGAGCATGAGGTAGAGCGGCTTCCTGCGTTCGATCGTCCTAGCGAGCCCGTGGCGGACGCCTTCGGCGAAGGCGAGGATCCGCTCGTAGGACGGCGCACCATGCCAGCGCAACGCGAGCGCCACTTCGCCCTCGCCTTCGATGAGATCGAAGGCGGTGAAGTGCGCGCGGATGGCCTGGGCGAGCTTATCCGCGTCGATGGCCTCTTCGCACACGTAGGGCGGTTGCAGAACCTGCAGATTGCGCCGCGGCAGAAGCTCGCCCGGCTTGGAGATGTAGCTGGTATTGCCGCTGAGCTGCACGCTGTACTCCGAAGCCCCGAGCGCGGTGGCGCGGATGCACTCGCCCGGCGGCAGCAGCGGCCACGGCAGCGCGCCGGCATCGATCCGCGCCCGGATCGCGCGACCAAGCCGGCGTCCCATGTCGCCGAAATCGCGCTGCTCGCGGCCGTAGACGTATTCGCCGACGCCGCCGGAAAACATCACGCCGTCAATGCGGCCAAGCTCGCCGATCGGATCGGTCAAATAGAGGTGGTGGACCGCGTGCGGCAGCGGACGCTGCGCGAGCGCCGCCACCAGCAAATCCGCCATGCTTGTCGCGACATTATCGAGTTGCGCGCTCGAGACCACGTCGCCGCGCGACCAGGAAAAGCCGGCTTGGCGGGCGTGGAATTTTCCCGCCGGATCGAGCCGCACGATCCGGCCGGTCTCCTCCATGACCTGCAGCCGGCCGCCGATATGCAGCGCCGCCGTGGCGATCACGTTGCCCTTCTCGACGATGCCGAGTTTGGTGGCGCCGCCGCCGATGTCGATGTTGAGGATGCGCTTATCCTCCTCATACGACACCTTCGACGCACCTGAGCCATAGGCCGCGAGCATCGATTCCATGTGGTGTCCCGCCGCCGCGGCGACGAAATCGCCGCGCTGTTCCGCAAGCAGGGCGGCAATTGCCGCCGCGTTCTCGCGGCGCAACGCCTCACCGGTCAGGATGACCACGCCGGTATCGATGTCCTCGGGCTGCACGCCCGCCGCTTTATACGCATCATCGATGATGGCGCCAAGCGCCGCATCGTCGATGCGCTCGTCGCTCGCGTACGGGGTCAGCGCCACGGGCGACTGGAACAAGGTCTCGCGCGAGACGACGTAGTACCGGCTGGTCAGATCCTCGCCGTAGCGGCGTAGATTGATGCGGGAGAAGATGACTTGCGTGCCGGAGGATCCGATGTCGATGCCGACCGTCACCAGTGTCACATGGTCCTGGATCCAGATCGGATTGTCTTCCAGCCGCTCGTCGGGATCGAACTCGAAATGGTCGTGGTCGTGATCTGCGTCGCCGTCATGATCATGCACGACATCCTGGCCGAGCAGATGGTCGGCGAGCGTGTGGCTGCGCTTCTGATCGTCGGCCATCAAACCTGCTCCTTGCAACGCCGTAGACGCGCATTATGCCTCGCCGTTATCGCATGGGCGATCGAGCAGGGTCAAAAGCACTCCCTTCGAACGAGCTCGCACGGACACGGAATCATTGCGCAGGCCAGCACCGGTCGCCCAGATACGGGCTGTTTACGCCAGCCATGCAGCGCACGCCGCTCCAAGCGGTGCCGAAAATATTGAATTCGACGCCGCGGGACGGGTAGCGACAGCTAGCGCGGGCGGGCATGACAAGCCTCACTCCCCATGGCAAAACATTGCCAAAGACCTGTCGAAAGGAAACGCCGTGCTGAAAAAGGCGCAAGGCCCGCAGGCCCAAAGCTTCAATGCCTACGACCGGCCGCACTGCGACCTACGCGAATTCATC
>JBJMTU010000371.1:0-14871 GCA_045811545.1 Xanthobacteraceae bacterium | reverse complement strand
GCGACGAGGTGATCGCCAATATCGGCACCAACGCGCGCTCCGGCACGCGGGAATTCTTCCAGTCGATTAATGCTGAGACGCGCGGCGACCAGGCGCGGACGGTGCGCCTCATCGGCCAGTTCGGGGTGGGCTTCTATTCGGCGTTCATGGTTGCCGATCGTGTCGACGTGTTCTCCCGCCACGCCGGCAGCGAGGAAGCCTGGCAATGGTCGTCCGACGGCAAGGGCACGTTTTCGGTATTGCCGGCGGCGGCCGACGGCGCTCCGCGCCGCGGCACCCGCGTCGTCGTCCAGCTGACCGAGGATGCCAAGTCCTACCTTGAACGCTTCAGGCTCGAGCGGATGGTAAGGGCACAATCGGGGCACGTGCCGGTGCCCATCGCCATTGTCGACAAGCCGGGCGAAACCCCGTCCCAACTCGTCGACGGCGCGGCGCTTTGGGCCAAGCCCAAATCCGAGATTTCGACCGAGGATTACACCGACTTCTACCGCAGCCTCGCGGGCCAGTTCGACGAGCCCGATCTGACGCTCCATTTCCGCGCCGAAGGCCGGCAGGAATATGCCGTGCTTGCGTTCATTCCGGGCTCGCGGCCGTTCGATCTCTTCGATGTCGACCGCAAGGACCGCATCAAGCTTTACGTCAAGCGGGTCTTCATCACCGACGAGGCAGAGATCTTGCCGCGCTATCTGCGTTTTGTTCGCGGGCTCGTCGATTCGGCCGACCTGCCGCTCAATCTCTCGCGCGAGATGATCCAGGAAAGCCCTATTCTGAATGCGATCAGGAAAGGCGTGACGAGCCGCATCTTCGGCGAGCTTGAAAAGCTCGCAGAGAAAGAGCCCGCGACCTATGCCAAGATCTGGGACAATTTCGGCGCCGTCCTGAAGGAAGGACTTTACAGCGATGTCGAGCGCCGCGACACGCTTCTCCCCCTGTGCCGCTTCAAGACTACGGCCTCGGCCGGCGCATGGCGAAGCCTCAAGGACTACATCGCTGCGCTCAAGGACAATCAAACTGCGATCTACTACGTAACGGGTGACGACATCGCTCGCCTCGAAACCTCGCCGCATCTGGAGGGCTTCCGCGCCCGCGGCGTCGAGGTTCTTCTGCTCGCGGACCCGATCGACAGCTTCTGGGTCACTGCCGGTCCTTCTTTCGAAGGCAAGCCGTTCAAGTCGGTAACGCAAGGCGCCGCGGATTTGGCGCTTATCCCGCGCGTCGATGCCAAGGATGAAGCCACTTCCGAGACGGACCAGGCGGTCACCAATTTCATCGCTTTCGTCAAGGATACGCTGGGCGAGGCAGTATCGGACGTGCGCGCGTCGGATCGATTGACCGATAGCGCAGTCTGTTTGGTCGCGCCTGAAACCGGCCTCGACCGCCAATTGGAGAAGCTGCTTGCCGGCACGGGACAACTGAAGACGGCCGCAAAGCCGATCTTGGAGATCAACCCGCGCCACGAAGTTATCGTGGCACTCGCGTCATTGGGCGATGACGATCTCGCCTTCAAGCAGGATGCCGCGCACCTGCTATTCGATGAGGCGCGCGTGCTCGACGGCGAGCGCCCCGCGGATGCGCGGACGTTCTGCGAGCGGTTGGGGCGGCTCCTGACGCGAAGTCTCGCCAAGCATCCTGCTCGCAGCGACGATTGAGGGCGCCCCAGCTCGCAATCGCATCTTCTCTCCCCGTTCCAATCCGATGCAGTTCTGCCGCTGTGGGCGTATGCCGACGGGGCCCGCAGAAACCGGGTAGCTATGCGCTGGCCGCACCAGCGAAAATCTCTGTTTGCTCGACGGACTAGCGTGAGCCGGCAACCTCACGCGCCAGCGCCGCCACGCGCTCGCCGAACGCTTTTGTTCCCAACGGGCCGCCGAGGTCGCGGGTGCGCCATTGCGGATTGGCAATCGCACGATCGAGCGCATCCTCGATGGTGGCGGCGGCGCGGATCAATCGGTCGTCGCTCCTGCGCTCGCCGAGCCAAGCGAGCAGCATTGCGGCCGAGCCGATCAGGGACGCGGGATTGGCGCGATCCTGCCCGGCAATATCGGGGGCCGAGCCGTGCTGGGCCTGCGCGACGGCATGCGCCTCGCCGGCATTGAGCGAAGCGGCAAGCCCCAAGCTGCCGCTGATCTCGGCGGCGAGATCGGAGAGAATATCGCCGAACATGTTGGTGGTGACGATCACGTCAAACACGCTGGCGTCCCGCACGAGCAGCGCCGTCATCGCATCGATGATGCGCTCCTCGTATTCCATGCCGGGAAAGCGGGACGCCACTGCGCGCACGCAGTCGAGAAAAAGCCCGTCCGAGACGCGCAGCACGTTGGCCTTGTGCACCGCCGTGACTTTCTTGCGCCGCCGCTCGGCCAGCGCAAAAGCGGTGTCAGCGATCCGCGTCGAGCCCGCGCGCGTGATCTTGCGCACGGACAGCGCGAGGTCTGCGGTGGGCATGAACTCGCCGGAGCCGAGAAACATGGAGCGGTCGGCGTAGAAGCCTTCGGTATTCTCGCGCGCGATGACGAGGTCGACCGGCGAGCCGCAACGCGGCGCTAAGCCGCCGCGGCTGCGCGCCGGACGGATATTGGCAAACAGGTCGAGACGCTTGCGCAACTCGCCCGATGGGTTGAGGCCGCCTTGCGCGACGGGCGGATAGTCGTTGTGCGACACCGGCCCGAGGATCACGCCATCCGCCGTTTTGGTCGCCTCGACCGCGGTCTCCGGCAAGGTGGTGCCGTGCGCGCGCAGGGCCGCAAGCCCGATGGATACCGGCGCGAATGAAAGACCGAGCTTGAAGAGGTCATCCGCCGCACGAACAACCGCCATGGTCGCAGCCGTGATCTCCGGCCCGATGCCGTCTCCTTCCATCACGACGATGCGGATCGGCGTCGACGATCCACGCGTTGGGGAAGCAGGCGTCACCGCATCTCTCCCTTGCCAGCCGCGAAGCCTAACAAGTCGATGGCTGGTTGACGACCGATCGTGAGCATGGGCATCATGAATGCGTCGCCGCTCCCGATTGGTCTTTCATGCAAGAACGTAGTCCCTCGCAAGCCTCGGTGCACGACGCCGCGACGGCCCCAAGCGATCTGCTCAACCTGCATGAGATCGTCGCCAAGGCGCGGCAGAATCTGAACCAGAACGACTGGGACTACATCGTCGGAGGGGCCGAATCGGAGACGACGCTGCGGCGCAACCGCATGGCGCTCGACGCGATCGCGTTGCGGCCGCGGGTCCTGCGCGATGTGAGCAAGGTCGATAGTTCGGTCACTCAGTTCGGACGCAAACTTCGCCTGCCGGTGGTGCTGGCGCCAGTGGGCTCGCTCGAGAGTTTTCATGCCGCCGGCGCCGAATCGGTCGTGCGCGCGGTCGATAAGTTCGGCGCCGCGCACATGCTCAGCTCGGTCTGCGATCCCGGGCTCGAGCAGCTGGCGGCGGCGGCGCCCGACGCGCTGCGGCTCTACCAGCTCTACGTGCGCGGCGACGAGGCCTGGGTCGACGATCACGTCGAGCGCGCGATTGCGCACGGCTACGCCGCGTTCTGCCTCACCGTCGATACCGCGCATTACAGCCGACGCGAGCGCGATATCGCCAAGCGGTTCGTGACCGCCGGGCGGCGGCGGGTGCAAGGCCGCGCCTTCCAAGCCGCGCTCGATTGGCGCACCGTCAAACGCATCAAATCGAAGTTCAATATTCCGCTCGCGATCAAGGGCATCGCCACCGCCGAGGACACCGCGATCGCGCTCGACCACGGGGTCGAGTGGATTTACGTCTCCAACCATGGCGGCCGCCAGCTCGATCACGGCCGCGGCTCCATGGATGTGCTGCCGGAGGTCGTGGACGCCGTCGCCGGCCGCGCCAAAATCATCATCGACGGTTCGTTCTGCCGCGGGACCGACATCGTCAAGGCGATCGCCGCCGGCGCCCACCTGGTCGGCATCGGCCGCATGCAATGCTTTGCGCTCGCCGCCGGCGGGGAAGCCGGCGTGGTGCGGCTGTTGGAGCTGTTGGAGGACGAGGTGCAGCGCTGTCTCGGCCTACTCGGCGTCAGCAATTTCGCCGAACTCAGTCGCTCCTATCTGCACGCGGCGGCGCCGGCGAACGTGCCGCACGTGTTGAGCGCGTTTCCGCTGCTCAAGATCGAGGACTACCGGTACTGACGCCGTCGTCGCGTCGCACCATCAATTCGACGGCGAATTTGGTGCGACTTTGCCGAATTCCGGCGGGGCGTGGCCGGTCCAACGCAAGCCCACGAAACCGCCATCGGCGTCGTAGAGATAGTCGAAGCCGTTGAGGAAGCTCACGCTCGTGTTGACGAAGGGCGGGCGGCTGCGTTCAACGAGATTGAGCTTTCTCGGAGCGAGTGGATTGAGGTTGTCGCCCACCGCGAAGTTGTAGAGCGCCTGCGGCGAATCTTCAGCGGGGATCGAGATCGTGAGCTTCGTGCCCGGCACCAGTGTCGGCCCGACGCCGTTGACGGTGCGGATGTCGGCCGGAACCTGAGTCTCGGGCACCGTGAGGTACATGGCTGTCACGCCGGTATCCATCAGGAGGCTGCCGCAGGCGGCAGGCCTTGCGCCATTGACCGAGATACAGGCGGGCGTCGCTGCCCACCCTCGGCCGTCCGGCCCGGGAACAAGCTTCACATAGGAGAAATCCCCCTGCGTATTGGCCGCGGTCAACCCGACGTGCACCCCCCGTCGTGTGACGATATAGCCGCGCCGGATGCGCTCCCCATTGACGGAGGCGCCGTTGAGCTTGGCAATGTTCAGGAATGGGTTCTTCTGGGGTCCGGTTTGCGCATCGCTCCGACGGCCGAATCCTATGCCCATCATCGAAACCCGGCGCGGCGCTTCGTTCGGCGTGCACCGCCGCGCACGCTCCGTTCACGCGATGCGGGTGACGGCGAGGACCGCAATAGGCGCGGTGGTGATCCGCGTTCCGTCACCGCCCGTGATGGTCATCGGGGTGACGACCCATTGACCGATCATGATGCGTCCGGAACTGGAATAGGTGAGTTCGCCCGCTCCGAGCGATTGCAGGCTGGCGATGTTCGGGATCTTGTCCGCCGAGACGACGACGCCGGTCGAACCGGTGTCCATGACGGCGCCGTAGCTACGTCCCCCAAACGAGATGCGCAGGCGGGGCAAGGCAGTGATGTTCTCGCCTGGACCGGGCGCGTTCACGTAAGGCAGGTAAACTCCTTGGTTGTAATCGTCATACCGGCCGGGCGAGCCAGCGAAGGCGGGCGCGATGCCGAGCAGCACGATCATCGCGGCCCGGATACCAAGCGGAATTCCCAAGGACGATCTCAATGCCAATACGGCGGATAGCCGGTATGGCGGTCTTCGGCCTCGAGCAGGCGCAGCACCGCCGGCCATTCCAGCACGCCGTAGGGGCGGCGCGTGCCGGGCTGATAGAGGTGCGCGGTATGCGCGAGCACGTTTTCGCCGGGCATGACCAGCTCGGTGCGCGCCGCCATGGCATCGACCTGCGAGCGGCACGATAACTCGAGCTGATACATGGTGTTGAACGCCTGCTGGATGGTCGCCCCGCAGGTGAGCAGGCCGTGGTTGCGCATGATGAGCGCGTCGTGGGAACCGAGATCCTCGACGATGCGCTCGCGCTCGTCGAACTCCACCGCCGGCCCCTCGTAGTCGTGGTAGCCGATATGGCCGACGAAGCGGATCGCCGTCTGCGACAGCGGCAAGAGCCCGCATTTCATCGCCGACACGGCGATGCCGGCACGCGTATGGGTGTGCAGCACGCAGGCGACGTCCGGCCGCGCCTTGTGGATCGCACCGTGGATGACGTAACCCGACTTGTTGATGCCGTAATCGGTATCCGGCTTCCAGATGATCTCGCCCTCGACGTCGATCTTCACCAGGCTCGAGGCCGTGATCTCCTTGTACAGCATGCCGTAAAGATTGATCAGTAGGTGGTCCTTGCTGCCGGGGATGCGCGCGGTGATGTGGTTGTAGATGAGGTCGGTCATCCCGTACTTGTCGACCAGGCGATAGCAGGCGGCAAGGTCAACGCGCGCTTGCCACTCCTCGGGCGAGACCTCGGCGCGGATCGACTTGAAGTCGGTCGTGTAATTCATGGATAGTTTCCGTCGCTTTACCGCCGTCAGGGTCGGACATTCGCAGCATAGCGCCGGCTCAAGGCCAAGAGAAGCAAGGGAGGAGCCCCGTGCCGATCGGCGATATTCTGCGCAACAACGTCAAGGAGAAGCTCGCGCGGGACGAGGTGGTGGCGTCGATGACGGTGCGGCTCGTGCGCAACGTCGAGATCGCGCGCATCGCCCGTACCGCCGGCTTCGATACCCTTTATGTCGATCTCGAACACTCGAGTTTCTCGCTCGACACCTGCGGCCAGATCTGCATGGCGGCGCTCGAAGCCGGGATCGCGCCGTTCGTGCGGGTTCCTGCCAACACACCGGAGTACATCTCGCGGGTGCTTGCGGGCGGAGCGCTCGGCGTGATCGCCCCGCACATCCGCTCGGCGGACGAGGCCAAAGCCGTCGTGCGGGCGGCCAAATTTCCTCCACTCGGCGAGCGATCGAATGCCGGCGGACTCCCGCACCTTCATTTTCGCGCATTTCCGGTGGCGGAGGCCTATGCCGCGCTCAACGATGCCACCATGGTCGTCGTGCAGTTCGAGAGCGCCGCGGCGCTCGCCCAAGCCGAGGAGGTCGTGGCGGTGGACGGCGTCGACATGGTGCTGATCGGCCTCAACGACCTGCTGGCGGATTGGGGGATCCCCGGCGAATACGACCATCCGCGCGTGCACGAAGCCTATGCCAAGACCATCGCTGCCTGTCGCCGGCGCGGCAAGCACTGCGGCGTCGGCGGGCTAGCCACCCGTCCCGATCTCGTGGCTGAGTTCGTGAAAATGGGTGCGCGCTACGTGTCGACCGGCACCGATCTCGCTTTTCTCCTTGGCGCCTGCACCGCCCGCGCAAGGCAAGTCAAGGAGATCAAGTTCTGATGTCGGCGCCGCGTCAGTCAAGGCCGTTCGCGTCTCTGCCGAGGCCGGCATGGCGTCGCCCGGCGGCTGCCCATCGCCCATGGCGTGCCTCAGAATGTCGCTGAACCCGCTCGGCGCGTGAGAGGTGAGACCATCTGGACATTCTGGCGCAGCCAGACGCGCAACACTGTCGCCCGGGGCGTGATATCCCGATGGGTGCAAAACGATGGTCGGACCGGGTATCGTGGCCAGCGGAGCGCCCGGTTTCCGACGACCTAGCATGACGCCGTTCAGACGATGAGTTCCCCGGGAGGACGCAAGCTATGCCGAGATTGCATGCAATGCTGCTCAAGGCTGCCGGTCTGTTGCTGGCGCTTACCATGGCGGTCGCCGCTCAAGACTACCCGAACAAACCGGTACGCCTCATCATCCCGTTCCCGCCCGGCGGCAGCAACGACGTGGTCGGGCGATTGATCGCCACGCATCTGGGCGAGCGGCTCGGCAAGCAGGTCGTGGTGGACAACCGCGCCGGCGCCGGCGGGGTCGTCGGCACCGAGCTTGCAGCAAACGCGCCGCCTGATGGCTACACGATCCAGATCGTATCGATCGCCCATGCGGTCAATCCCTGGCTCTACAAACTCCCTTACGATCCGATCAAATCCTTCACGCCGATCTCGATTCTCGCCAGCGGCCCGAACGTGGTCACCGTCCATCCCAGCCTGCCGGTGAATTCGATCAAGGATCTGGTCGCGCTCGCCAAGCAAAAGCCGGGCGAGCTGCAATATGCGTCGGCCGGTGTCGGCAGCTTCCAGCATCTCGGCGGCGAGCTGTTCAAGCTGGAGGCCGGCGTCAACATGCTACACGTGCCGTTCAAGGGTGGTGCGCCGGCGATGATCGACGTGATCGGCGGCCATACCAAGGTGCTGTTCAGCTCGCTCGTTCAGACCACGCCGCACATCCGCTCCGGCAAGCTCAAGGCGCTCGGCGTTGGCGGCAGCAAGCGCAACCCGGTCCTTCCCGATGTCCCGACCGTGGCGGAGGCCGGCGTGCCGACTTACGAAGCCGTCAACTGGTGGGGCCTTGTGGCCCCCGCCGGCACACCCGCGTCCCTCATCGAGCGGCTGCACAAAGCAGTTCAGGAGGTGCAGACCTCCCCCGAGGTGCAGAAGCAGTTCGCATCCGAGGGCGCGGAGATCGTGCGGACGAGCCCGGCCGAGTTCGGTACCTTCATGGCGAAGGAAATGACCAAATGGGAGCGCGTGGTGAAGGAGGGCGGCATCAAGGCGGAGTGACGTGAGATCAAACTCGGGAACCAACCCATGGCAAGCATGCTCTCACTGCTGCTCAAGACCGCGGGTTTCCTGCTGGCGCTGACGACCGCGGTCGCGGCGCAAGACTATCCGATCAAGCCGGTACGGGTCATCGTTCCGTTCCCGCCGGGCGGCGTCAATGACACCGTCGGCCGGATGATCGCCGCGCAGCTCAGCGAACGGCTGGGCAAGCAATTCGTCGTGGACAACCGCAGCGGCGCGGCCGGCGTCGTCGGCACCGAGCTCGCGGCGAACACGTCGAAGGACGGCTACACGCTGCTCATCGTCTCGCTTGTGAACGCGGTCAATCCCTGGCTCTACAAGCTGCCCTACGATCCGGTTAAATCCTTCACGCCGATTGCCTTCCTCGCTGCCGCTCCGAACGTGCTCGTCGTTAACCCGGACCTTCCGGTCAAATCGGTCAAAGAGCTGGTCGCGCTCGCCAAGGAAAAGCCGGGACAACTACAATATGCCTCGGCCGGCGTCGGCAGCTTCATGCATCTGGGCGGCGAGCTGTTCAAGCTCACGGCTGGCGTCGATATCCTGCACGTGCCGTTCAAGGGCGGGGGCCCGGCGATAATCGACGTCGTCGGCGGCCACACCAAGGTAGCGTTCGCCACGACGATCACGACGGCGCCGCATATCCGCTCGGGCAAGCTCAGGGCGCTTGGGGTCGGCGGGACGAGCCGCAGCGCAGTGCTGCCGGACGTTCCGACGGTCGCCGAAGCCGGAGTGCCGGGCTACGAAGTTGCCAATTGGATCGGCATCGTGGCGCCTGCCGGCACGCCAGCAGCCATCGTCGCCAAGGTGCACGGAGAGATCTTGGCGATCCAGGACTCGCCCGAGGTCCAGCAGCAGCTCTCCTCTCAGGGAGGGGAGGTGATGCGGATGAGCTCGCGCGAGTTCGGCGACTTCATGGTGAAGGAAATGGGCAAATGGGAGCGGGTCGTGAAGGCGGGCGGCATCAAAGCGGATTAGCGGATAGTGGACGTGTCTCTCTGCTGTCATCGCCCGCGAAAGGGGGCGATGCGGTAAGCATCGCCGCTGGCATAGGGCGGCCGTGCCTCGCTTTCCGCGTCAATAGTTACTGGATGTCCGGCCGCAAGTCGGCCGTTGCCGGCTTGCGCGCCTAAAGTGCCGATCTCGGGTAAACCCGAGATCGGTTCGCGGGCATGACAGCGCTGATGGCGCCGATCGCATTCGCTCATTCGGCATAGAGTTGTCGATGAAATTGGGGCTCTCCAAAAACAAGGACCTCTGGGCCGGCGCAATGTTGATCGCAACCGGCGCGGCGACCATGATCATCGCCCGCAACTATGCCTTCGGCACCACGTTGCGCATGGGACCCGGTTATTTTCCGACGGTGCTGGGCGGGATCCTGATCCTGTTCGGGCTCTACCTCGTGGTCTCGGGACTTCGCAGCAACGATGAGATCCAGGGCTCGTGGCCGCTACGCGCGATGATCGCGTTGCCGCTCGCGTTGGTGCTGTTCGGCGTGTTGATGACGCATGCAGGCTTCCTGCCCGCGCTGTTGGTGCTGATCTTCGGCTCCGCGCTGGCCGGCCCGCAGTTCAGGCTCGTCGAAGTGCTGTTGTTGTCGGCGGCGCTGAGCGTGGTTTCGGTCGCGCTGTTCGTCTGGGGGCTCGGCCTGCCTTATCCGCTCATTGCGGACTATTGACGACGTCATGGATCTGTTCGGCAACCTATTTTTCGGCTTCGGCGTCGCACTCACGCTGCAGAATTTGCTTTACTGCTTCATCGGCGTGCTGGTGGGCACCCTAATCGGCGTACTGCCGGGCATCGGCCCGCTCGGCACGATCGCGATGCTGATGCCGATCACCTATGGCGTCTCCCCGGTCGGCGCGTTGATCATGCTCGCTGGCATTTATTACGGCGCCCAATATGGCGGCTCGACCACCGCCATCCTAGTGAACTTGCCCGGCGAAACCGCCGCGGTTGTCACCTGCATCGACGGCTACCAGATGGCGCGGCAGGGACGCGCCGGTCCGGCGCTTGCGGTCGCGGCGATCGGCTCGTTCTTCGCCGGCACCGTGGGCACGCTGCTGATCGCGCTGTTCGGGCCGCCGCTAGCGGAGCTGGCGCTCAAGTTCAGCGCGCCGGAATATTTTTCGCTGATGCTGATGAGTCTGGTCGCCGCGGCCGTGCTGGCCCAGGGCGATATGATCAAATCGCTCGCCATGGTTGTGATGGGGCTCTTGCTCGGCATCGTCGGCACCGACGTCAACACTGGCGCCCAGCGCTTCAGCCTCGGCATCACCGAGCTCACCGACGGCATCGGCTTCATCGTGGTCGCCGTGGGCGTGTTTGCGGTCGGCGAGATCATCAACAATCTCGGCACAACGTCCGAGCGGGTGGTGTTCACCTCCAAGGTGAGGAACCTGTTTCCGTCGAGAGAGGATTTGCAGCGCTCCCTTGGTCCGATCCTGCGCGGGACCGGGATCGGCGCGTTCTTCGGCGTGCTGCCCGGCACCGGTCCGGCGATCGCCTCGTTCTCCTCCTATGTGGTCGAGAAAAAGATCGCGCAGGATCCGTCACGCTTCGGACGGGGCGCCATCGAGGGCGTGGCCGGACCCGAATCCGCCAACAACGCGGACGCCCAGTGCAAGTTCATCCCGATGCTCACGCTCGGGCTTCCCGCGAGCGGCGTCATGGCGCTGATGCTCGGCGCCCTCACCATCCACGGCATCCAGCCCGGCCCGGAAGTGATGACCATGCGGCCCGAGCTGTTCTGGGGGCTGATCGCCAGCATGTGGATCGGCAACCTGATGCTGGTGGTGCTCAACCTTCCGATGATCGGCCTGTGGGTGAAGCTGCTCGCCGTTCCCTACCGGCTGCTGTTTCCTGCGATCATGGCGTTCTCCGCAATCGGCATCTACAGCGTCAACAATTCGTCCTTCGAGATTTATCTTACGGCCCTGTTCGGCATCCTCGGCTTCGTCTGGCTGAAGCTTGGATTTCCGCTGGCGCCGATGCTGCTCGGCTTCGTGCTCGGGCCGATGGTCGAGGAGCACCTGCGGCGGGCCATGCTGATGTCGGGCGGCAACCCGTCCGTGTTCATCAGGCGGCCGATCAGCCTCGCCTTCCTCGTTGCGACCGCGCTGATCCTGATCGTGATGGTGGCACCGGCGGTGCGCAAGCGGCGCCAGGAGATTACCGATTAAGTGGCGCGCGAATCGTGCGTCGCCGTGATCTCACTCCGGCTTCACACCCGATTGCTTGATGATCTGTAGATATTTGTCGCTTTCCGCACGCACAAACGCGGTGAATTGATCGACCGTGAGTGGAACAACATCCGCACCGTCCTCGCGCAGCTTGGCCCCGCAGCGAAATGCCAGCCCCGGTCGCAACCAGCGGCTCGAGAATTTTCAGAGATCGCCTAACGGGTTGCGGGCGCAAACACCGAAGCGATGCAGATCGGTGCCATGCACGTCGAGCCAACCCTTGGCGCGATCGAGTTCCGGATAGAGACGCTTCACCAGCCGCCAAAACCGCAGCGAATGATTGAGTTCCACCAGATGGCAGACCTCGTGCGCGGCAAGGTAGTCGAGCACGAATGAAGGCGCGAGAATGAGCCGCCAGGAGAAGGACAATACGCCCGCATTCGAGCACGAACCCCAACGGCTCGACTGGTCGCGGACGCAAATGCGCTTGATGCGGACCCCGAGCTTGTCGGCGTAACGCCGGCTCGCGGCCTCGAGGTCGCGCTGGGCCTCCCGCTTGAGGAAGTCGCTGATGCGGCGGTCGACGTGCGGCGGTTCGCCCGCGACGCAGAGCAGCCGGCTGCCATTTCCATCGGTCTCGGTCCAAACGGTTCCGCGCACGCCGCGGCGGTTGACGATGCGATGCGACTCACCGCGCAGCGGCACGTCCACGCCATGCGCGAAAGGCGCTACCTCCGGCAGCCGCTTGAGCCGCGCGGCGATCCAGCCGCCGTGCTTCTGCGCGAATTCTTTTGCTTCCTTGACGCTGCCGCGCGGCGGCATGGTGAGGATCACTTCGCGTGCGGCAGCATCGATGCGCAACGTGTAGCGTCGCGCTTGGCGATGACGGCGCAGACGCACGAGATAGATCGCTTGGTCGAAAACGACTTGGACGACCGAAGGCTCGCTTGGACGGCGATAGAGCAACGCGCGAAGCGACATGGATCCACCCTGCAGCAACCCCGGGCGAAATACTGCCATAGTCGCAAGAAGCCGCAGCACGACGGGCGACAAATAAAGGCACTTCCCCTAGATCGGGGGCTGAGACCATGTATTCACCACAACATTTTGGGTTACTCAAGAGTTGAATTCATTTTCAGTTTTTTCCATGACGTCCGGTATATACGGACCCTCGGGTCCGTGTATTTCCAGGCCGCGCCAGCGGGCCAGATCGCGCGGAGCATCAAGGGCTTAGCAGCGGTGCGGCGGAAACCGCGCGTGACGAATCACGCAAAAAGCTTGGCGGAACGGGCCTTCGTGCAACATTGCGGCAGAGAAACATTGCCCGGCGGGCGCCCTCGGGACCTCGCCTACTCGTTGGCGGCGCTCGCCATCGCGGGTGGAGCGGCGCTCGTGCGCAATGCTGGCGCACCGGCTTTGCTCGGCGGGCGGCGGGCGGCGCCGCGTGCAACTGCCGCGTTGTTCGACAGCACGAAGTCCGCAACGCGGGGCACGATCTCGGCGCGAAAACGCGAGCCGTTGAATACGCCATAGTGGCCCACCGCGGGCTGCAGCCAGTGCGCCTTGCGCTCCGGTGGGATGTTGACGCACAGGCGATGCGCCGCCTCGGTCTGACCGACGCCGGAAATGTCGTCGTTCTCGCCTTCCACCGTGAGCAGGGCGACGCGGCGAATTTTCGCCGGATCGACGCGCACGCCGCGATGGGTCATCTCGCCCTTGGGCAAGGCGTGACGCACGAACACGGTCTCGACCGTCTGCAGATAGAACTCGGCGGCCAGATCCATGACCGCGAGATATTCATCGTAGAACTCGCGATGCTTCTGCGCGGAGTCTCCGTCCCCCTCCACGAGGTGCTGGAACAGCTTGCGGTGCGCCTCGATGTGCCGATCGAGATTCATGCTGACGAAGCCGTGTAGTTGGAAAAACCCCGGATAAACGTCGCGCATGAATCCCGGATTTGGAAACGGCACTTTGGTAATGACGTTGCGCCGGAACCAGTCGACGCCGCGCCTTTCGGCATGGATATTCACCTCAGTCGGGTTTACCCGCGTATCGATCGGGCCGCCCATCAGCACCATGGAATTCGGCACGTAGGGGTCGTTCTCGGCCTCCATGCGCGCGACCGCAGCGAGAACCGGCACCGAGGGCTGGCACACCGCGAGGATGTGCACGTCGCCGCCGAGCAGATGCAACATCGAGATCAAGTAGTCGATGTAGTCGTCGAGATCGAAGCCGCCCTCCGAGACCGGGACCATCCGCGCGTCCATCCACTCCGTGAGATAGACGTCGTGGTTCGGCAAAAAGCCCTCGACGGTGCCGCGCAGCAGCGTCGGATAATGCCCCGACATTGGGGCGACGATGAGCAGCCGCGGCTGCGGGCGGCGCGGCGCGCGCTCGAAGGCGCGCTCGAAGTGCAGGAGCCGGCAGAACGGACGCTGCCAAAGTGTAGAGATACGGACCGGGACGTGCTCGCCGCCGACGACGGTCGACGCGATATTCCATTCCGGCTTGCCGTAACGCCGGGTCGAGCGCTCGAAGAGCTCGAGGCCGGCGGCCATCGTCTTGCCGAACGCGGTATAGGATAGGGGGTTGGCGGGGTTACGATAGAACAGACGTGCGGCATCGGCGAAGGCACGCGAGGGATTGAGCGCGGCCTGGCTCAACTCGTAGAGCCAATAGGCCGGTGCCGCATACATCGGGCCAGTGTCGCCCGCTGCGACCGGCGCGCCGCCGAATTCGCCAATCGCCATTTTCCCAGCCCTCAGCGGCTTTTGCCGCACTGCAGCATACTGTCGCGAATCTGACATATAGTCAACGTCTCCGGTGGGTTATCCACGCGCCCCCGCAAAATAGATAAGCATTCAAGGCCGCTGGTGGTTTCGCGCCGCAGCAAGGCAGGCATGATCAAACCAGCGGACACGGTGCCGCTATTCGCCGGTCTGCAGTAGCGAGCCCGCCCGGCGCGCGCTCTTGAGCAGTTGCAGAAATGCGAACACGCCGGCGGCGAAATAGAGCGCGTTGAGTGCGAAGGCCTCGACCATCAGATCGACGCGCACCACGTGCTCCATCAGCAGCGCCCGCATGCCTTCGAACACGTATGTAGGCGGCAGCATCCAGGCAATCACTTGCAGCCAATCCGGCAGCACGCTGACGGGGTAATAGACACAGGCGAGCGGCATGAGCACGAACATGAGAGTCCAAGCGAGCGATTCCGCACCCATGCCGTTGCGCAGCAGCACGCCCGCGACAACGATGCCCACGGCCCAGCTCGTGAGGATCAGATTCACGAAGAACGCCGCGAGCGCCAGACCGAGGCTGTAAACGTTGAACCCGAAGAAGGCCATCGCCAGGAACGTCACCGGCACCATTCCGATGGCAAGGCGGATAAGGCTCATGGTCATCAACGCGCAAACGAATTC
>JBJMTU010000370.1:0-34089 GCA_045811545.1 Xanthobacteraceae bacterium | reverse complement strand
ATCTCCTTGGCGACCGTGACGCCGTCCTTGGTGATGCGGGGCGCGCCGAAGCTCTTGTCGAGCACGACGTTGCGGCCCTTGGGACCGAGCGTCACCTTCACGGCATTGGCCAGGGTGTCGACGCCGCGCAACATTTTTTCGCGCGCATCGCCGGCAAAGCGGACTTCTTTTGCAGCCATTTCAATTCACTCCATCGATTTGTTTGAACGCCGACTTCCGCCTCTCGGGCATGACAACGGACGCAGTTATCGGCTTTGGATTTGCATGGATCGACGTCAGGCGATCACGCCCATGATGTCGGACTCCTTCATGATCAGGAGCTCCTCGCCGTCCAGTTTGACCTCGGTGCCGGACCATTTGCCGAACAGCACCAGGTCGCCGGCCTTCACGTCTGGTTTGATGATCTTGCCGGCCTCGTCGCGCCCGCCGGGGCCCACTGCGATGACCTCGCCCTGCGATGGCTTCTCCTTGGCGGTGTCGGGGATGATGATGCCGCCCTTCGATTTTTCCTCGGCATCGATGCGTTTCACGACCACGCGGTCGTGCAGGGGGCGGAACTTGGTTTTGGCCATGGACTCTCCTCGCGGGCGCTGGGGGAAGATAGTAAGTACTTGAGCAGTCGGGTGATTTGAGGCGCTGTTAGCACTCCTGGTTACGGAGTGCCAAAGCTGCCGCGGAGATAGGGACTCGGTGAACCGCTGTCAAGGTTGGCGGCCTCACTCCCGCTGGGGCAGCCTGGGCGCATGCCAAGGGCCTCTCGCATTTCCTGCTAAGGTGCGCCCGATCCACAGCGTCTAACCGCCGCCCGCCCATCGGGCGCCCCGTCCCAGGGCGCAAGTTCAAGGACTTCACCGAGATGCGCGCGATCTCGCTCGCCGAGGCGAACAAGATCATCAACGGCACGTTTGCCTCGGCGCGAAAGCGCAAAGCCCATGCTTTGGCCGCGATCGTCCTCGATGCGGGCGGACGGGTGAAGGCGTTCCAAAAGCAGGATGGCGCCGCGCTCATGCGTTTCGAGATCGCCTACGGCAAGGCGTTTGCGGCGCTCGCGCTCAATCGATCCTCGCGGCAGGTGCTGCAAAAGGCAAAAGAGAAGCCGGCCTTCATGCAATCGCTTGTCGAGCTTGCGGACGGGCCGCTGTTCCTCGAAGGCGGCGGCCAACTCATCCGCGACGCGACGGGCGAAATCGTGGGTGCGCTCGGCGTCACCGGGGATGTCAACGAGATCGATGACCTCTGCGCCATCGACGGCATTCATGCCGGTGGCTTTCGCGCCGACGCGGACTTCGACGCAAAGGCGGCGAGACGTCTCAATATCAAACGGGATCCCCCGCTGCGGGACCCCCGCAAGCGGTAGGGCAGGGAACCCAAGACTGCCTCATATCTGCCTTGGGAGGGCCCTAGCCTGAGAGCAAAGTCGCCCGGATCGGCCCGTTCCCGCGGGGGCGCTTGCATCTCGTTAACCATGGAGCCGGTAAAAGTGTTGCGTCTGTCCGCGCTCGCGCGTCGGGCTAGGCGGCGGACCCAGGAGTAAGGGGAAACTCGTCGATGCGGAATCGCACTCTCGTTTGGTCGACCATCGCGCTCTCGGCGCTGGCAGCCTCGGCCTGCAGCACGACACCGTCTCCGCAGGTTGCCGCCTCCGCGCCGCCCGAACCTGAAATCCCGGCCCGCGTTCGGCCCACCGAGATTGTCGGCCGTTGGGGGTACGCCGCCTATCACAAGCCGGAGGATCGCGGCCGCACCGAGGCGAATGCCCGCGGCCAGTGCAAGCAGCCCTACGTGATCGGCCAAGGCACAAACGGCGGAGTGATGATGTACCTCGCCGATTCGAGCGAGCTGCAAGAGCTGCGGCTGAAGGGCAGTTCGGCGGGCAGGGACTATATCGGTCCTGCCGGACGCACGCCGGGGACGCAAGATCGAGAGATCGTCTCCTTCGACGGCCGCGTGATGGTCCTCAAATATGTCGATCCCGAGATCGATGGACGTTACGGCACCGGCATCTTCGTGCGTTGCGCGCCGCGCGCGGCGCAGGCGAGCGCGTCGCGCTGATCCGTGGCCGTTGATCCAAGACTGGTCGAGCAAAAGCTGCGCACCGCAACCGGCAGGCGTCGTGCTCGCCCGTTCCGCGGGTCAACGAGACGGCGCTATGACGCGCTGCCTCATTGCCACGCCGCTCGCACCATGGGAGCGCGACGGCGTCAAGACCGCGCTCGTCAAGACGGGGCTTCCGGCGGACGATATCCAAGATGAACGCGTATTGGTCTGGCGCTTCGAGACGGTCCAGGCCATTCCAGCCGGCTTCGGCGGGCTGGAAATTTTCGGCAGCGATGCGCTGCTACGCTCGCTGGTGACTTTGCCGCCGCTGCGGCAGGTCGGCATGGGAGCGGCGATGGTGGCCATGCTCGAGACCGAGGCACGCTCGCTCAAATGTCGCGTGATCTATCTCCTGACCGCGTCCGATACGCGTCTCTTCGGCCGGCTCGGCTATGCCGCTTGCGCGCGCGGCGACGTGCCGGAAGCGGTCCGCGCCAGCCGACAATTCGCCGCGCTCTGTCCGCCCAGCGCGGTCGCGATGGTCAAGCACATCGGCTAGATCGACCCCGGTACGGGCCGTGATAGGGTCGAATCGGTCTTGCCCGCCGTGCTCCTGTCATGCCGACTCTGCGCGATGTGATCGCCGGCCCCTGGCGCGCCGTGCTCGTGCTCGGCGTCACCGAGATTCTGGCCTGGGGCACGATCTTCTATCCACCGGTCTTGACCGTGCCGCTGATCGCGCACGAGCGCGGCTGGTCGATGACCTTTGCCATGGGCGGCTTCTCGCTCGCGCTGCTCACGGCAGGTCTCGTGTCGCCACGCGTGGGCTTGCTGATCGATCGGCACGGCGGACATCGGGTCATGTCCATCGGATCCCTTCTCGCCGCGTTTGGTCTCGCCCTGATCGTCGCTGCCGACCATCCTGCCGCTTATCTCGCGGTCTGGATGCTGCTCGGCGTCGCGACCGCTGCAACCCTGTACGATCCGGCCTTTGCCACGCTCGGTCGTATTTTTGGGGTCGCGGCAAGACGCCCGATCACCGCGCTTACGCTTGCGGGCGGCTTCGCCTCGACCGTGAGCTGGCCGGTGACCCATCTTCTGCTCAACGCCGTCGGATGGCGCGGCACCTATCTCGTCTATGCCGCCGTGCTCGCATTGGTCGCAGCGCCGCTCCACGCGTTTGCCTTGCCGCGCACACGCGCCGGCGCAGCCGCGCGGTCTGACCCATCGGCGCAAGCGCCGATCACCGTGCTGCCGCCGACCGGTTGGCCCTTCCTGCTGGTGGCGGCGGCGTTTGCCGCTTACGCCTTCGTGCCGTCGGGCCTGTCCGCGCACCTGCTCGCCATCTTCGCGCGCGCCGGCATCGATGCGGCGACGGTGGTGGCGATCGGCGCGCTGTTCGGGCCGGCGCAAGTCGCGGCGCGCATTTGCGAGCTCATGGTCGCGCGCCGCATCCATCCCCTTTTTGTCGCGCGCTTCGCGGTCGCAATACTGCTGGCGGCTTTCGCGTTGCTCGCGCTGTTCGGACTGAGCGTTGCGACCGCCGCCGCGTTCGCGGTGATGTTCGGCATGGCAAATGGGCTGCTCACCATCGCCCGCGGCGCGGTGCCGCTCGCGCTGTTCGGCGCGGCCGGCTACGGTCACCTCATGGGCCGCATCGGCGGCCCTTATTTGGTCATGCAGGCGATCGCCCCGCTCGTGCTCGCCTTCGTCGCGGAGCGCACCGCCGATCCAACCGTGCTTGCCGTGGTCGCGGCCTTTGCAGCGATATCGTTCATCGGCTTCGTCGCCGTGCGCCGGCCGCGTCCCGACAAGCCGGGATCTCGCGTGCCGTAGCGAGCACGCAAGGTGCGACGTCCGCGCTTACTCCTCGTTGTCCCCGCCGCCGTCGTCGTCGAAGCCGTCGTCGTCGAAGTCATCCGCACCTTGATCGTCCGGCTCGTCGTCATTGCCGCGCTCGTCGAGCGCGCCATAGCTGCGGCTGGCGGTATCGTCGCCGGACGAGGGGGCGCGTCCGATATCGCCCACGCCGGCCTCGCGCGCGAGTTCGCCGCTGCCGCTCCAGGGAGATGATCCGCTCGCTCCCGATGCTGGATCGAAGGCGGCCTGTGCGCCTTGCGGGTGACCCATCAAGGAGCGAATGCTGCTCATGAGCAGTGAGCCGCCGATCACGCCGGCCGCGGCTGCGGCTGCCGTGCCGAGGAACGAGCTGCCCGGTGCCCCCGGCGCTCCCGCGGGGCCGGCCGGCATCGGCGTTTGTGTTGCGGCCGGCATCGGCGCTTGCGTTCCAGTGTGCCAAGCAGGCGACACGGGGGCCGATGTGGACGCCGGTTCGGCCGACCGCACCGAGGGGACCGAGCCGCGACCCTCGCGTTTGCCGAAAAGGCTTTCACGCATCCCGCCGAGAAAGCTGGTATCGCGTGGCTCCGTGTCGCTCGCGCCCTCGAGCTCGCGGATGCGTGCGTCCGCCCGCTTGAGCGCTTCGTCCTGCACCAGCACGGTCTGCACCAACGCGTAAGGGGCATTGGGGGCTTGCCGCAAGCCATCCCTGATGAGGCGTTCGGCCTCGGGATCGCGTTGCGCGTCCTCTAGCGTTGCCAGGCGGTCGAACAGTTCGATGACGAGATTGCGTTCCTCTGGGGTCATTGGTCGTCTCCTTCCTCCATGACGACTGGAGTCATGTATGCAATACCCGTGAAAGCGGAATGATGGCCTGCCACAAAAAGAGCTTGCGGGCTTTTTCTTCATCCGGCCAGTGGGATGCACCGACTGGAGCGGTTAGGCCAATGCCACTCCGTGGGCCGCGAGCATCGCCGGAAAGCCATCGCCAGCGAAAAACGTATATTCCTTCTCTCTCAGCGTCGTCAGCGGATCGAGCCGCTGCAATTCGGCGTCGACGAAGCCCGGATGACACATGACGACGCTGCCATCGGGCAGCCGATCGAGGAAGCGCGGGAACAGTGCCGCGAAATCCGCTTGCTCGTCGAATTCGTAAGTGCCGGCGAAGGCCGGATTGGTGCGCAACCCGCGTGCCGCGGCCCGGCGGCGAACACGTGAGCTCAACAGATCGAGGAACAGCCCCTTGTGGTCAGCCAATCTCTGCGTGAACGGCACCGCCCGCCCGCATTGGCGTACCCACGCATCGGGAGCGGTGCGCGAAACGACCTCGAGCACGGCATCGCTGATTTGCGGGAAGAGATGCACGTGATGATGGCCGTCGACGAAATCGGGGACGCGGTCGAACGTGTCGAGAAACCTGTGCATCTGAGCGGTGATTTCGCCAACGAGCGCGTCGTGGTCGAGCCGGTACGTGAGAGCGAGCCGCGCCGTCGTCGCGAGCGGCGGGAACGTGCCTTCCCGCAGCGGTTTGAATCCTTTGCTCAATGGGCGAAAGGGTGCGGTGAACGTCAGGTGCAGGCCGATCGCCACGCGCGGTGCGGCGGAATTGAGCACATCGAGGGCAGTGGCTTCCGAGCGCTGAAAGCTCGGCGCCACTACGAGCGCCGAGGTGGCGTTGAGGCGTCCGCGCACCACGAGGTCGCGGATTGCAGTGTTGACGGCTGTGGAAATGCCGTAGTCGTCCGCGCACAGCCAGATGCGGCGTTCAGCTTGGCTCATTCCGCGGCCGAGCGCGCCTGCGCATCGCCGGCGGCACTCTCGGCCATCTTGAGCGTGTGCTCGGCCACGAAATAGACGGGGCGTGCTTTGATCTCGGACAGGATCTTCCCGATATATTCGCCCATGATTCCGATCATGATGAGCTGCACGCCGCCGAGCACCATCAGCCCAACGATCACCGAAGGATAGCCGGGGACCGACTCGCCGAACACGAAGGTCTCGATCAGGATTTGCATCCCGAAGATGAACGCCGCGGCCGCGAGTAGGAGCCCGAGCAGGCTCGCGAGCCGCAGCGGCGCGACCGAGAACGAGGTGAGGCCTTCGATCGAAAGCCCGATCAGCGAATAGAGATTCCAGGTCGTGCGGCCGTGGATGCGCTCGGCCGGTTCGTAATCGACGCGGATCTGGCGGAAACCGATCCAGCTCGCGAGGCCCTTGAAGAACCGGTTGCGCTCGGGAAGCTGCTTGAGGGCCGCGGCCGCGCGCGGCGACAGGAGGCGGAAGTCGCCCGCGTCCTCCGGAATTTTTTGCCGCGCCCCCCAGTTGATCAGCGAGTAGAAGGCCTTGACCCCGAGCCGACGCAACCACGGTTCGCTCGCGCGGTGTGCCTTGGCGGTGTAGATCACGTCGTAGCCGTCATCGAGCCAGTAGCCGACGAGCTTTTCCACCAGTGCCGGCGGATGTTGGCCGTCGCCGTCCATGAACAGGACGGCGCCGAGGCGGGCATGATCGAGCCCGGCGAGCAGCGCCGCCTCCTTGCCGAAATTGCGCGACAGCGCGATGACCTGGATATCGAGACCGTCAGCCAGGAGTTCGCGCGCGGCGGAGAGCGTCCCGTCGCGGCTGCCGTCGTCGACGTAGACGACCTCGGTGGCGAGGCCGCGCGCCGCCTTGAGCGCGCGGGCGACTTCGACGATGCGGGCGTGCAGCGTGGCGAGGCTGTTTGCCTCGTTGAACAACGGAACAACGATCGACAGGCCCGTGTCTGCCCAGCCGCGCGAACGCGCCGCAGCGCCGCCGACTCGGGTCATCGCATCTGCAGCCATGGACCGCCTGTTGAGCCTTCCCGCTGCCGGCGGTTATAGCCCAAGCATGCGCGCCTGTCGCGCAGGTGGGCTGGCAAGCCGCGGAGGCGCCTCGGCGCGGCGGTCGGGACGTGCTAAGCGGAAGCCGCCATGAGGCTCCCCGCGCCGTTCGACCATCTCCAACGCCGCCTCGCGCAGGCGTGGCAAGAACGCGCGGTCACGCTCAAGGCGGCGAGTTTTGCGGTTGTGGGCGTGGTCAATACCGTCGTCGACTATGGTGTCTTCCTTGCCGGCTACTACCTCCTCGACCTGCCGCTGGTCCCCGCCAACGTGCTCGCCTGGCTGGTCGCCGTTTCCGGCTCGTATGTGATGAATTGCTACATCACCTTTGCCGCCGAGTCCGGCCGACAGTTGCGCTGGCGCGCCTATGGTGCCTTCGTTGCATCGGGGGTCGCCGGGGTGATCACCAACACGACGGTCCTGGTGGTGGCATCGCTTTGGATCCCGGTTCCGGCGGCGAAGCTCTTGGCGATCGCGGCCAGCTTCGTGGTCAATTTCTCGCTCTCGCATTTCGTCGTATTCAGGTCGCGCGCAGGGCAGGCGGAACGATCGACCGAATGACGAAGCGAGCAATTCACGGTCATTGGGGGGCCCGCGCAGGATGAGCATCGGAGCCGGTAGATGCGCGACGACGAAAACCTGACCGCGGAGCGTCCCACATTCGTCACGCATCTCGAATGCTCGGCGACCGGCGCGCGCTATGCGGCGGACGAGCTGCACAATCTCTCGCGCGCGGGCAAGCCGCTGTTGGTGCGCTACGATCTCGACGGCGTCAAAAAAGCGTTGAGCAAGGAGGCGCTGGCACGCCGGCCGCGCGATCTATGGCGCTACCGCGAACTCCTGCCCGTGCGTGGCGCCCGCGACATCGTCAGCCTCGGCGAGCCGCTCACGCCGATCGTGGCGTTGCTGAGGCTCGCCAAGGCGCTTGGATCCGGCGAGATTCTGGTCAAGGACGAGAGCCGGCTGCCGACCGGCTCGTTCAAGGCGCGCGGGCTTGCAATGGCGGTGTCGATGGCGAAGGCGCTCGGCGTCGAACATATGGCGATGCCCACCAACGGCAACGCGGGTGCGGCGCTCTCTGCCTATGCCAGCCGCGCCGGGATCAAAACCACGGTGTTCTGTCCCGCCGACACGCCGGAAGTGAACGTTCGCGAGATCGCGCTGCAGGGCGCGACCGTCTACCGGGTCAACGGGCTGATCGACGATTGCGGGAAGATCGTCGCCGAGGGTGCGGCGAAGGCCGGTTGGTTCGACACCTCGACGTTGAAGGAGCCGTATCGGATCGAGGGCAAGAAGACGATGGGCCTCGAGCTGGCCGAGCAGCTCGGTTGGGACCTGCCGGACGTGATCCTCTACCCGACCGGCGGCGGCACCGGCCTCATCGGCATGTGGAAGGCGTTCGCCGAGCTCGAAGCGATCGGCTTTATCGGCAGCAGGCGCCCGCGCATGGTGGCGGTGCAGGCGACTGGCTGCGCGCCCATCGTGCGCGCCTACGACACGGGCGCGGAGCATGCGCCCCGGTGGCAGGATGCGCAGACCATTGCGGCGGGCATCCGCGTGCCGCAGGCGATTGGTGATTTTCTCATCTTGCGCGCGGTGCGCGAGAGCGGCGGCTTCGCGATCGCGGTCACCGACGAGGCGATCACCGCGGCGATCGACGAGGTCGCGCGGGCGGAAGGGCTTTTGCTCTGCCCGGAGGGTGCCGCGACCTATGCCGCGCTCAAAGCGGCGCTGCCTGACGGGCGCATTGGCCGCCACGAGCGGGCGATGCTTTTCAATTGCGCCACCGGCCTGAAATATCCGCTGCCGCCGAGCGAGCGCACGCTCGACCGCTCGCGGCCGATCGATTTCGCTGCGCTGTCATAGTCCACGCCTCGTGCCGCGCTGGAACGGGGGAGCAACCCATCAGCAAGCTGTGCCAGCGATGATCATCGCGGCAACGCGAGGCCTGCCTCGAGCTTCGCGTAGAGCGGGTCGGCGCTGGAAAAGACGTAGCCCAAATCCGCGACGACGACGGTCTCGGCGCCTTTCTCCCTCAGCAACGTCGCCAGCTCGTGCACGTGCTTGGGCGGGCAGTGCAACGTGAGCATGCCCGAGGAGGTTGGGGCGCCGAACGGGCTCTCGACGCCGAAACGGCGCTTGGCCTCGGCGATGAGCGCATCGTCACAGCGGGAAAAGCGGGCGCGCACCTCGCGGAAGGCGCCGGCGCGCGCCTGCGCTGCGATCCGATCAAGCATCCCGCGCGCAGCCGTGCGCTCGGCCGCGCCCCATTTCGCCGCACGCGCCGCCACCAGATTCGCCTGCGAGCGCAGAATTACGCCGTCGTCAATGACCTTGAGGCCATTGGCGGCCAGCGTCGCGCCGGTGGTCGTGATGTCGACGATGAGCTCGGCGGTGCCGGCGGCCGGCGCGGCCTCGGTCGCGCCCGAGCTTTCCACGATCCGGTAATCGGTCACGCCGTGCCGGGAAAAGAAGTCGCGCGTGAGATTCACGTATTTGGTCGCAACGCGCATCTTGCGCTCGTGTTTGAGCCGGAACGCGATCGCGACATCGTCGAGATCGGCCATGCTGTGCACGTCGATCCATGCCTGCGGCACCGCGACCGCCACATTGGCGTGGCCGAAGCCCAAGCCGTCGACCAGGACGACGTGCCGTTCCGCGTCGGGTATTTTCTCGCGTACCAGGTCTTCGCCGGTGATGCCGAGGTGTACCGCACCCTGCGCCAGCAAATCGACGATTTCGGCAGCCGAGAGATACGCCACCTCGATGCCCGGGAGATCGGCGATCGTGCCGCGGTAGTCGCGCGCTCCGCGCGGTTTGACGAGATCGAGCCCGGCGCGTGCGAAGAAGGCTTCCGCGTTCGCCTGCAGGCGCCCTTTCGCCGGCACCGCGATGACGAAGGACGTGCTCACGGCTTGCCCCGCAACGCCGCCAGCCGCTCGATCCACACCGCAAATCCGACGGCGGAAATCGCCCGAGCGCTGCCGAGCCGCGTCAACAATCCGTCATAGCGCCCGCCGGCCACCAGCGGGCCGTTCGCTTGTGCGCGCGGGTCGTGGAGCTCGAAAACGACGCCGGTGTAATAGTCGAGGCCGCGGCCGAAGGCGGTGGAGAACTGAATGCGGGAGACGTCGATGCCGCCGGCTGAGAGCGCGCGGGTGCGGCTCTCGAACAGGTCGAGTGCGGGCTTAAGCGAGATCTTGGCCTCGCGCGCAAAGGCGTGGAGCTTGGCCGCGGCCTCGTGCGGCTCGCCGGCGACGGCGAGAAATTTTTCGATCAGCGTGCGGGTCTGCTGCGGCAACGAGGCCTGCGCACCGAGCGCCGCCTGCTCGAGAAAATGGTCGGCAATCTCGCTGACCGAACGTCCGCCGACCGCGGTGATGCCTGCAATCGAAAGCAAATCGGTGACGAGTGCATGCGCCCCTTTGGGATCGGCGCCGGCAAGCGCGGCGAGCACGCCTTGATATTCGGGCCGCACGTTCGACGCGCCGATGGTGAGCCGATCGAGATCCTCCGCGAGCGAGGTCTTGTGGTTGAAATCCTTGATCAGGCGCCGCTTCCAGGCGGGCGCAAGATCGAGCGCCGCCACGAGCGTGGAAAACAACCCGACATCGCCCATCCGGATGGCGGGTGCGGCAAGACCGTAATGCGCGGTCGCATCGAGCCCGAGCGCCAGCATTTCGGCGTCCGCCGCCGCGGTGTCCTCACGGCCGAACGATTCGATGCCCGCCTGCAGGAATTCCGCGACCCCCTCGGGTCGATGCCGGAACACCGGCCCGAGGTAGCAAAAGCCGCGCGGCTTGCCGGCGGCGGAGGAGGCGAGATAGTCGCGCGATACCGGAATGGTGAGATCGGGTCGCAGGCACAGTTCGCGCCCCTGCGGGTCCGTCGTCAAATACATGCGCTTGCGGATGTCCTCGCCGGAGAGGTCGAGGAACGGCTCCGCCGGCTGCAGAATGGCCGGCGCGACCCGCGCATAGCCCGCGCGCTCGAACGCAGCGATGAGCGCCTCGGCTCGTGCCTCGGGCGCGGTGCTCGTCGAGATCACTTGTGCACGTGTCATGGCGCGCTCGCAGCCGGTTTAGCCTGTGGCGGCGGCGCTTTAGCACGCTTGGGGCGTGAATTCGATGCCAAACCGAGGACGCGCTTAACGCTAATCTCTTCACTTCGTCATTCCGGCCGAGCCGTGATAGCGGCGAGAGCCGGAATCCATGATCACCGGCAGTGGTTATAGATTCCGGGCTCGCGGGCACACGCAGCCAAGCGTGCGCAGGCTGCGTACACTTGCCTGCGCTGCCCGCGCCCCGGAATGACGCGCCAAGAGTTTGTGCCGGTCAGTGTAGGCATTCCGTGACAGCGCTTAGCGCCAATCCCCCAGCACTGCCCCCACGAGTGCGAGGGCGGCGACCGCGGCGGTGTCGGCGCGCAGCAGGCGTGGGCCGAGCGCGAGCCGCAGCGCATTCGGCAATTTGAGCAGTGCCGCGCGCTCCTCGGGAGCAAAGCCGCCCTCGGGGCCGATGAGGACGGCGAGCGCAAGCGGCTGCGCTTGGCGTGCGCTTCGTACCGGCGCGAGCGCGGCAATCGGGTCCTTCACCTCCGCCTCCTCGTCGCAGAACACGAGCACCCGCGCAGGCTCGAGTTCGGCGATCATCTGCTGCAAGCGCACGGGCGCGCGGATTTCGGGCACCGTCAGGATGCCGCACTGCTCGGCGGCCTCGATCGCATTGGCGCGCATGCGCTCGAGGTTGACGCGCGCGACCTGGGCGTGGCGGGTGAGCACCGGCTGTAGGCGCGAGGCGCCCATCTCGACCGCCTTCTGCGTCATGTAGTCGAGGCGCGCATGTTTGAGCGGCGCGAACAGGTAATGCAGATCGAGCGCGCTGGTCTGTGGCCGAGTGCGCGTGCCGATGGCAAGCGTGAGCCGGCGTTTCCCGGCGCTCGCGAGCGTGCCCCGCCACTCGCCGTCGCGGCCATTGAACGCCAGCACGGAATCGCCGGTTTTGAAGCGCAACACGTCGCCGAGGTAATGGGCCTGTGAGGCGTCAAGCGCGACGCTGGCGCCCTCGTAGAGAGCGGCATCGACATAGAGGCGGGACATGCGAAGGTCGCAGCGGGGCATAGGCACGCGGAGCTAGAAGCCGGTAATCCCTGCTTGCTGCCCGGTTTGGGTAAAATCAGCAACCAAAACGCGGGAAAACCCCGGTTCCCATGGTCCGGACGGGTCCCCGCGGCCTTCGGGCGCGGCCCTTTGCCGTGTTATCGCCGAATTCAAAGCGCTGTTAATACGATAGGCCCCAGGATCGGGCAGGGTCGAATCGGGTGGCCGGGGGACAGATTATGAGGCTCAGCCGAGCTTTCCCATTGGCGCTGGCGCTCGTGGTTATGCCGTTGTGGCCGGCAGCGGCCCAGTTCGGAGGCATGCCCGGCATGCCTGGCGGAATGTCGCCCGCGCCAGGCATGTCGCCGGGCGCTCCGGCGGCCTCCTTTGGCGCGCCGCAGCAGCCACCGCCGGCCTGCCAGCAGCTTTTGAGCAGTCGGGACGAGACCGCCAAGCACGGCAAGGCGTTGCAGGCGGCTGGTGAGAAGAAGGCGCCCCCCGAGGAAATGTGCAAGCTTTTCAAGGCTTTCCTCGCCGCCGAGAGCAAGATGCTCAAGGGCTTGCAGGAGCACAGCGCTACCTGCGGCGTTCCCCCCGAGGTCATCAAGCAGGTCAAGGACGGATACGGCAAGGCCTCCGAGGTCGGCAAGAAGGTTTGCGATGTGGCGGCGCAGGGGGCCCGCCCGGCGGGTCCGACCCTGAGCGATGCGCTCGGCACCACGCCGATGGTGCCGGATGCTTCGAGCGCGACGAAGAAGTCGCAGTCGACCTTCGACACGCTCACCGGCAGCCCCCTGGCGCGATGAGCCGCGGCGCGGGCCGCGTCGCCGATTCGACCGGTAACTGGGTCGACAGCTTCGCCCCGGCCTGGATCCGCCCTTATCTGCGGCTGGCCCGTCTCGACCGCCCGATCGGCTCCTGGCTGCTGTTGATGCCGTGCTGGTGGTCGGTTGCGCTCGCCGCGGTTCACGCGGGGACCGGCGTCGACATCTGGCACCTCGTCCTCTTCTTCGTCGGCGCCTTCGCCATGCGCGGAGCCGGCTGCACGTGGAACGATATCGTCGATCGCGATCTCGATGCGCGCGTCGAGCGCACGCGCTCGCGACCGATTCCTTCCGGGCAGGTGACGGTTGCTGCCGCCGCCGCCTTTCTCGTGCTGCAGGCGTTGATCGGACTCGCGGTGCTGCTGCAGTTCAATCGCTTCACGATCTATGTCGGGCTCGCCTCGCTCGCGGTGGTCGTCGTTTATCCCTTCATGAAGCGGATCACCTATTGGCCGCAGATCGTGCTCGGCCTCGCCTTCTCCTGGGGCGCGCTGATGGGATGGCCGGCGACGTTCGCGCGGCTCGATCTGCCCGCCTTGCTGCTCTATGCCGGCGCCATAGCCTGGGTCATCGGCTACGACACGATTTACGCGCACCAGGATCGCGAGGACGACGCGCTCATCGGCATCAAGTCGACGGCGCTGCTCTTCCGCCAGCGCACCAAACCGATGCTCGCCGTATTCTACGCGCTCGCCGTCGCGCTGATCGCTTGGGCCGGATTCCGCACCGGTGGAGGGCTGATCTTCGCGGTCGGGCTCCTCGCCTTCGCCGCGCACCTCGCCTGGCAGATCGCACGCCTCGACGTCGATGATCCCGTCAATTGCCTGGCGGTGTTCAAGTCCAACCGCGATGCCGGCCTCATCCTGTTCGCGGGGCTCGCGCTGGACGCGATCGCGCACCGCGGGCTTTGAGGAGCTCTGCCGCCGTCGCGGCGTTCGGCGCCAGTTTTTCTTGCTGAGGAGACCGCGATGTTGCAGGGCGGATGCTTTTGCGGGCGGATTCGTTACGAGGTGGCGCGCCGCCCGTTCGACGAAACCAATTGCCATTGCTCGATGTGCCGGCGGACCACCGGCGCGCCGTTTGTCGCCTGGTTCAGCGTCAGGACTTCCGAGTTTCGATTGCTGCAGGGTCATCCGTCGCGCTTCCGCTCGAGCAGGAAGGCAACCCGCAGCTTCTGTCCCCATTGCGGCACCCAGCTGACGTTTCAGGCCGATGATCATCCCGATGAGATCGACATCACCACATCCAGCCTCGACCATCCCGAAGCGGTACCTTCGCGCGACCACGTCCATACGAGCAGCAAGGTGCAATGGATTGAGCTGACCGACGGGCTGCCACAATATGCGCAGGCGCGACCAACCGCCTAATGCGAGGGGCAAGATGCAAAATCCATTGCGCCCTTCGTCGGCGGCACCCTCCTACAGCACTATCGGGGACTACATCGCATGTCCGCGCGCAGCCGCCGCGCTCTGCGCGAGTGAAGGCCAGGCAGCCGGCGCGCGCGCGCGGGCGGCCGCTTGCGCCGGCGGCAGGCTGCGGTCCCAATCGCGTGCGATGAAGCGGCAGGCGCTGATGCCGTCCGATTGCGGCGAGGCGAGCCACACCACAGGAGCGCCCATGATCTCGGGGTCGAGCAGAACCGCAGGCCGCGGTTTCCCCGGCGGGAAGAAGCCGGGCGTATCGGTCGGCCCGCCGGGCACCAAGATGTTAACGGTCACGCCCGTACCTTCGAGGTCCTTGGCGAAGCTCACGCAACTTGCCTCCAGCGCGGCTTTGGACGCGCCGTAAGCGGACAGGCCTGCTGCCAGCATGGTGTCGAAACTCGTCGTCACGACGATGATGCGCCCCCAACCGCGCGCGATCATCGGTCGAGCCGCGAAGCGCGCCATCAGGAATGCGCCGATGGCGTTGACCGCCAGAATACGCTGCAAGCCTTGCGGATCCGCTTCGAAGAATTTGATCCGGGCGTCCCGGTCGCTGGCCGCAGTAGACATGCTGATGCCGGCGCAATTGATCAGGATATCGAGCGCGCCGAAGGTCTCGACCACCCGGTCGACGGAATGCCGGCAATCCGCGGTCTTGGATACATCGGCAACGGCCTTGAGAAATTTTCCGGCAAAGACCGGTTCCTCGGCGAGGCGATCGAGGCCGGCAGCATCGACGTCCACGCCGGTAATCTTGGCGCCGGCACCCGCGAGCGCGCGTGCCATCACGCGTCCCATGCCGCTCGCCGCTCCGGTGATCACGGCGACGCGGCCCGCCAGCGATTGCTCTCCTGCCATGACCGATGCCTCCCGCGCCGACGATGACAAATGGCATGCGGCGATTCAATCGGCGCGGGGCTGCCTGTCTGTTGCACCGGCAAGGGAGTGGGTGGTAGCTCTGCGGCCAAGAACAACAGCGTTGGGAGGCGCCCATGTGGCATGCAAGATTCGCAGTGGCGTCGCTTGCGGCCCTCGCAACGCTTGCCATTTTGGGCGAGTCCGGTCGCGCCCAGGACCAGCTTCGAGTCGCCGTCGGCGGGCGCGGCATTGGCGAGACCTTCGTCACCGAGGTCGGCGACAAGGCCGGCCTGTTCAAACGCCACAACCTCGCGCTCGACATCTTCTATACGGATGGCGGCGGCGAGACCCAGCAGGCGGTCATCTCGAACAGCGCGCAGCTCGGTGTGGCGTCGGGCTTCCTCGGTGCGATCGGTGTGTTCGCCAAGGGCGCGCCGGTGCGCATTATCGGCGGCTCGTATACCGGCGGTTCCCAGGTCTTCTGGTACGTGCCGGCGGACTCGCCGATCCGCAGCCCGCACGACCTTTCGGGCAAGACCGTCGCCTATTCCAACAACGGCTCCTCGACGCATGCCGGCGTGCTGGCGCTGCAGAAGCATTACAAGGTCAACTTCAAGCCGGTGCCCACCGGCAACGCCGCCGCGACCATGACCGCGACCATGAGCGGACAGGTCGACGTGGGCTGGGCAGGCGCGCCGTTCGGCGTCGCCGAGCTCGAAGCCGGCAAGACCCGGCTGATCATGAAATCATCCGATGCGCCGGACTTCGACAAGCAGACCAATCGCGTCATCATCGCCAATGCCACCGAGCTCAAAGCGCGCCCGGACGTATTCGTGCGCTTCATGCGCGGCTACCGCGACGCGCTCGCCTGGGTCTATTCGACCCCCGAGGGGCTGAAGGCCTACGCCGCCTTCGCGAAGCTCTCCGAGCCGACGGCGCGGCGGGCGTTGCAGGAATTCCTGCCGAAAGCCGCCGTCGATCCCGATCGCATTTCCGGGATTGAGGAGGTGATGGCCGATGCGATCACTTTCAAATTCATCGCCGCGCCGCTCAGCAAAGGCGATCTCGCGGAACTGATTCAGGTCCCGCAGCCGCGACCGTAACGCCGCCCCTCTCAGCGCGCCTGTCGTTGGGTGCGGAGAACTTGGTGGCGGCAACTGTGCGGCGCATGCGCCATTCGGGTGCCGCAGAACGAGAAGGGGTCGAGCCGCTTCCCGCGGCCCGACCCCACACAGGCACGGCCCTGGTTGTTTGACGCCTCAAAGCTTAGCTAATCGGTGCCGGGCATATCCCGGTCTTGCGGCCGCTCGTTTCCCCCGTTGTCTCGAACATGCCTCAAATTGGTCGGACTTCGCTTAATGTTCCTGGTTAACCTGTGGTTTCCCCGGCGCGAATGTGACTCATGCTTGACGAGTCCTTGCCGCAGCCCCCGCGATCCCTGGATCACCCACTCGACTCTCGGAAAACAGAACGTAAATCTTTCGGATGTCCTCGCTCCTCGACCAGTCCGCGCTGACTGACCTCGCCGAACGGCTGGTTGCAGCCGCTCGCCGGGCCGGCGCCGATGCCGCCGACGCGCTTGCGGTGCGCTCGGTGTCGCTCGGGGTAGAGGTGCGCGACGGCGCGGTCGAGGAATCCGAGCGCTCCGAAGGCGACGATGTGGGGCTGCGCGCTTTGGTGGGGCGCCGCCAAGCGGTTGTGTCGACGAACGACATTAAGGCGGACGCGGCGGAGCTCGCCGAGCGCGCTGTCGCCATGGCACGGGTGGCGCCGGACGATCCGTTCGCCGGCCTTGCCGATCCCGGCCAGCTGGCCCGCGACTTTCCCGACCTTGATCTGCTTGATCCGGATCTTCCAACCATCGCGGAACTGGAAGAGCGCGCCCGCCGCGCCGAGACCGCGGCGCTTACCGTCAAAGGCGTCACCACATCGGCCGGCGCCTCGGCGTCGGCCGGCATCGGCGGCATGGTGTTGGTGACCAGCCACGGTTTCACCGGGGCCTATCTCAGTTCGGGCCAGAGCGTTTCGATGACCGCAATCGCCGGTGAGGGCACCGCGATGGAGCGCGATTACGATTATTCCTCCACGGTGCACGGCGCCGATCTCGAGTCCCCGCAGAAAGTGGGACGCAGCGCAGGCGAACGCGCGGTCGAGCGGCTCAATCCACGCAAGGTGCAGAGCAAGCGCGTGCCGGTCGTATTCGACCGGCGTATCGCAGGCTCCCTCATCGGCCACCTCGCCAACGCGATCAATGGCTCAGCCATCGCGCGCAAGACCAGCTTCCTGAAGGAAAAGCTCGGGCAACGGCTGTTCAGGCCGGGCATCCGCGTGATCGATGATCCGCGGCGCTTGCGCGGCTTGCGCTCGCGGCCGTTCGATGCCGAGGGGGTTTCCACCAGGCAGTTGGCCGTAGTGGAGGACGGCGTGCTCGCATCTTGGCTGCTCGATTGCGCCACCGCACGCGAACTCGGATTGCGCACCACCGGCCATGCCCAACGCGGCGT
The DNA here is from genome assembly GCA_045811545.1 of Xanthobacteraceae bacterium. Classification (GTDB taxonomy): domain Bacteria; phylum Pseudomonadota; class Alphaproteobacteria; order Rhizobiales; family Xanthobacteraceae; genus VAZQ01. The sequence continues at coordinate 16,641 of JBJMTU010000370.1, read as the reverse complement.
ATCTTCGACCCCTGCGCCAGGACCGAGCAATCTGCATCTCGCCGCCGGCAACGACACGCCGGACGCGCTGATCGCGGACATCGCCGAGGGGTTTTACGTCACCGATCTCATCGGCGTGGGCGTCAATTATGTGACCGGCGACTACAGCCGCGGCGCCAGCGGCTTCTGGATCGAGAACGGCGAACGCAGTTATCCCGTCAGCGAAGTGACCATCGCCGGAAATCTCATCGACATGTTCCAGGCACTCGTTCCCGCGAACGATCTGCAGTTCCGTTTCGGCACCAATGCACCGACCGTGCGCGTGGAGGGACTCACCGTTGCCGGCCGATGACTTCGACCGCGCGCTCTTGTGCGATCGTCTTGCTTTGGCCGTGCGCGAGGCCGGCGCGCTGGCGCTGCAAACATTTCGCCGTCAGCCGGTGAACTGGATCAAGGGCGTCTCCTCGCCGGTGAGCGAGGCCGATATTGCCGTCGACGCGCTGTTGCGGGAGCGCCTGCTGGCGATCCGTGACGCTGGCTGGCTTTCCGAAGAGACGGAGGACGACCCGGTGCGATTGGGACGCGCGGAGGTTTGGGTCGTCGATCCGATCGACGGCACCCGCGCGTATCTCGCGGGACTGCCGGACTGGGTGATCGCCGCGGCTTTGGTGCGCGCGGGCCGGCCGTTGGTTGGAGCGCTCTACGCGCCGGTGAGCGACGAGCTGTTCCTCTCGGCGGCGGGCGACGGCGCCACCCTCAATGGGGCGCCGATCGCGGCCAGTACCGGCGATCATCTTGCCGGCGCCACGTTCTCCGGCGCCAAGCGTCGTCTCGATAGCCTTGCGGCGATCGAGCCGCGCATCGCGACCGTGGCGAGAATTCCCTCGCTCGCTTTGCGCCTTGCGCGCGTTGCGACCGGCGCGCTCGACGCCACTTTCGTCGCCCCGAACAGCCGTGATTGGGACCTTGCGGCGGCCGATCTTTTGGTGCACGAAGCCGGCGGGCTGATCACAACTTTGCAAGGGGAAAGTTTGATCTACAATCGCCCGGATCCGGTCCACGGCGTGCTGGTGGCGGCCGGGCGTGCTCGTCACGCGCGCTTGCTCGATGTCATTCGCGATCGGTCGGCCGAGTTCGCGTGATCGGGTCGAGCGGCTTGCGCTGCGTCGGACACATTCCGAATGCGTTTTGACGCGAGCCGCTCGCCATGGTTCCTGATCGGAGGCATCAAGGGACGCAAGCCATGCCGGAGCAAGGTGAGCCGCGACAGTTGCTGCATCTCGTGTTCGGTGGCGAGCTCACGGATCTGAATCAGGCCGAATTCCGCGACCTCGGCAAGCTGGACATCGTCGGCATTTATCCCAACTACGCCAGCGCTTATGCTGCCTGGAGGGCGAAAGCGCAGCAGACCGTCGACAATGCTCTTATGCGCTACTTCATAGTGCATCTGCACCGGTTGCTCGATCCGGAAACGGATCGGCGTGCGAAGCGCTGACGTTTCACGCCGCCGATGTCCTGGGCCAAGCATCTTGTGGGCTCGCGCCCGTTCCAGAAGACCGTCGGGGTCGTGGCGGCGGAATACCTGCGTCTGGTATGGAAAACCACCCGGCTCGTGATCGAGCCGGAAGGCATCTACGAGCGCTTCGACCGAGACGCGCCGGTCATTATCGCCATGTGGCACGGCCAGCATTTTCTCGCGCCTTTCATCCGACGCGCGCATGATCGTGGCAAGGTGCTGGTCTCGCGCCATCGCGACGGCGAGGTCAATGCGCTCGCCGTGGAGTGGCTCGGCATCGGCGCCATTCGGGGGTCCGGCAACCACGGCGGCGGGTTCGTCGGCAAGGGCGGCGTGAGCGCGTTCAAGGAGATGTTGATCGCGCTCGAGGAGGGCTACAATGTCGCACTCACTGCCGACATTCCCAAGGTCGCGCGCGTCGCCGGGCTGGGGATCGTAAAGCTCGCGAGCGCCTCCGGCCGGCCCATCTATCCGATTGCGATCGCCACCAGGCGTCGGCTGGAGCTCAACAACTGGGACCGCACCGCCATCAATCTTCCCTTCGGCCGTGGCGCCGGTGTTGCCGGCGAGCTCGTTCGCGTGCCCGCGGACGCCGACGCCGCGGCACTCGAAGCGGCGCGGCGCACGCTCGAGGCCTCGCTCAATGCGGCGACCGCGCGCGCCTACGCCCTCGCCGATGGATCGCCGGAGCACGCCAGCCGTGGCTAACGGTTTGCCGTTGACGCTGTACGCGTATCGCCTGCTCACGGCGGCAGCAACCCCGCTTGCGCCGGCGCTCATGTCGCATCGATTGAAACGCGGCAAGGAGCTCGCCGCGCGTCTCCACGAACGCTACGGCGAAAGCGATGTCGCGCGTCCATCGGGCCCGCTGGTGTGGGTGCACGGCGCCAGCGTCGGCGAACTCGTCTCGGTGATTCCGCTGATCGAGCGCATCAGGGAGAAAGGGTTGGCCGTGTTGTGCACGTCAGGCACCGTGACGTCGGCCAATCTCGCCGAGCAACGCCTGCCGAAGGGCGTGATCCACCAGTTTGTGATCCTCGACACGCCGCGTTTCGTCAAACGCTTCTTCGACCATTGGAAGCCCGATCTCGCGCTCTTCGTCGAGTCCGATCTCTGGCCGAACTTGATCGTGACGAGCGCCGAGCGGGGCGTTCCCTTGATCCTGATCAACGGCCGCGTCTCCGAGCGCTCCTTCAATCGCTGGCGACGCGTTCCCGCTACGATCGCTGCCCTGTTGCGCCGCTTCGATCTCTGCCTCGCGCAATCGATCGCCCATGCCGAACGTTATCGCGAGCTCGGGGCGCCTCGCATCGTCACCACGGGCAACGTCAAGTTCGATGTGCCGGAGCCCCCCGCCGATCCCGATAAGCTGGCCGAATTACGCGCGGCGGTCGGCGAACGCGCGATCCTCGCCGGCGCCTCGACCCATCCCGGCGAGGAGATCATGTTGATCGAGGCACACCGGCGACTGCGCGGCGCGTTTCCCCGGCTGCTCACCATCCTCGCGCCGCGCCATCCCGAGCGGGGCGCTGCCATTCTGGACATCACCAAGGCCGCCGGCCTTGCAGCGGCGCTGCGCTCGCGCGGGGAATTGCCGAGCGACACGACCGACATCTACATCGCCGACACGCTGGGCGAACTCGGTCTCATCTATCGGCTCGCCCCGATTGTGTTCGTCGGCGGCTCGCTGGCGAGCCACGGCGGTCAGAATCCGATCGAGCCGGTCAAGCTGGGGGCCGCAGTTCTGCATGGGCCGAATGTTTGGAATTTCGCGGAAGTCTATGCGGCGCTCGACAAGGCGCGCGGCGCCGAACAGGTGAGCGACGTCGAAGGACTGGCGCTGCGGGCGGGCGCCTGGCTCAAGGACGCGAATGCGCGTGCAGCGGTGATCGCCGCCGCGCGCGCCAGCGTTGCCGCGCTCGGCGGCGGACTCGAACGCACGCTTGCCGCGCTCGAGCCGTATCTCAAGCAGGTTCGTCAGCGCGAGCGCCATGCGTGAGCCGGCGTTCTGGTGGCGCGAGCCCTCCCTTGCGTCCGCTCTACTCGCGCCATTGGCCGCGGCCTACGGCGCGGTCGCGCAAGTGCGGTTGGAGCGGCACGGGCGCCGGGCCGGCGTGCCCGTCGTTTGCATCGGCAATCTAACAGTCGGCGGGGCCGGCAAGACGCCGACGGCACTCGCAGTCGCGCGGATGTTGGCGGACGAACGGCCGGTCTTTCTAAGCCGCGGCTATGGCGGGGCGCTTGCTGGTCCCGTTTTGGTGGACCCGTTGCGGCATCGCGCGCGCGAGGTGGGCGACGAGCCGCTTCTGCTGGCGCGCGCGGCCCCCACCATCGTGGCGCGCAACCGCGTCAGAGGCGCAGGCTTTGCCGCCGGCGCAAGCGTCATCGTCATGGATGATGGTTTCCACAATCCTTCACTCGCCAAGGATTTTTCGGTGCTCGTGGTCGACGCCAGGCGCGGCATCGGAAACGGACAGGTCATCCCCGCCGGTCCGCTGCGGGCGCCCGTCGATGCGCAGCTCACGCGCGCCCAGGCACTCGTGGTGGTGGGAACCTCCTCGCGCGGCTCGGCCATCGCGGAGCGCGCGCGCACACGCAACATTCCGGTCTTCCAAGCGCGCTTGCGGCCAGACGCGGGCTTCATCGATCGCCTCGCCGGGCGCCGGGTGCTCGCCTTTGCCGGCATCGGCGATCCGGAAAAATTCTTTGCCACCCTGGCCGATGCCGGGATCGCACCTGCCGCGACGCGAAGCTTTCCTGACCATCACCGCTACACGCCGGCCGAGGCGGGGGCGCTGTGCAATGAGGCGGAGCGCGACGGGCTCGTGCTGGTGACGACGGAAAAGGATCTGGCGCGACTTTCCGGCGAGGATCAACTCAAACAGCTCGCCGGCCGCGCCAAGGCGCTCCCCGTCACGCTCGCCTTCAAGGACGAGGCGCCGTTCAAGTCATTGTTGCTGGAGAAGGTGGCGGCAGCGCGGAGAGGGGGCGAACGTTGACGATGTCTGCCTAGCGTCCCTTGCCCTCAGTTGCGCGGCGTTTGGCATTGGGCAAGTGCCGTTGCAGGACCGCTTCAGGACTGACATACGGCTCCTGCAAATCGACGCTCCAATATTTGAGTTCCTCGAGCGGGATCGGCACGCCGGTCACCGCGCAGCGCACGAACGCGCCCGGCCGCACCACGCGGAAGTCGCCGTCGAGATATTTGAGCTCGGCTTCGCCCGCCATGGGCGAAGAGGGGTCGGATCGGTTCAGCACTGACGCCTCCAGCGCAGCCGATTTGCCGGGACTGCCGTCCCCCCAGTTCCTGCGCCGGCACACAACATAGTGGCTCGACGCGGCCCATGTAACCCACCCGAGAGCATTAGGCGCCGAACAGGCTGCCCTGATTGGAATTGCCGCCGCCGCGGCGGCCGCGCGGCTTGGGGATCGGTCGCTCGGTCGCGGCGGGGAATACGCCTTCCGCAAGCGCGCGCACGTGGCCGTCCGAAAATTCCACGTCGAGGCGCATGCCCGCGCTCACTGCGGCGGCCTGCCGCAGCGGCCGTCCGCTGGGGTCGCGCACGAGCGCGAAGCCGCGCGCGAGCACGCCACGGTGCGACAGCGCGTTGAGCAGTTGCCCGCAACGCTCGACGAACGCGGCGCGCTGGCTCAGCGAGGAGTGCACGGCCCGCCGCGCCCGCTCGGAGAGTTCCGCGATGCGCTCGCATTGGCGGCCGATCCTGCTGCGGTGGGCGTCGGCGTTGGCCCGCAGGCCCGCGCTGAGCCGCGCCGTTGCGGTTGCCAGCCGCTCGCGCCGGCGCTGCCGGGCGGTGCTCTCGGCGCGCCGTGCCCGCTCGGTGAGCGCCGTGACCAGCTCGCAGCCGCGCACAACGCGCGCGCGCAGGATTTGCGGGCCGAGCCGGCCGGCCGCGCGCGCAAAGCGCGCGTGATGAATTTGCGCATTGGCGGTGAGCGAGCGCGGCAGCCGCGCGCTCGCGTGGTCGAGCCGTTGGCGCGGCACTGCCAACAGTTCTTCGGCCGTGGGCAAGGCGCGGATCGCGGCGCGCAACTCGGCGCGCCGGGCCTCTTGCCCGCGTTGCCAACAGGCGATCGAGCGCCGTACCAGGCTCTCCACGCGCGCGCAGAGCTCGATTCGTACCGGAACCGCGAGCTCGGCGGCCGCGCTCGGCGTGGGCGCGCGCACGTCGGCGGCGAAGTCGATCAGCGTGATGTCGGTTTCGTGCCCGACCGCGGAAATCAGCGGGATCATGCTCGCGGCCGCCGCGCGCACCACGATCTCTTCGTTGAACGACCACAAGTCCTCGAGCGAGCCGCCGCCGCGCGCGACAATGAGGAGGTCTGGCCTGCATGGCGACCCGTCGAGCGCGAGCGCGTTGAAGCCATGGATGGCAGCGGCGACCTGCTCGGCGCAGCCATCGCCCTGCACCCGGACCGGCCACACCATCACGTGCCGCGGGAAGCGGTCGGCGAGCCGATGCAGAATGTCGCGGATGACGGCGCCGGTCGGCGAGGTGACGACGCCGATGCGCTGCGGCAGAAACGGCAGGAGCTGCTTGCGCGCTTCATCGAACAGCCCTTCGGCGGCGAGCTTCTTCTTGCGTTCCTCGACGAGCGCCATCAGCGCGCCGACACCCGCCGGCTCGAGCGTCTCGATCACGATCTGGTATGTCGACTTGCCTGGATAGGTCGTCAGCCGGCCGGTGACCCGGACTTCGAGGCCTTCCTCGGGCTTGATGCGCATGCGGGCGACCGCGCTTCGCCAGATCACCGCATCGATCTTGGCGCCCTCGTCCTTGAGCGCGAAGTAGCAGTGGCCGGAGGCATGCTGTCCGCGGAAGTTGGAAATTTCGCCGCGCACCCGCACATAGCCGAACGCGTCCTCGACGGTCTTTTTGAGCGCCGCCGAAAGCTCGGAGACGGTCCATTCCGGGATATTGAGGCGTGCCGGCTCGTTCATTGCGAGGGGGTGAATCACCTTATCCGCGCGGCGTCAACCCGTCCGGGCGCAACACCTATCCGCCTCCCTTGGCGTTGTACTGCTCGTCCGTGACGTGTTCGAGCCAGGTGACATGGGTGCCGTCGAGATGCTCTTGCAGCGCGATGTGCATCATCGCGGTGTCGGGGCCGGCGCCGTGCCAGTGCTTTTCTCCCGGTGCGATCCACACCGTGTCGCCGGGCCGGATTTCCCGCACCGGGCCGCCCCACAGCGCCACGCGCCCTACGCCGGAGATCACGTGCAAGGTCTGGCCGAGCGGGTGGGTGTGCCATGCGGTACGCGCCCGCGGCTCGAAGCGCACGAACGCGCCGCGGATGCGCGCCGGTGCCGGCGCCTCGATGATCGGATCCTGCCAGACGGTGCCGGTGAAAGACTCTGCGGGGGCGCGGCGCGAGGGCGTGGAGCCCGACGGTTTGATGTCCATGGCTGCGATTCCTCTGTTGGTCCGCGCGTGCTCGTAGCACCGATTGATGCAGGGCAGAAGACCGCTCGCTGGGCAATCGCCTCGACCTCATTTCGCGCGATTGTAGATGGCGGGCGGCGATCCCTTGCGATGCAATCGGAGCATGCTACACCAGCCGTCGAAAATCGCTCTCCGCAATCCATCGGCACGGCATGAACATTCTTCTTCTCGGCTCGGGCGGACGCGAGCACGCGCTGGCTTGGAAGCTCGCGGCGAGCCCGCTCGTCGAGCGGCTTTACTGCGCGCCTGGCAACGCCGGCATTGCGCACGAGTGCGAGCTGGTCGCGCTCGACATCGCCGACCACGCGGCGGTGATTGCGTTCTGTAAGGCGCAAAAAATCGATCTCGTCGTGGTCGGGCCTGAAACGCCGCTCTGTGCCGGGATCGTGGACGACCTCACCGCCGCGGGCATCAAGGCCTTTGGTCCGAGCTGCGCGGCGGCGCGCCTCGAAGGCTCCAAAGGCTTCGCTAAGGATCTGTGCAAGGCCAACAGCATTCCGACCGCCGCGTACGCGCGCTTTGGCGCGGCCGCGGCGGCGAAGCGCTACGTCCGCGCGCAAGGCGTCCCGATCGTGGTGAAGGCCGATGGGCTCGCCGCCGGCAAAGGCGTCATCATCGCAAGCACTGTCGCCGAGGCTGAGGCCGCGATCGATATGATGTTCGACGGAGGATTGGGCGCAGCCGGCGCGGAAGTGGTGGTGGAGGAATTCCTGCAGGGAGAGGAAGCGTCCTTCTTCGCGCTATGTGACGGCGAGAGCGCGATCGCGCTTGCCTCGGCGCAGGACCACAAGCGCGCGTTCGACGGCGATCAGGGCCCCAACACCGGCGGCATGGGCGCCTATTCCCCTGCGCCGGTGATGACGCCGGACATGTCGCACCGCGCCATGGAAGAGATCGTGCTTCCCACCGTGCGCGCGATGAAGGCAAGCGGCGCCCCCTACAAGGGCGTGCTCTATGCCGGGCTGATGATCACCGCCGAGGGGCCGAAACTGATCGAGTACAACGTGCGGTTCGGCGATCCGGAATGTCAGGTGCTGATGCCGCGCCTGATGTCGGATCTGCTGCCGGCGTTGCTCGCCAGCTGCGACGGGATGCTCAAGAATTTCGATTTGCGCTGGTACCCGGACGCGGCGTTGACCGTGGTGATGGCGGCCAAGGGCTACCCCGGCGCCACCGCGAAGGGTTCGGTGATCGAGGGTCTGGAGGCCGCGGCCGAGATCGAGGGGGTGGAAATCTTCCATGCCGGCACCAAGGCCGAAGGTGGCCGCATCCTCGCCAACGGCGGACGCGTGCTCAATGTCTGCGCGCTCGGCACGACCGTCGGTGAGGCGCAGGCACGCGCCTATCGCGCGATCGATCGGATTCGCTGGCCAGATGGGTTCTGCCGCCGCGATATCGGCTTTCGCGCAGTGGAACGGGAGAAGGCGCCTCTGTAGGAGGCGCTTGTCAGGAGTTTTTGGGGTGCCCGACCTCGCCGACCTCTATCCCGGCTTCGCCTCGCACTGGATCGATACGTCGGCGGGCCGCATCTTCGCGCGCAGCGGCGGGGAGGGGCCGCCGCTCCTGCTGCTGCACGGCTATCCGCAGACCAACGTCATGTGGCACCGGGTCGCGCCGGCGCTGGCGGCACGTTTTCGCCTGATCATTGCGGATTTGCCCGGCTATGGCTGGTCCGACGCGCCGGCCGCCGATGCCGCGCACGCGCCCTACACCAAGCGCGCCATGGCGAATGCCATGATCGAGGCGATGGAGGCGCTCGGTCATGCGCGGTTTCGGCTTGCCGGGCACGACCGCGGCGGCCGCGTCGCATACCGGCTCGGGCTTGATCATCCCGGGCGGCTCGAACGGCTCGCCGTGCTCGACATCGTGCCGACCTGGGCCATGTGGCATCGCCTGGATGCTCGTCTCGCCAACCGCGCCTGGCACTGGATGTTTTTGGCGCTGCCGGCGCCGTTCCCCGAGACAATGATCGGCAAGGATCCGCGCTACTTTTTCGACACCCGCGCCGCGGCCGGGACGAAGGTCAAGAATCTCTCCGCCTTCGATCCGCGCGCGCTCGCCCACTATCACGCCTTTTTCAATGATCCCGTGCGTATCCACGCCACCTGCGAGGACTACCGGGCCGGCCGCACCACCGATCTCGTCCACGACGAGGAGACCCGCGCCGCTGGCCGCAAAATCGCGTGTCCGTTGCTTGCGATTTGGGGCGCCGCCGGCGGCATCCCGGCCGAGACGGACGATCCGCTCGCGACCTGGAGCGAGTGGGCGCTCGACGTGCGCGGCTTTGCCATCGACAGCGGCCACTATCTCGCCGAGGAGGCGCCGGATGCGACGGCAAAGGCGCTGCTGGAGTTTTTCAGTTAGGGCATACGCTGCTTGGCAAGCAGTATCCGCAGCGAACAGCGCAACGCATTGCGCCCGTCCCGCTCACGCTTCACCGCCCGAATACCGGAGTTAGCGGACTGACCACAAATAAATCCCGGTCAAAACAGCTCCGACGAGCGAGAGAGCCATGAGGCCAACATAAACCTCAGGCTGATACCAATGCGATCTTGGCTCGGGCTGCACATCCAATCCAGCACGCTCTTCTGCGGTGAAGTAGGTCTGATAAATCCAAGCCAGGCGATCCTTAAACTTCTCGATCGCGCGTTGAAATGAGTGCAGCATGTACCAGTGGACAATAAACGTAATGATTGTGAGCACGCCAAGCCAATTTCTTGCAAGGTCGGTTCGATTGAAGTAGTGAGCGGAGATTGCGAAAATAGCGGCGTACAAAAGTAGGGCGTAGTTAGTCGCCAACCACTGCTGCCTTTTCAGAAAGAGTATGTTGTCCACTGCGTCTTTGTAGGCTGCGCCTACATGCTCGGGCATTTGCTGAGTAGCGTTTGCCATCTGTGCCTCCCTTAACCGTGAGCATTGACAATGCCACTGTGAACCGAATTGCCATAATATCCTCCCGCGTGTCCGCCGAACACCAGCGTCCGGGACGCTTGAATCCTGCTTCGCTCGCGTGAGACGCGCGCGCATACGGATCGCCATGTCGCCGATCGATCGCCAAGCCGCGTTTTCCGGAACCAAGGACGTTGCCGGCGTGCTCGCGATCGATGCCGCGCGGCTCGAAGCCTTTCTCGCCTCGCACCTGGCCGATTTCGCGCCACCGCTCACCGTGCGGCAATTCAGGGGCGGCCAATCCAATCCCACCTACCTGTTGGAGACACCCGCACGCCGCTACGTGCTGCGGCGAAAGCCGCCGGGCAAGCTGCTGCCGTCCGCGCACGCGGTCGACCGCGAATTCCGCGTGATCAGCGCGCTCTATGGCCAAGGCTTTCCGGTGGCCGCGCCGCTCATCTACTGCGATGATCCCGGCATCGCCGGCACGGCGTTCTATGTCGTGGATCACGTCGAAGGCCGCGTGATCTGGGAGCCGCACATGCCCGGTGCCGAGCCCAATGAGCGCGCGGCGGTCTATGACGCCATGAACGCCACGCTGGCGCGGCTGCATTCGTTCGATCCCGCCGCGCTCGGGCTTGCCGACTTCGGCCGCGGCGACAATTACGTCGCGCGCCAGGTCGAACGCTGGTCGAAGCAGTATCGCGCGTCCGAGACCGAAAAGATCGAGGAGATGGAGCGCCTGATCGCCTGGCTGCCGTCGCATCTGCCGCCGCCCGCGCCGGTGCGCATCGTTCACGGCGATTACCGCCTCGACAATATTATTCTTGCGCCGTCGCAGCCGACAATCCGCGCCGTGCTCGACTGGGAGCTCTCCACATTGGGCGACCCGCTCGCCGATCTCGCCTTTCATCTCATGCAGTGGAACATGCCGCCGTCGGAGACCGGCGCCGGCGTCGGCACGCTGCTCGGCCACGATCTCGGCGGGCTCGGCATCCCGTCGCGTGGCAGCTACGTAGACGCCTATGTGGCGCGCACCGGCCTCGACCCGCGCCCGCATCTGCCGGTCTACCTGGCCTATAACTTCTTTCGTCTCGCGGCGATCTTTCAGGGCATCGTCGGTCGCGTGCGCGACGGCACGGCAACGAGCGAGAATGCCGCGGCGATGGCGCCGCTGGTGCGCCCGCTCGCGGCGAAGGCCTGGGAATTTGCCCAAGAGGCGGGCGCGCGATGACGAAGAGCTTTGCCCTTGCGCTTGGCGGCGGCGGCGCGCGCGGGCTCGCGCACATCGTGGTGCTCGAGGCGCTCGACGATATGGGAAAAAAGCCCACCGCCATCGCCGGCACCTCAAGCGGCTCGTTGATCGGTGCCGCCTATGCGGCGGGGATGACGGGCAAAGAGATCCGCCGCTTCGTCATCAGGCTGGCGCATAACCGCGCAGAGGTCTTCCGCCGCCTGATTGCGACGCGCGCCGGCACGTTTGCCAACCTTTTCAGCCTTGGCTTCGGCAGCGCGACCCTGGTTGACGCGGAAAAATTCTGCGAGCAGTTCCTGCCCGACGAGGTACCGGATGATTTCAGCGAGCTCGAAATTCCGTTGACGATCATCGCTACCGACCTCTATCGGCGACAGCAGGCGGCGTTCTCATCGGGCGCGCTCAAGCCCGCGCTCGCGGCTTCGATCGCGCTGCCGACCGTGATGCGTCCGGTCGTCATCGCCAAGCGGATCATGGTTGACGGCGGCGCGACCAATCCGCTCCCGTTCGAAGAGCTGCGCGGCCGCGCCGACGTGGTGGTGGCGGTCGATATTTCCGGCGCGCCGACGGACGAGCGGCGCGACATTCCCAATCCTTGGGAGTGCCTGTTCGCCACCCTCCTCGTCATGGCCAACGCGATTACCTCGGAGAAGGTCAAGCACGGTGCGCCCGATCTCATCGTGCGGCCCAATGTCGGCGTCTTTCGCGCGCTCGATTTCCTGCAGGCGAGCGCGATCCTGCGCGCCTCGGAGCCGGTCAAGGCCGAGCTCAAGGAGAAATTAGCGGCGCTGCTGGAGGGCTAGCTGTCGTGGGCGCGTAGGGTGGGCAAAATCGCTTGCCGAGGAACGACAACTCGCACTCGTGCTGGCAACAGCGCACGTCGCGGGAACGAGTAGCCCGCATGAGCCATAAGCGCGTTTACGCGCGTCTTCGACGCGCTATGGCGATATGCGGGGCGCCCCGGATTTCGCTGACGCTCATCCGGGCTACCAGACGCCGGGCCTACGCCGTCAGCGCCGGGCGGTGAAAAACTTTCGCAACAACGCCGCCGCTTCGCTCTCGCCGATGCCGCCATAGACCTCGGGTCGATGCAGGCAGGTGGGGGCGGCGAAATAGCGCACGCCGTTCTCGATCGCGCCGCCTTTGGGATCGGCGGTCCCGTAATAGAGGCGCCGGATGCGGGCGAACGAAATCGCCGCCGCGCACATCGTGCAGGGTTCGAGCGTCACGTAGAGATCGCAGTCGACGAGCCGCTCGCTGCCCAGCGCCTCCGCCGCCCGGCGGATCGCCACCATCTCGGCATGGGCGGTCGGATCGCGATCGGCGAGCGTGCGATTGCCGGCCTGCGCGATCACGTCGCCGTCGCACACGATCACGCAGCCGATCGGCACCTCGCCGGCGTCCGCGGCCGCGTGCGCCTCCTCGAGCGCCATATCCATGAAGCTCTGGTTTTTTTCAATCATCAGCTCGGCAGCTCACACAACTTCGCGGGGACGACAATCGAGGCAATCGGAGTACTGACTACTGATTACTGCTCCCCGATCTGCTATCACGCCGCGACTTGAGCGGCGAGCCCAGCGATGACGCCTTTGCACGGGCACAGTGATCCTCCGGCGGGCGAGCGGATCGCCAAGGCCATCGCGCGCGCGGGCTTATGTTCACGGCGTGAAGCTGAAACGTGGATCGCCGCCGGACGCGTTGCGATCAACGGCGAGGTCATCGCCTCGCCCGCCCGCAACGTCACGCTCGCGGATCGCATCACTGTTGACGGCCAGCCGCTGCCCCGGCGTGAGCGCACGCGGCTGTTCCTGTATCACAAGCCGCGCGGCCTGTTGACCACGCACGCCGATCCCGGCGGCCGACCGACCATCTTCACCGCGCTGCCCAAGGGCCTGCCGCGCCTCATCAGCGTGGGCCGTCTCGACCTCAACACCGAGGGCCTGCTGCTGCTCACCAATGACGGCGCTCTCGCGCGCGTCCTCGAGTTGCCGGCGACGGGTTGGCTGCGCCGCTACCGCGTGCGCGCGCATGGGCGCGTTGGGCAGGATCAACTCGACCGGCTGCGCGCCGGCATCAGCGTTGACGGTGTCCGCTACGGCCCGATCGAGGCCACGCTCGACCGCGCGCAGGGCAGCAATATCTGGCTCACCTTTGCGATGCGGGAGGGCAAGAACCGCGAGGTCAAGAACGTGCTCGGTCACCTCGGGCTCAAGGTCAATCGTCTGATCCGCCTGTCGTTCGGCCCGTTCCAGCTCGGCGAACTTGCTCCCGGCGCGATCGTGGAGGTCAAGACGCGGATCCTGCGCGACCAGCTCGGCGAGCGGATCGCCGCGGTGGCGGGTGCGGATTTCTCTGGCCCGATCGGCGAGCGAGAGGCACCGTCCGCCGCCGGCGCGCCCGGGGCGCAGCCCGAACGAGGTGGTGCGAAACGCCGCCGGCGCGTTGATCCCGATCGCATCGGGGCGCCCGAGCTCGCCCGCCGGGACAAACGCCGGCGGCGCCTGCGCGGCGGGCGACGCTGATGCGCATCGTCGGCGGGCGGCTGCGCGGCCGCGCCCTCGTCGCGCCCAAGTCACAGGCGATCCGGCCGACCGCCGACCGGCTGCGCGAGGCGTTGTTCAACATCCTCGTTCACGCCTATGGCGATCCGGTCGGCGGCGCGCGCGTGCTCGACCTCTTTGCCGGCACCGGGGCGCTCGGACTCGAGGCGCTCTCGCGCGGCGCCGCCTTTGCGCTGTTCGTCGATGACGGCGCCGAGGCGCGCGCGCTGCTGCGGGAGAACGTCGCGGCGCTGGGCTTGGGGGGCGTCAGCCGCGTTTTCCGGCGCAATGCGGTCAAGCTCGGTGCCGCGCATCCGCTGCCGCCGTTCTCGCTCGCGTTCCTCGATCCGCCCTATGGGCGCTCTCTCGCCGAACAGGCACTCGCCTCGGCGCGCGCCGGCGGTTGGCTCACCCCTGGCGCACTCGCGGTTGTCGAGGAGGCGGCAAGCGCGGCCTTCGCCGCGCCCGAAGGCTTCGACGAGATCGAGCGGCGCCGTTACCACGACACGATGCTCATCCTACTTCGCCACCGCGGGTGACGCGCTCGGGCCCGATCGATCCGTTTCGTCAGCAGCCCGTCGGGAAAATAATATCGCAACAGCTCGATGAGATTCACTGGACGGTCACGCCGGCGGCCTTGATGGGCGGCCCCCACTTGTCGAGTTCGCGCAGCACCAGCTTTGCCAAGAATTCGGGACTGCGTTTCGCGGGCGGGGCGCCGTAGAGGCCAAGCTCCGTGATGCGTTTGTGGACCGCCGGCGTGTCCAGCGTCTCGCCAGCCGCGGCGTTGATGCGACGGATGATCGCCGCGGGCGTCTCCTTGGGGAAGAACAAGGCGTTCCAGCCGTCCGCATCGACGTCCGCGAGGCCCTGCTCGAGTGCGGTCGGCAGGTCCGGGAGCACGGCAGCACGCTCATTCGATAGCATCGCGATCGCTTTCACCGTGCCCGCACGGATCTGGGGAAGCGCGGTCGAGACGACGTCGCATATGAAGTCGATGCGGCCGGCCATTAGGTCGTGCATCGCTGGTCCGGTACCGCGATAGGGTACGTGGGTGATTCTGGTGCCGATCTTGGCGTTGAGCAGCAAACAAGCGATGTGAGTGGCCGAGCCGCCGCCGGCGGAGCCGTATTGAAGTTTCGCCTCGTTGGCCTTCGCATAGGCGACGAATGCGGGCAGTGTGTCGGCCGGCAGGTCGTTGCGTACAATCAGCACCTTGTAGTTGCTGAGCAGCACGCCACCCGGCGCGAAGTCGGTGACCGGGTCGTAGAGCGGCTTGTGGTAGAGGAACTGGCTGTAGGTGTGCGTGGCCTGGTTACCGATCAACATCGTGTAGCCGTCGGGAGCCGACTTTGCGACGCGGCTCGCGCCCACCATGCCGCCGGCGCCTGGCGTGTTGTCGACCACCACCTGCTGGCCGAGGAGTTCGGACATGCGGGGCGAGATGAGGCGGCCGACCACGTCGATCGGACCGCCGGCCGCAAACGGCACCACCACGGTGAGCGGCCGGGTCGGCCAATCCTGCGCAACTGCTGGGCTGAGCACCGCCAGCATGCACGCGAGCAGCGCAGCGACGAGCATCTTCGACATCGGCCGTCCTTGACTTGCGGTGCTGTGGCCGAGGCATTGCTGTCTCGCCTCTTCGGTCAGGTCGCCAGAGACTCCGACCGATGTAAAGGCGCCTGATGCCGCAGTTCCGGCGATCAACAACCGCAAGCCGGAGACCGGAAATCAGGAGCCAGGGCCCGATCACCAAGCCACTGATGACCATCGGGGGTGCGCCTCAATCCGCGCTCGCCCCGCTCGCCTTGATGGGACCCGCCCATCGCTCGATCTCGCTCGGCACGAACTTCGCCAGATAGTCCGGCGTCCGCCGCTCCGGCGGCGGGATGGTCACGCCGATGCTCTTGAAGCGCTCGCGCACCGCCGGCGTTTCCACCGCCTCGTTTGTCGCCTTGGCGAGGCGCCGCACGATCTCGTCCGGCGTTCCCTTCGGGAAGGAGAGCGATGCCCAGCTACCGCAGTCGAGACCGGCAAGCCCCAACTCCTGCGCGGTGGGAAGGTCCTCCACCCCCGGCGCGCGATCGAGCCCGAGCGTGGCGATCGCTTTCACCGTGTTTGCCTGAATCTGCGGCAGCGCGGTGGAAATCTGCTCGGCGACGAAGTCGACGCGTCCGCCGATCAAATCCTGCATCGCCGGCGCCGCACCGCGATAGGGCACGTGGGTGATCTTGGTGCCCATGGCGGCGTCGAGCAGGACGGCGCAGACATGCATGCCCGACCCCGCCCCGGCCGAGCCGTATTGCATCTTCGCCTGATTGGCTTTGGCGTAGGCCACGAAGTCGGAGAGCGTATTCGCCGGAAAATCCTTGCGCGTGATCAGCACCCGCGCCGAATCGGCAAACAGGGCCACATGCTCGAAGTCGGTCACCGCGTTGTAGAGCGGCTTCTTGTAGAGAGTCTGGTTGATGGCGAGAACGGCGCTGCCCGAGAGCAAGACGGTATAGCCGTCGGGCGCGGCCTTGGCGGCGCGGCTCGCCCCGGTCATGCCGCCCGCGCCGGGGACGTTCTCGACCACGACCTGCTGGCCGAGGATTTCGCTCAGTCGCGCGGCAAGAATCCGCGCCAGCGTATCGACCGGCCCGCCCGCGGCGTAGGGCACGACCATGGTGACCGCCCGGCTCGGCCAGTCCTGTGCGCTCGCTGCTCCGAACTGCGCCAACACAAGCGCGATCGCGCCAATCGCCTTCAGCATGTATTCCTCCCGCGCGTTCGGAACGCTTCTAGTGCCGTCATTGCCGGGCTTGACCCGGCAATCCATCCTCTTCGCAAAAAGTTCTTGCGAAGAATGATGGACCACCCGAAATCGGGTTTACCCGATTTCGGAATCTTAGGTCGGCAAGTCGGATAAATCCGACTTGCGTGGTCAAGCCCGCGGGTGACGCATGTGGGTGCGAAATGCAGAAATCAAAACCCACCGGAATATGTCCTAGCGGCGAT
>JBJMTU010000369.1:0-6820 GCA_045811545.1 Xanthobacteraceae bacterium | reverse complement strand
GCCATATCTTCGTCGCCGAGACGGAGGAGGAGGCAAAGCGGTTCGGAAAGCCTTCGATGGAGCTTCATCTCGCGCATTTGAATTGGCTGCGTGACAAGCATGGCGTGACCGGCCCGGCGTCCCGCCTCAATGTGCCGCGCGGCGCGACATTCGAAGACTGCGTGGCCGACGGATCGGTGATCGCCGGCACGCCGGAGCGCGTGCGCGATGAGATCGAACGCCAGGTCGCCGAGCTCGGGGTCAACTATCTGCTCAGCTATCTGTTTCTGGGCGCCATGACGCTCGAGGAGGCGCTGCGGTCGCTCGCGCTCTTTCACAGCGAGGTGATGCCCCGGCTCGCGCAGCTCTGATCGGCATTTCGGTCATCCCGATCGGCGCGGCGCGGGCCTAGCCCTTTGCATCGGACTGTGCGAAATTCCTGGGCCAAGCGACGGCAAGAGGTCACCACCATGACAAATAGGGTTACCGGCGTTCGCAGCGTCGAACTCGGCGTTCGCGATCTCCATCAATCGGCGGAGTTCTACACCAAGGTATGGGCGCTGGAGCAAGTCGGCGCCGAGAGCGAGTGCATGCATTTCCGCGCCACCGGAGGCGAGCATCACGTGCTGACCATTCGGGAGCGTCCGAAGCCGGCGCTGCTGGGCGTGCATTTCGCCGCTAATGACCGCGCGGCGGTCGATGCGCTCTGCGCGAAGGCGAGGGGCTACGGAGTGGAGGTCGAGGGTGACCCGGCTCCGCTCGATCGCAGCGCCGGCGGTGGCTATGGCTTTCGGTTCCGAACTCCCGACGGGCTGCCGATGAGCATCTCCTCGGATATGGTGCAGCATCCGGACGCTGTTCTGGATCGGTCGCGGCCGACCAAGATCAGTCACGTTGTCCTCAACAGCGCGCGCACCGACGATCAGATCCCGTTCTTCATCGACGTGCTGGGCTTCAAACTCTCCGATACGACGCACATGATGGAATTCTTGCGCTGCAGCGCGGATCACCACAGCGTCGCGATCTTCCGCAACAACGGGCCCTCTCTCAATCATGTCGCCTACGAGTTGCCGAATATCGACGGACTGATGCGCGGCACCGGCCGTGTCAAACAGAGCGGGTTCGAGATCGAGTGGGGCATCGGCCGGCATGGACCGGGCGCCAATGTGTTCTCCTATTTCATCGAGCCCAATGGCTTCGTCGCGGAATACACGACTGAGCTCGATCAGCTCGACGACGCCACCCACGTCCCGCAGGGCCCCGACTACTGGCAGAAAATGATGCCGATGCCGGATCGCTGGGGAACGGCAGGTGCGCCCTCTAACCGGATGCGGGCCGCCATGTCGGGGGCACTCTATCTCGGCGAGGAAGCCGACCTGCGCTGCGAAGACATCATCGGGCGCAAGCTCGGCTGACGCGAACGTTCGACCCATTGGCTTGCCACCCTGACCTGCGCTGGCGCCGTCGCCGGCGCTCCATCGGCGCTTGCTTTCGATGAGCGCAGAGATCCCGTTTGACCGCAGCTTTGATCTTCCGCCCGCAACGGTGGAAGAGGTCGTGCCGGGTGTGCGACGGCTGCTCGCCAATAATCCCGGGCCATTCACGTTCAAGGGGACCGTGTCGTATATCGTGGGTCGAGGGCAGGTCGCGATCATCGATCCCGGCCCGCTCGACGAATTACACATCGCCGCCCTTCTCGATGCGGTGCGTGGGGAAACGGTTACCCATATCTTCGTTACCCACACCCATCGGGATCATT
Organism: Xanthobacteraceae bacterium; assembly: GCA_045811545.1. Classification (GTDB taxonomy): domain Bacteria; phylum Pseudomonadota; class Alphaproteobacteria; order Rhizobiales; family Xanthobacteraceae; genus VAZQ01. The sequence goes on along the minus strand of JBJMTU010000369.1, from coordinate 5,082 downwards.
CCCCCGCCGTCCCGCGGATCAAGGCGGCGACTGGAGCCTTGGTGCTCGCCGAAGGGGCGCACCGTCCTGCCCGTCCCCTTCATGTTGGCGAGGCGCCGCGCATGGATGCGAGCAACGATACCGAGTTCCGGCCTGACCGTACGCTCACCGACGGCGAGGTCGTAACCGGCTCGGGTTGGACAATCGAAGCCGTGGCAACGCCCGGCCATACGGCCAACCACATGGCCTTTGCGTTCAAGGAGGCCGATCTGTTGTTCTCCGGCGATCACGTCATGGCATGGTCGACCCCGGTCGTCGCGCCGCCGGATGGGGCGATGAGCGATTACATGGCCTCGCTGCAAAAGCTCGCACGCCGATCGGAGCCGTTTTATCTGCCGGGTCACGGCGGCATGGTGCGAGAGGCGCCGCGCTTCGTGCAGCACTACATTCAACATCGCCAAAATCGCGAGGCTACGATCCTGCGCCGGCTGGCCAGAGGCGAAGCCGATATTCCAACCCTGGTGCGCGGGATCTACATCGGGCTCGACCCGCGGCTCGTCAAAACGGCCGGATTGTCGGTTCTCGCTCACCTGGAGGATTTGGCCGCGCGCGGGCTTGTCGTGACGGAGGGGGAGCCCTCGATCGAGGGTCGCTACCGGGCGCGCTGAGCATCACCTTTGCTGCGGTCTTTCTTGACGAGTGGGGTCTTCTTTTTTCCGAAGGCTGGCGGTGTAGGCGGCGGCCGCTCCGGCCTCTGTGTCCGGATTGAGTCTTCGATATCGTTCATCAGGCGGCGGACACGCCCGGCGTTGGCGCCGAAATCGAAGGAACCATAGCGGGAGGAAGAGCGCACGTCGATGCGTGCGCCGTCGCCCTCAGCCCGCACGCGGATCACGATGTCATCGCGAAGGCCCATGACTGACGAATAAACAATCGCCTCGATCCGTCCCTCGCGGCGTCCCGGCAGCGGCGGACGCGCGTCAATGAGCCTCCAATAGGGGGCCGCAAACGAATCTTTGCGCTTGTTAACGACCGCGAGCGCGGCGTCATAGGCGGCCTGCGGCGACGCGTTGGTCCCGAGCGGCCCAATGTCCGGATAGGCGATGCGTTGCTGGTCGGCGGAATAGAGTCCCGGGTAGGTGATCGGGTTGGCGTCGCGTCCGCGTAACCGCGCCAGCGCCTCATAGCGCGGCGGATCAATCGGGTCGGTGGCGATGTCGTAGATCCAAGGTAGTTGATATGCCTTGATGCCGAGATATGCGGGATAGGCGAGGAGCGCGAGCGAGATTGCCATCGCCGACACTGCGGCGCCAATGCCCTTCAGTCCCTCCACCCAGATCACGACGAAGGCGGCGAAGGCGAGCAGGAGCGCAACCACGGCAATGGCGAGCGCGCCTGCAAAGGTCGCAAGCGCGGGTCGAATTTCTTCGAACGGACTCCAACGCACGAAGCCGATCGCGAGCAGCGAGGCCAAGAGAGCGAATACCGCCATGCGCCGCGCCCAAATGGCGAGCCGCGAGGTCGGCTCGGAAGGGATGTAGCGGCGCGCCATCGGTCTGTCTCACGCAGCCGAGCAGACAATGCTCGCTTGCGCCGTGCACACGGTCGCATCGAAATTGGTCATGCGCTGGCTTCCTGGAGGACACCGCGACGATGAAGACCCGACCTTACTGCATCGGCCTGGGAGAATGCGAGCGTACTTCAATCGATGACGCCACGACCACGGAGAAATCGTTTCACTGTGCGGCGACGGCGGTCGGCAGCACGAAATCCTTGAACCGCTCGCGCAGCACCGTCTTCTGGATCTTGCCGGTTGCGGTATGCGGGATCTCCTCGACGAAAACGACCTCGTCGGGCATCCACCAGCTAGCAACCTTCCCACGCATGAATGTCAAGATCTCATCCCTGGTGGCCGACTGACCGTTTTTGAGGACGATGACGAGCAGAGGCCGCTCGTCCCACTTCGGATGCTTGACACCGATGACAGCGGCTTCCGCCACTTTGGGATGGCCAATGGCGAGGTTCTCGAGGTCGATCGAGGAAATCCACTCGCCGCCTGATTTGATCACGTCCTTGGCGCGGTCGGTGACTTGCATGTAGCCGCAGCCGTCGATGGTAGAGACGTCCCCGGTATCGAAGAAGCCTTCCTCGTCGAGGATATTGTCCGCTTCTTTGTAGTAGGCGCGTGCCACGCACGCCCCCCGCACATTGAGTCGGCCAAATGTCTTGCCGTCCCAAGGCAGGCGCCTGCCGGCATCATCGGTGATCTTCATCTCGACCATGAACGGCGTCTGCCCCTGCTTCTGCTGAATGTCGAGCCGCGCCTCGCCTGCGAGGGAGGCGTATTCGGGCTTGAGGGTGCAGGCGGTGCCGAGCGGGCTCATTTCGGTCATACCCCAGGCATGAATCACCTCCACCCCGTAGACGTCCTGGAAGGTTTTCGCCATCGCGCGCGGGCACGCCGAGCCGCCGATTACGACTTTCTTGAGGTGTGGCAGCTTGTTGCCGGTCGCTTCCAGATATTGCAGGAGCATGAGCCATACCGTTGGCACCCCGGCGGTGCAGCTGACCTTGTACCGGTCGAGCAATTCGAAGACCGAGGCGCCGTCGAGCTTGGCGCCGGGCATGATCAAGGATGCGCCCACCATCGGCGCTGCAAACATTATCGCCCAGCAATTTGCGTGGAACATGGGCACGACCGGCATCACCACGTCGCGGGACGAATAGCCCTTCATGTCGGCGGTGTTGGCCATCAGCCCGTGCAGGACGTTGGACCGATGCGAGTAGACGACGCCCTTGGGGTTTCCGGTCGTTCCTGACGTGTAACACATGCCCGCCGCGGTGTTCTCATCGAACGTCTTCCAGGCAAAGTCGCCATCGACTTCGGCTATCCAGGCTTCATACGGCACCGCATTCTTGAGCGAGGTCTGCGGCATGTGCTCACTGTCGCACAGCACAACGTAGCGTTCGATGCTAGGGAGCTTCTCGGCGAGCTTTTCCAGCAGTGGGACGAATGTCAAATCGGCCAGCATCAGGCGATCGCCGGCGTGATTGACGATCCAGGCGATCTGGTCGGGAAACAGCCGCGGATTGACCGTGTGATAGACCGCTCCAATTCCCATGATGCCGTACCAGGCCTCGAGATGGCGCCAACTGTTCCACGCCAGCGTCGCGACGCGATCGCCGAGCCCAATGCCCTCTTTGTCCAGCCGTTGCGCCAGGCGCAGGGCGCGCGCGCGAACCTGCGCGTAGGTGGTGGTGTGAAACGCGCCTTCGATCGAGCGCGAAATGATCGGCCGCTCGGCGTGGTTTGTCGCGGCATGATCGATGATGCGATGGCAAAGGAGTGACCAGTTCTGCATCAGACCGAGCATTGCGTTTCCTCGTAGGTCCTCATCTTTTGAAGTCAGAGCGTATAGCGCAGTGACGAAGCATAAATCGCGTCGGCTCGGCTGCATCCGCCAGCAGCGGATCTCGCCTGGCCAGGTGCCAAGGTTACCGGCGTGCCGCGGCCGCGCAACCGGGGAATCTGCGGGTTGTCCCCCCGGCTTAGCCAAAGCGCGCGAGCGAAAATCGCGCGATGTTATGGGCCGTAGCCCCCCTGATCGCGAGGTCGGCGAGAATCTCGCCGATCACCGGCGCGAACTTGAATCCATGACCCGAGCAGGGCGAAGCAACGATGATATTGGGTGCGCCGGGCAGGCGATCGATCAGGAAATGGCCGTCCGGCGTCATCGTATAGAGGCACGTTTTGGCGGCGAGGAGCCGGCCGTTTGCCGCCGGGAGATGATCGGCGAGCGCCGCGCGGATCAATGCCTCATCTTCCGCGGAAACGGTTCTGTCGTAACCGTCGGGGTCGACCGTCTCGCCGCGGTGATGATGCTTGGCGATCTTGATACCGGCGTGGATGCTCCCACGAGGTGGGATACCGTAGTGCATGCCATGCCGGCTCTCGACGATGAAAACCGGCATGTGGTCGAGAGAAAAGAATCGCGCATCGGTTGGCTCGAACCAGCCCATCACCTCGCGCGTCACCCGCAGCGGAGCGGCAAGCCCGGGCAGCAGCGATCTCGCCCATGGGCCTGCCGCAATGATTGCAACCCCGGCATCGATGCTCCCGCGATCGCTAACGACGCGCACGTGGTCTGCGCGCGGCTCGACGGCTCGGATGCTCTCGCCGCTGTGGATTTCCGCACCCCCCTCGGTGGCCAACGTGAGCTGCGCCGCAATGCACGCCTCAGCTTCGAGAATCCCGCCATCCGGTTGAAGCACGGCGGCGTAGTCCGGCGGCACCTTGAAGGCGGGGAAGCGGCGCATCAGTTCCGGTGCTGCGAGCACCAAGTGGCGCAAACCGTGGACCTGAGCGCAGGCTAGCGTTCCCTTGATCAGGGCGCTGTTGGGCGGGCCGATCTCCGCGATGCCGGTGACGTGGAGGAGTGCTCGTCCGGTGGATTCTTCAAGCTCACGCCATAGTTTATAAGCGCGCCGCAGCAACGGGACGTAGGAAGGATGCTCGAAATATCCAAGTCGGATGATGCGCGTCGCGCCATGGGATGAACCGCGGTCATGGCCGGGTGCATAACGCTCGACGCCCAGCACCCGTTTGCCTCTGCGCGCCACGTGGTGAAGCGCCGCGCTCCCCATTGCGCCCAGGCCGACGACGACGACATCGAAATGGCTCATGCGCCGCGCACACCCTCCATTTTCCAAATGTAGCTATTGTCATTGCGTAGGCGCTACGGCGAAAGCTAGAAGCGCTTACTAAATCCGAGCTTTTGCGGAGCGAGGGACATGGAAGTTGGTCGCGATAAGGTCGCAATCCTTGCCGATATCGCGAAGGTGAAAGCTCTTTCGGTGCTCCTCGTCGTTGTAGCTTTTGGTGGCTCTGCCCTCTGCGGATTGGCGGCTGCGGAGGCTCTCCCGTTGCCACGGCCGCGGCCTCCGCAGATTTCGACGGCTGAGCCGGCGCCAGAGGGCATGACCGAGGAAGCGGCACCCTCCGCTTGCAGACTGCGGCTCACGGCTGAATTGGCGGAGGCTCCGTCGCTACCGCCGCTGATCGGGCCCGGCGAATGCAACGTAGGCGATGTGGTACGGCTCGAG
>JBJMTU010000368.1:0-4586 GCA_045811545.1 Xanthobacteraceae bacterium | reverse complement strand
GGCGCGGATTGCCGATTCCGAGATCAGCGTGTCCGAGGTGCCGAGCGGCGTCGCGGGATCGAGGGCCACGTAATGCTCGCCGCCCGGCACCCGCAGCATGCCGTCCTGGACGAATTTGATGGCTTCGTTGTCCTCCAGGCCGAGGAAACCAGCTGGCCCCATGAGATTGCCCTGGCGCAGACGATGGCGGGTCATCTCCTCGTCATCGCCTTCGAAGCCGAACATGGTCCACTTCATGATGAACTCATGCGGACTGGTGGGTACGATTTGGCGCACGCCGAGCGTATTCATCTCGCGCTGGATGATCAGATTCGGCCAGATGGTCGCCATGGTCACCGACCAGGGACTGTCGAACTCCTCGATGAAGTCCATGAAGTGCGGTTCCGCGAGCGTCATGCCTTCGCGATAGGCGCGCATTTCCTTCTTGGCGTCACTGGACACGCTCTTGCGCTCCGATTTGGCCGACGCCATCACGCCGTGCCGTCCGGTCGTGTCTGAAAGCATGAGCGAGCGGTTACCGGCCACCAACAGGCCGAACGTCACCAGGAAAGTATGCAGCAGCGTGGCGTGATAGGGGTCCTTGAGATTCTCGTGATAAAGCTTCCAATTGCCGGGCAGCGTGTGGCGGTAGTAGCCCAGGAGCGTCGGCTTGCGGCCGTCAAAGGTCGCCTCGAATTCCTTAAGCACCTCCGGCCCGAGATAGTCCTGCAATGATTCCATATCGCGGACGTAGGAAGCGAACACGACGCCGCGGTGCGTCGTGACATTGAGTCGACGCAGCCCGTGCTGCGCGGTGTCGAAATCGGCGGGCATGCCGCCCTTTCCGTTAACCCCGCGTCGGAATGGAACGCCGACAAGGTTGCCCTGAAGATCGTAGGACCATTGATGATAAGGGCAGACGAATTCCTTGACGTTGCCGTTGAGCTCGCGACAGAATTCCGCGGCGCGATGTGAACAGCGGTTCTCGACGACATTGATGGAGCCATCATCGGCGCGCACGACGACGACTGGGGTGGGACCGACATTGGAGCGGATGAAGTCGCCGGCCTTGGGCACTTCGCATTCCAGGGCGACGTAGTTCCAGGTACGGCCGTGGAAGATCTTTTCGACCTCGCGCTCGTAGATCGTCTGATCGGTGTAGACCCAATCGGGGATGCGCGTGAGTCCTTCGGCCGGCCAAGCGTAATGCTTCGTCAGCGAAAGCTCAGGATCGCCGTTCATGGAGGCAATCTTCCCAGTATCCGTCTTATTCTCTTCTTCGGTAGTCCGAACGGTGCCCTGCGCTTTGCGATCCGGCGCCACGTTGGCCACGACTGAGGCGGCCGGCCGCTCCATATCAATGAAGACGTCATCGCCTTCGAGCTTCACGGCGTAGGTGCGCAGATCCTGTGTCGCTGGCGCACAGAGTGCCTTACCCGAGCGAATGTCGAATTGACCCTGATGCAGCGGACACTCGATCTTGCCGTCCTCGACGAAGCCATCGCTCAATATCGCCAGAGCGTGGGTACAAATGCCCGCGGTGGCAAAGACCTCGCTTCCCAACCGATAGAGCGCGACGGGAGAGCCATCGACATCCAAACCTAAAACGCCATCCAGGTCGATTTCGTTGATGGATGCGACCCTTTGCCAGGCCATCGTCTGCGTCCCCAAACGAGTTGGTCAGCATAGCTGCGATTTTTCGCAACGCCAATAGTTCCTCGGTGACCTTTAAGCGTTACCGGCAAAATCCTGCAGGTAATCAGTATACCATCATATCTGCTAGCGCCTAAACGGGCGGCCTAACCAGTCAATGAGCCAAGCCCAGATGAAACGTCCGGCATTGAACGGCGCGCCGGGCGCTGTCCCCGCTCCGGCAAGTCGCGCATTGAGATTGGCGGCAAAATCGGACACCAAGCGGCGTCCGAGTTCCAGGACAAGCCCCGAACGCGAGAATTGAGCGAGCGCGCCTTGCAGGCTGTATTCGACCGTCACGGAAACCCGCGTCTGCTGCCCCTCGGCCTCCGGCGTCAGGCGATAGACGATTTCACCCTTGGTCCGCGAGCCGGTGCCTTTGTCGCTGCCGGCACCGCGAATGATCCCCCGCAGCGCCCGTTCGTCGCGTTCGATGACGGCGGAGCCGGAGAAGCCGGCCTGGATCGGACCGAGCTTTATCGTCATTTTTCCTTTCGCGGTATTCGCGTCGTGCTCGGTCAACTGCGCCCCGTCGAGACAGGCGGCCACGGCGGGAATGTCCGCGAAGATCGCCCATACCGTCGCCGGCGATCTCGCCACCAGAAAACTTTCCTCGAACCGCGTCCAACCCGTGCGCGCCTCTTCAGGCGCGGGTGTGGGCGCCGCAATCGGCGGCGGGACTTCGCCGCTCGGCACGAAGGCATAAAGCGGAGCCGCCGGCGCGGCTGCCGCGGACGCGACCGGTCTCGACCCGCGTGCCGCGATCACGCTTTCCACCGCCTTGACGATGCCTAGATATCCCGTGCAGCGGCACAGATTGCCGGAAAGCTCGACCCGGATCCGGCGCGCGTCCGCGTCCGCAAGCCGTTGCACGATGTCGCGTGCCGCAATCAGCATGCCGGACGTGCAGAAGCCGCATTGCAGACCGTGCTCACGGGAAAATGCCGCGCGCAGTTCTTGCATGATGGAATCGCTGTCGAAGCCTTCGATCGTCTGCACTGCACCGCCGTCGCACTGAACCGCATAGGTGATGCAGGAGCGCGCAGGCTTGTCGTCGATCAGCACGGTGCAGGCGCCGCACACACCGTGCTCGCATCCGAGATGCGTTCCCGTCAGGCGGCAATGCTCGCGCAGGAAATCCGCCAGATGGGTGCGCGGCTCGACCAGTGCCTCGACCTTGCGCCCGTTCACGCTCAGCGCGATCGGCATCACGGCGCGAACACCCGCATCAACGCGCGCGTCACCGCCGCTGACGCCATGGCGCGCTCGACCGCATCGAGATCGTCAATCGCTTGCGTGAGTGCCTGGGCTACGGCTTCCGTCGCGGCCGCGCACTGTCCGTGTTTTGCCACCTCCTGCGCCAATGACGTGAGCGGCCGGGGGACTCCGCGCAGTGAACCGACGAAGATGCGGGCGACGCCGGATTCCGGATCGAACACCGCGGCGGCGCTCGCTTCGGCGAACTCGCCCGTCTTGCGGCAAAATTTGTAGAAACCGTACCGTCCGCCGCGCGATAGCTTGGGGACATCGATCGTTTCGATGATTTCGTTTCCCGCGAGCCTTGTAGTGAAGGCCCCTTCTATGAAGCGCTCGACCAACATGCTGCGCGGGGTCGGACCGCGGATATTGACGGACGCACCGAGCGCGGCAAGGGCGACTGGCCAATCCGCCGCCGGGTCGGCGTGAGCGAGGCTGCCGCCGATGGTGCCGCGGTTGCGGACCGAACGATAGGCGATGGCCGCCGCCACCTCGCACAGCATCTCGCCACCGGGAAGCCGCAGATCCTCCAGACGGGCGTGGGTCACGCCGGCGCCGATGCGCCAGGCGCGACCCATGTCTTCCAATCGTTGCAGCGCCTCGAGCCGCGAGACGTCGACCAGGAGCGCAGGTCGCACGAGCCGCAAATTCAACATCGGCCCGAGCGACTGTCCGCCCGCCAAAAGCTTGGCGCCGTCCGTGTTCGCCAGGGCGGCCAATGCCTCGGCTAGATGACCGGCACGGATGTAGTCGAAGCGCGCAGCCTTCATGCGGTTTTTACTCGTGGCTCATTCGACGGCTTGGCGCGGTTGATCGCTTCGAGCAGCCGGCGCGGGGTCAGCGGCGTCTCGGCGAGTTCCACGCCCAGCGGTCGCAACGCGTCGTTGACTGCGTTGAAGATCACCGCCGGCGGGGCAATCGCGCCGCCTTCTCCCATGCCCTTGATGCCGAACTCGGTGTATGGCGAGGGCGTCTCCATATGGTAGATGCGGATCGCGGGAATCTCGGTGGGTCCCGGCAGCAGATAGTCGGCAAATGTCGAGGCAAGCGGCTGTCCATTCGGGTCGAATGGGCTTTCCTCATAAAGCGCCGTGCCGATGCCCTGGGCCACTCCTCCGAGCGTTTGCCCTTCGACCACCATCGGATTGACCAGCGTGCCGCAATCCTCGACGATGACGTAATCGAGGATCTCGACCGCGCCGATCTTCGTGTCGACCGCTACGGCGGCCGCGTGCGAGGCGTAGCTGAACGCACCCGTGTCGCGTTTGGGGCGAAAGCCGACCGTGGCTTCCAGGCCGCCGAGGTCAACGTCCGGCGGCAGTTCCTGCGGTCGCAAATACCAGGCTTCGGCGACCTCGCGCAGCGAGACCGATTTTCGCGGCCCGATGATTTCCCCGTTCTCATATTTCATCGTGCCGACTGCAGCCTGCATCATATGCGCACCGATTGCGAGGAAGCGCGGGATGAGCGCCTTGCACGCATTGGCGACCGCGCCTCCCGCCATCACGATGCTGCGCGAGGCATAAGTCCCGGTGGAGTACGGCGTGGTACCGGTGTCGCCGAGCACGACTCGGATGTTGCCGATGTCGATGCCTGTAACCTCGTGCGCGATCTGAGCGAGCGTCGTCTCCATGCCCTGGCCATGCGAGTGGACGCCG
>JBJMTU010000367.1:0-2907 GCA_045811545.1 Xanthobacteraceae bacterium | reverse complement strand
CTCGAAGCTGTTCCAAGCGAAGACGCGTTCCGCCGGGCTGAGATCCGCTTCGCCCCAGTCGGGGTCGACGGTTGGACCGTTTCCGCCGCCATGGACCTCCACGTTGGCAAGAACGCGGCGCACCGAGGCGGGCAAGGGGGGCCGCCATTCCGGGACGCGAATGGTCCCACGCGCATCGGTGATGCAAGCGAGTGCATGTGCGAGGATGATGCCGGGATTGGCGAGAAGGCCGCCCCAGTTGCCGGAATGATGGGCGCCCTCGCGCAGATCGACGACGAGCTCGATTGGATGTCCGCCGCGCGACCCCAGAAACAGCGTCGGCCGATCAGGGGCGGCGCGCGGACCATCGGAGGCGATCAGGAGATCCGCCCGCAGGAGACCGTCCTTGTGCGCGCGGCAAAGCTCGCGCAATCCGGCGGAGCCCACTTCCTCTCCCATCTCGATGAGAATCTTCGCGTTGAAGCCGAGGCGCCCGCGCTCGGCGATCACGGCGGCGAGGGCGGCGATATTGATGCTGTGTTGCCCCTTGTTGTCGGCGGTGCCGCGGCCGTAGATGCGTTGACCCTCCACGGTCATGCGCCACGGCGAAAGCCCCGGCCGCCACAGATCGTCCAGGCCGCGCACCGTGTCGCCGTGTCCGTAAATCAGAACTGTGAACGCGGCTTCCTCTTCGCTCCGCTCGGCTGCGAGAAACGGAGGACCCGACGGGTTGTCGATAACGCGCGACGTAAATCCGAGTGGAGCGAGGCTGGGCACCATCTCATCGTCGAGATACCGGCGCAGCTCGCTCGCGCGTTCCGGTTCCTGGCTCGTGCTGGGGATGGCAACCCGCCGCTGCAAGTCGACGAGGAATTCGCCGGTGTCGAAATAGGTGCGCGCGCGGGAAATGGCGGCGGCGCGGCTCATGCTTACATCCTTCCGCGGTTGCGCGCTTGAGTTGGTTGGATGAGGCAATTACGGTCGCACGGATATTGCATGGGGGCCAATGCCGCGGCAAGGACGGCCATTCATCAGCCGGCCAGCGCTTCGGCGAAAAGCCGAAGGGGAGATCGCCCGTGTTCAAGATCATGCATTTGGAGGAGTGTGCGGTCACTCCAATGGCAGGAGGACGCGGCGAGCAGATCAAGTTGATAAATCCGGGCCTCGGCACCGAGAAGCTCGATGTCCATTTCAACCGGCTGCGAGCGGGCGGACCGCGCGGCAAGCGGCACCGCCACACCAACGCCGATAACGTGTACATCGTCAAACGCGGCGAGGGCGCGCTGACGGTGGAAGGAGAGACCCACGTCATCCGCGAGAACGATGTGGTCTACATTCCCGCCGGTATGACCCATTCGCTGTCCAACCTGAGCGATGAGCCGTTCGAGATTTTCGAAATCTACGCACCGGCTGGCCGGCAGTTTGACGTGGCGGCGGACGAGTGAAGCGCTGAATGAGCTATGACCGATAGTAAAGGCGTCCTGTTCGTCCCCTACCAAGAGACATTGGGCCTGCTCGGCGTCGAGGATGCGCTGCGCGTCTGCGAGGAGGTCTACGGCATGCACGCCCGCGGCAGCGTGGTGTGGTCGTCGCCGCCAAGCTTCAAGCTCGACGTGGCGGACGATTTCCACAACCATTGGCACGTGAAGTCCGCGTTGTTGAAGGAGATCCCCACAACCGGCGTGCGCCTTTACAACTACTACGACGACGGTGTGCGTAACACGGTCGGCGATCTCGGCTGCACGCGCTATATCACGCTGTCCGATCCCAATAGCGGCGAGCCGGTTGCGATCGTCGACGAGCACTGGAGCTACGCCATCCGCAGCGCGGCGGCCGCGACGCTCGCCTGCAAATGGCTCGCTCCCAGACGCCCGAAAATTCTCGGTCTCGTCGGCGTCGGCACGATGGGGACAAATTCGTTGCGCTGCCTTTGCACCATGTACAAATTCGAGGAGATCCGTTGCACCTCACGCCGGCGGGAGACACGCGAGGCCTTCGCGCGGAAATGGTCGCAGGCGCTTGGGATCGCGGTGGTGTCCAAGGATTCGATCGAGGAGGTCGTGCGCGGCGCCGATATCGCCGTCGGGGGCACCACCTCGGGCGAGGTCGTGAGCCGCGAGCTGTGGCTCAAGCCGGGCTCGACCTTCATCTCGCTGGCGCGCCGCGAGCTCGATCCCGCCGGCTGGTCGAAGATGGAGAAGGTCGTTGTCGACAGCTGGGACTTCAACATGCTGCAGCGCGAGTTCAAGCGCACGGTCGAGGCGGGCCTGTTCTCGCGCGAGAGGCTCTATGCGGAGATCCACGAGCTGGTAGCGGGCGCAAAGAAAGGCCGGGAACGCGACGACGAGCGAATTCTCATCCACACCACCGGCCTGGTTTCGCAGGACGTCGCGCTCGCCCACTTCCTGTATCGACGCGCGCTCGAGAACGGCGTCGGCATATGGCTGCCGAGGGCAGGTCGATGAACGACATCAAGGCGCTGCTGGAGCGGCAAATTTCGCGCCAGCGCGCGAAGGACTTGTTGGTCGCGCTCGTCAAGGTGCCGAGCCCGCAGACCGAGCTGCTCGAGGACGAGCCGCTGCTCAAAGCGTTCATCACCTCGGCGATCGAGCCGCGGCTGCGCGCCATGGGTTTTAGCGACATTCGCTACGACCCAATGGGCAATCTGATCGCAACCTACAGGGCAGGAGCGAGCAACAAATCGCTGATGCTGATCGGCAACGCCATGAACCAGCCGGCCGCGACCATGCCCAACCCCTACGATGGCGACGTGGTCGACGGCGCGGCATATGGCCTCCCTGGCGAATGCGTGATGGGCAAGGGGGCGAGCGAGCAGAAGGCAAATCTCGCGGCGATGTTGCACGCCATGGAAACGGTGATCGCGAGCAAGATGCCAATCAACGGCAAGCTCATCTTCACCTGCTGCGT
>JBJMTU010000366.1:0-7612 GCA_045811545.1 Xanthobacteraceae bacterium | reverse complement strand
GCCGTGGGTTCTTCGAGCGCGAACGGAACGACGCGCAGATTGGCGCCGACCGTTCGAGCGAGCTGATTGATGGCAGCGCCGCCGGCGGAGAAATTCGCCACCATCTGGGCGGTGACCTCGGCGGGATAGGCGGATACGCCCTGCTTCGTCACCCCGTGGTTGCCCGCAAACACGAGAATTTCCACCCGCTCGAGGCGCGGCATGCTGCGTTGCTGCCACCGCGCAAGCCACACGACGATGTCTTCGAGCCGCCCCAGGCTGCCGGGTGGCTTGGTGAGCTGGCTCTGACGCTCGGCTGCCGCCGCCGCAGCTTTGGCATCTCCGGCCGGCAAGTCCAGACATGCCGCGCGCAGATCATTAAGCGAGGAGAAGAGGAGCGATCCGCTAGCGTCGGCGGGCGGTAGGCGCGCGGTCATGATCGCCCTTCGCTGAGCAGGCGAGACGCCGCTCCTGTTGTGATCGGGGACCTGCTGCTAAAGTTGCGCTGAGTTGTCGTGACGCGCAATACCGTCCGCTCGACGAAAAGGGCGGCGAAGAGGGCCTCATGCAGAGACACGCGCCGTCTGCGGTCATTTCGCCCCGGCAACTTGCGGCGGATGTCGCGGCCGCCCTGCTTTTCTCGACACGGCTGCCGCTGCCCCGCGCTGTCGCGATCACCGGCGCGGACATCGCGCGCGCGAGTTGGGCCTTGCCTGTCGCGGGCGCGGTCGTCGGGCTGATTGCAGCCGTGGTTTATTGGCTCGCGCGCGGGACTGGTCTGCCGCCGCTCGTCGCTGCCGCTTTGACGATCGCGGCGAGTCTCGTCGCCACCGGATGCCTGCATGAGGATGGACTGGCGGATGTGGCGGATTCATTCGGAGGAGGGACGCGCGAGCGCAAGCTCGAGATCATGCGCGACAGCAGGATCGGCACGTATGGCGTTTGCGCATTGTTCATGTCGTTGCTGTTGCGAACAGGCGCGCTCGCCGCCATTGCCGACCCCGCACTCGCTGCTCCGGTTCTCGTTGCGACGCATATGGCGGCCCGTTCCCACATGGCGCTCTTCATGCGGCTCGTTCCGCCGGCGAGAGCCGATGGTCTTTCGGTCGGCGTCGGCACGCCGCCGCGCGCCAGCGCAATTGCCGCACTGATCATCGGTGTCGTCGCGCTCGGCATCGGGCTTGGGCGGGCGGCGGGCGTTTTTGCCATCGTGCTCATGGCGGCCGAGTTCGCATTCCTGCGGTGGTTGTGCATGCGGCAGATCGGCGGGCAGACCGGCGATGTCCTGGGCGCGCTGGAGCAAATCGGCGAAATGACGATCCTGTTGGTTGCGGCGGCCAATGCCCGCGGATGATGCCGACCCTTTGAGTTCGTCATTCCGGGGTTCGCGGGCACACGCAGCCAAGCTTGCGCAGGCTGCGTACACTTGCCTGCGCTGCCCGCGCCGCGGAATGACGCGTCAGAATTAGCTGAACTGGTCACGGCATCGAGGACTGGAGCATGAGGGCGGACATTCAAGATCTCAGCGCGGACACAAGACCAACCGACTTCGACGACGCCTTCCGCGCGCGTTTACGCGACCTGCTCGTGTGGCGGCGGGATGTTCGATGTTTTCGGCGCGATCCGCTGCCGGCCGGGACATTGGAGCGTCTGATCCGTCTGGCGTGCCTGGCGCCTTCGGTGGGCTTGAGTCAGCCTTGGCGGTTTGTGGTGGTCGACGATCCGGTCCGCCGCGCAGCCGTTCGCGATAATTTCGAACGCTGCAACGCCGACGCTCTGGCCGCGCAAAGCTCTGAACGAACCGCCGCCTATGCCCGGCTCAAGCTTGCCGGGTTGGAGGATGCGCCCTGTCACCTGGCGGTGTTCGCCGATCGTTCGACCGCGCAAGGGCATGGGCTGGGGCGTCACACCATGCCGGAGATGATCGAGTATTCGGCGGTGACCGCCGTTCACACGATTTGGCTCGCGGCGCGCGCCGAGGGCATCGGCGTGGGATGGGTATCGATCCTCGAGCCTGCGTCGGTTGCCGCCATCCTCGAAGTCCCATCGCATTGGAAGTTCATCGCTTACTTGTGTCTTGGATTTCCCCAGGCCGAGGATGACGTGCCCGATTTGGAGCGCAAGGGCTGGGAGGAGCGCAAGGCCTGCGCTGTTGTGCTTCGGCGGTAGTGGCGCCGCTCATTCTCCCCTCTTCCAGCCCGCTCCCTTCCATCATTGACTGGTTTGCTTAGCTGGCGCGACCTTAACGGGGCGGGCTACGCGGTTGCGGCGAGCGGCCGGCGCAGCTTGGCGGAAGGAGATCGAGGCGGAACATTTTCAAACAGCGAGCCGAGTCCCTCCGCCATTGTCGGATGCGCGAGGATGGCGTCGCGGAGCTTCTGATACGGCAGGTTCGCCAGCATTGCGGTTTGCACCGCCGCCATGACCTCTCCCGCCTCCGCGCCAATCATGGTGAAGCCGAGAATGCGGTCATCATCTCTACCGACAAGAGCCTTCATGAAGCCTTGTGTTTCGTCCGTTGCCTCTGTGCGCAGTACCGCGGTCATCGGTAGTTTGGCCACCCGCACCGCGACGCCGTCGCGTTGCGCCTCCCGTTCGCTCAGTCCCACATGCGCGAGTGGCGGGTCGGTGAACATGCAATAGGGCACGAGCCGATCGCGCGTGCTGCTTTTTCCTCCGGCCAGGTTGTCCCGGACGATGCGAAAGTCATCGCCGGCAACGTGCGTGAACTGCGGACTGCCGGCGCAGTCCCCCATGGCCCAGACGTCGGGCGCAGTGGTCTCCAGGCGCTCATTGACGCGGATATATCCGCGAGCATCCAACTCGACTCCGACCGCCTCGAGCCCGATCTCCTTCGTGTTTGGAATGCGCCCGGCTGCGACCAGAATGTCGCTGCCCTCGAGCTCTTGCTCGCCGGATGGCGTGCGTACCGTAACCCATACTTCCTCCCCAGACCGCCCATAAACGTCGAGGACCTGGGCCGGGAGCAGAAACTGGATGCCTTCGTCGCTGAGGATCCGCTGCATCTCATGTGCGACGTCGGGATCCTCTCGGCTCATCAACTGAGGCCCGGTCTCGATGACGGTCACACGGCTGCCGAAACGACGGTAAGCCTGCGCCATTTCGAGGCCGACATAGCCGCCCCCGAGGACGATGAGATGTGCCGGCAGATAATCGAGCTCGAGCGCCTCGACATGCGTGAGCGGCCGGGCAGACTCGAGACCGGGAATAGGCGGGATTGCTGCGTGCGTTCCAATGTTGAGGAAAAGGCGATCGCCGGACAAAAGGCGCGTCCCGCCATCATTGAGCTGCACCTCCAGCGTTTTCGGCGCCACAAAGCGGCCCGTGCCCATGATCAATTCGGCGCCGGTTGCTTTGTAATTCTGCAGATGCGCCGCGATCTCCCGGTTGACCATGTCGCGCTTGCGCTGGCGAACGGTCCGCATATCGGTGGTGAGGTTGCCAGTTACGATGCCGAAGCGCGCGCCCTGGCGGGCCAGATGCGCGACCCTCGCGCTCCAAATCTCGTTTTTGCTGGGGAGGCAGGCGACGTTGGGGCAGGAGCCGCCGATCCACTGACGCTCGACCACGGCAGTCCGCCGTCCCGCTTGTGCCATGTGCCAAGCCAGCAACTTGCCGCTCTTTCCGCTCCCAAGGATCAGGATTTCAAATTGTTCCGATTGAGGCATGGGCCTGCGCCGTTGGTGGTGAAGGTACTCATCCCGTCGTTTCGGAAAATTTGTGGCAGTCTTTTATGTTCCAGAACACCTCGGCTTAAGCTTGGCCACTCTTGCGGCCGTTTGACGGAAATTGCTCCAACCGCCGGCGCGCTTATCTGAAGGACCTGCCGCAGCATCTCGAGACGTGCTGGAACTTTCGTCGGCTCCCCGTGGTTGACCCGCGTCGAGACCATCGAAGGAGGCCGCACGATGGCAACGACAGCGCAAGAACGGGCGGCGAAACGCAATATCCGCCAAGCGCTGGCGGCGAGGAGGCGGCGATGATCCGCAAGCTCAAGTCCGGCGGCTACCGGCTCTATTCGCGCAAGATCAATCCGAAGACCGGCCGGCGCCGCAATCTCGGCACGTTCAAGGCGCGCGCGGCGGCCGAGAAACACGAACGTGCCGTTCAGTATTTCAAGCGTCATTGACGCCAAGCTCGAGAGGTGTGCCATGCGTGGAGTCGTGGTGGCTTATGCCCTTCTTGCAGTAGTCGTGGTGTGTCCTGTCGCGGTAGCGCAGAACAATCCGAATCAGCCGTCACCGCCTGCCAGCGGCAGTCCGCAAACAACGGGACAAGGAGACAACAACCCGGGACAAACAACCAGGGAGGCGCCGGTCGGTCATCGCCAACCCAAGGCGAAAGATCTGCCGCCGGGGATCCAGGACAATTACGGGGTCAGATCCCCCGAGGACGAGGAACTCCGCAGGAAACTGCGCATCTGCCGCGATTGCTGACGTTTGCCCGCGTCAGGCTGTCGGTAACTGCAACGGCGCGTCTCGATCGCCGCCGTGATCCTTGCTCGGTCTCAACGCGTTGGCCACTGTTGTTTCTCCTCCAAGTGCTAGGATGTCGATGCCTCGAACGGAGGACAAGATGCCTCGAACGGAGGACAACATGCTGCGGGTGATCGCCTTGCTCTTTGTTGCCATGCTGATCACGAGCCCGAAGCATGCATGGGCGCTGGCAAATCCGGCATCGGTGTTCTGCGCAAAGAGCGGCGGCAAGAGCGAGATTCGCAACGGTCCGCGCGGCCAATACGGCGTGTGCCGGCTGCCCGACGGCCGGGTGGTGGACGAGTGGGCGTATTTTCGCGCGATGCGGGGCAAGAGCGCGCGTTAGCGCGAGCTCTACTTCCTATTCGTCCAGCATGTCGGCGATCGGTACGGAATCGACCTGGTGCCCATGTTGGTCCTTGATGGTGACGAACCATCCTTGCCAACTGCGGCCCGGCTTGGCTTTGCCGTGTCTGAGCTCGTTGGCGAGCACCACCGCCTCCTCCCGCGCCGCGGCGTTGCCCGGCAAGTCCATTCCTTTGGGATTTTCCAGGGTTTCTCGTCCGTCGGTGACGTGAAAGTAGTAACGAGGCATAAGGTGCTCCGGCTCGCAACCGGCTTGCGGTACACGGTTTCCCCCGTGCGTGCAAACTCAACCTCGTCGCGGCTGCGAGCATGCACCTTCACGGGAACGTGCGGTGCCGCGGCGGCCTGCGCGGCCCGGGCGCGATGACGAACGCAGACGCTTGATATAAGACTTGGCCAACACGATCTGATTGCAAGAGGCAAGTACAATGAGCGCAGCCGATCCGAGAAGCTGGATGTGGGCGGAAGCCTGCGCGATGATCGAGCGGGCGGAGCAATTGCATCGCCGGTTCTTTCAGCCTGGGCTGGCGCCTGCCGCGGCGGTGAATTGGGAGCCGCCGGTCGATGTGTTCGAGACCGAGCGGGAACTGACGATCGTTGCAGCGCTGCCCGGCGTCGAGCCGCAGGAGATCGAGATCGCGATCCAGCAGGGCGTGCTGCGCGTCGCCGGCGTGCGCGAGCTGCCGGCATGCGTGCACGGCGCGGCGATCCATCGCATGGAACTGCCGCACGGCCGCTTCGAGCGCCGCATTCGCCTGCCCGGGGAGCGCTGGCAGGTTGACCACTCCGCGCTCGTGAACGGCTGCCTCGTGCTCAGCCTCACGCCGCAACGCGGATAGCCGCGCGCCATGGCCGACCAAGCCGACGCAAGACCGGCCGATCAGGGCCATCCGCCACTCCCGCCCGACAGCATGATCCTGCTGCCGGTGCGGCAGCTCGTGCTGTTTCCCGGGATCGTGCTGCCGCTGACCATCGGACGCAAATCCTCCATCGCGGCGGCCCAGAGCGCGGTGCGCAACCAGCGCCCGCTCGGCGTGATCCTGCAGATCGATCCGGCGGTCGAGGAGCCGACCGTCGAGCAATTGCACCGGGTCGGCACCGCCGCGCAGATCCTGCGCTACGTCACCGCTCCCGACGGCACCCATCACGCGGTGGTGCAGGGCGTGCGGCGCTTCCGCGTCATCGAGCAGCTGCTCGGCTTCCCATTCCTGGTTGTGCGCGTCGAGGAGATCGGCGTCGCCGAGGTCATGACGCCCGACATCGAGGCGCGCATCGGCCTGGTGCGAACGCGCGCGCGCGAAGCGATCGAGCTGCTGGCCAACGTTCCCCCGGAAGTGGCGGTCACAATCGAGAATCTGGATTCGGCCTCCGCGCTCGCCGACTTCATCGCCGGCATCCTCGATGCCAAGCCTTCGGAAAAGCAGGACGTGCTGGAGACGATCGACATCCGCGAGCGGCTCGACAAGGTGCTGGCGCTGCTGGCGCAGCGCATCGAGGTGCTCAAGCTCTCCAAGCAGATCGGCGAGCAGACCCAGCAATCGCTGTCCTCGCAGCAGCGCGAGCACATCCTGCGCGAGCAGCTGCGCCACATTCAGAAGGAGTTGGGCGAGGGCGACGAAAAATCGGTGGAGATCGCCGAGCTGCGGGAGGCGATCGAGAAGGCGGGCATGCCGCAGGAGGCCAAGGACCAGGCCACCAAGGAGCTCAGGCGGCTCGAGCGCATGCCGGAAGCCGCCGCCGAATACGGCATGATCCGCTCCTACCTGGATTGGCTCATCGATCTGCCCTGGTCGAAGCTCGACACGGACAACATCGACATCGCCGAAGCGCGCCGCATCCTCGACGAGGACCATTACGGGCTGCCCAAGATCAAGCGGCGCATCCTCGAATATCTCGCCGTGCGCAAGCTCAAGCCCGACGGCAAGAGCCCGATCCTCTGCTTCGTCGGGCCGCCCGGCGTGGGCAAGACCTCGCTCGGGCAGAGCATCGCGCGCGCGACCGGCCGCAAGTTCGTTCGCCTGAGTCTCGGCGGCGTGCACGACGAAGCGGAAATTCGAGGGCATCGGCGCACCTATATCGGCGCGCTGCCGGGCAACATCATCCAGTCGATCCGCAAGGCCGGAACGCGCAACCCGGTGATGATGCTCGACGAGGTCGACAAGCTCGGCGTCGGCTTCCACGGCGATCCGTCCTCGGCGCTGCTCGAAGTCTTGGACCCCGAGCAGAACTCGACCTTCCGCGACAATTATCTCGGCGTCGCCTTCGATCTCTCGAAGGTGATGTTCATCGCCACCGCCAACGTGCTCGATACCATTCCCGGCCCGGTGCGCGACCGCATGGAGGTGATCGAGCTTCCCGGCTACACCGAGGACGAGAAGCTCGAAATCGCCCGGCGCTATCTGCTCAAGCGCCAGCTCGACGCGAACGGGCTCACCGCGGACCAGTGCGAGATCACCGAGGATGCCATCCGGACGATCATCCGCGACTACACGCGCGAGGCCGGCGTGCGCAATTTGGAGCGGCTGATCGGCGCGGTGTGCCGCCATGTGGCCATGCGCGTTGCCGAGGGCGGCGTCGAGCGTATGCGCGTCGATGCCGCCGCGCTTCCTCCCATTCTCGGGCCACGGCGGTTCGAGAACGAGGTTGCCATGCGCACGAGCGTGCCGGGCGTCGCCACCGGGCTGGCCTGGACGCCGACCGGCGGCGACATTCTGTTCATCGAGGCGACGCGGGTTCCGGGCAGCGGCAGGCTCATTCTCACCGGCCAGCTC
>JBJMTU010000365.1:0-3763 GCA_045811545.1 Xanthobacteraceae bacterium | reverse complement strand
GGACATTTTTTTGTAGCGTTCCTCCATCTCGCGCACCGCCCATTTGAGCGCAACCACGGCTTTCTTCGGATCGGTGACGACCGGGGTGAGCAAATGCGGGATGCCGTCATAGACGGAGAGCTCGAGCATTTTCGGATCGACCATGATCAGCCGGCACTGCTCGGGCCGCAGGCGATAGAGCAGGCTGAGGATCATGGTGTTGATGGCGACCGACTTGCCGGAGCCGGTGGTGCCGGCGATCAACAAATGCGGCATGCGCGCGAGATCGACGATCACCGGCTCGCCGCCGATGGTCTTGCCGAGACAGAGCGGCAGCTTCGCGCTGCTGTCGATGTAGTCGCGGCTGGCGAGCTGTTCCCGCAAATAGACCTTCTCGCGCGTCGGGTTCGGCAGCTCGATACCGATGACGTTGCGTCCGGCAACCACCGCGACGCGCGCTGAGAGCGCGCTCATGGAGCGGGCGATGTCGTCGGCGAGCCCGATCACCCGCGATGATTTGATTCCGGGCGCGGGCTCGAGCTCGTAGAGGGTGACCACCGGACCGGGCCGGGCATTGATGATCTCGCCGCGCACGCCGAAGTCGGCGAGGACGCCCTCGAGCGCGGTGGCGTTCGCCTGCAGCGCGTCGACACTTAGCATCGCGCGTCCGACCGTCTTCGGTGCAGCAAGGAGTTCGAGCGAGGGCAGCACATAGCCGCCGCTCGACCTTCGTGGCGCTCGCGGGGTTGCTCTGGGCTTGCGCGAGGTAACGCGGGCTGCGTTGTCGTCCTCATCCTCCATCTCCGCAGCGAGCTTCGATGGCGCGGCGTCACCTGCCTCGAAGCGCGGTTCGATACGGCCAGGCGCAGGTGCCTCGCGGCGGGCTGGTGCGGGTGTCGGCGGCCGTCGCGTGAGTGCGCGCGCGAGACGCGCTTTCAGGCTGAGAAAACCATGCGTTATCCAGCCGAGCGAGATGGACGCCGGCGCTTCATCGTCCTCGGCGGCAACGTCTGCGTTGCGATCATTGCTCGTCCATCCAAATCCGGCGACGACCGCGAAACACAGGAGCGTTCCTGCGCCCGCTGCGACCGCGACCGCGACGCGCAGCGGTCCTGCAAGCGTTCCGCCCGCGAGCAGCGCCGGCAGCCGCAGCACCCAATCCCCGATCACGCCGCCGAGCCCAACCGGTAGCGGCCACGCGGGGCTGCGCGGCAGCGCGGCAGCGCAGCCGGCACTGAGCACCACGCCGAAAATCCAGAACAGCAGACGCAGGCGCTCGTGCCGCAAGGGCCGGTGAGTGACGAGCCGCCAGCCCCAAATGGCGATCGGCAAAATAAACGCGAGCGCAGCCACCCCGAAAACCTGCATCAGCAGATCGGCAACGATGGCGCCGGGTGCGCCGAGTAGGTTGCGTACCGGTGCATTGGTGGCGTGGCTTAGTGAGGGATCCTGTACCGACCAGGTCGCAAGCGCGAGCGCAAGCAGCGTGGCCAGCACGATAAGGCCGAAGCCGCCGAGCTCGCGCAGGCGCCGGCGCAGCGCCTCACGCATGCTGTCGGGAAGAAAATTGAGAGTCTCGAGGCCCCGGTCGATGGCCGCCATGATGGTCCTTCAGCCCAGCACCGCCACGAGACGCTGGAGCGCCTCCGCCGTCGTCTCCCGATCCTGCACCATGGCGACGCGAATGTAGCCCAGCCCGGGATTCGAGCCGTCGGTCTGCTCGCGTGCGAGATAGCGGCCCGGCACCACGCGCAGCCCCGCCTCGCGCCAGAGCCTGAGCGCGACCGCTTCATCGCCGCCTTGCGCCGAAACGTCGAGCCAGAGAAAGAATCCGCCTCCCGGCCGCCGGTAACCGTAGCGATCGCCAATGATGTCATCGGCGAGATCGTACTTCTGCGCATAGAGTCGCCGGTTTTCTTCGACATGCGCCTCATCGCCATAGGCGGCGATAGCGACGTGCTGCGCCGGGAGTGGGACTTGTGGTGCCGAGACGTTGCGCAGCTCCAGGAAGCGCGCGAGGAATTTTCGATCACCCGCGGCGAAACCGATGCGTAGTCCCGGGAGGTTCGAGCGCTTGGACAACGACTGGAATTCGATCACGTTTGCAAAATCGGGGCCGGCGGCTTCGAGCATGCCGGCGGGCGGATGTCGCGTGTAGATCTCGGAATAACATTCGTCGCTGAACACCAGGAATCCAAACCGCCGGGCGAGAGCGACCACGCGCGCAAGGTAGTTGAGGTCGGCTACCGCCCCCTGTGGGTTGGCAGGCGAAGCGATGAAGAAAGCAACGGTGCGGGCGAGAACGTCCTCCGAGAGCGCATCGAGATCGGGAAGAAAGCCGGTCGCCGCCGTGGCCGGCAGGTACACCGGCTCGCAATTCGCCGCGACCGCGCCCGCGGCGTAGGCGGCGTAAAAAGGATTGGGGATGAGCATTGCGGGGCGGCCCCGGCGGCCGGTAACCCAGCGCGCCGCCGCGATTGCCGCGAGAAACAGTCCTTCCCGCGATCCGTTGAGCACCAAAATTTCATGGGCCGGATCGATCGACCGCGGCAGGGCAAAGCGCCGCCCGAGCCACGCTGCGGCCGCCTCGCAAAAGGCGTCGAGGCCCTTGTTCATGGGATATCGGCCAAACTCGTCGATATGGGCGGCCAGGACCGCGCCGACGAATGCCGGCACGCCGTGCTGTGGTTCGCCCACGGCGAGGCTGATCGGGGCTTTGCCGGGCTCGACGTTGCCCAGAAGCTCGCGCAGCCGCACGAACGGGGAACGGCCGATGTCCGGCCGGCTAGGCGAGGGAGGAGGAACGCGTTCGGCGGCGGTCATGAACATCGACAAAGCGGCGCCAACATCCGCCGCACAAGGGTTGTCCTACCATAGGTGCGGCGGGGTTAAGGCGCGATTAACCATCGGTGGCCGCGTGCATAGCAGATGGTGCGAAAGGCCGTGCAGTGCTCGGCTCTGCCTCGCGCTTTGGCTCGTCTGTCGAGAGAAAAAGTGAGGGGTCCCAGCTTGCGCTGGGACCCCTCGACGGCAAGGGCGGTGCCGGGTCTCCGCCCTAACCGTATCTCGTCAATGGACGGTCTCGCCATGCAGCGCGAGATCGAGACCCTCGCGCTCCACCTCATCGCTGACGCGCAGGCCGACGAAGATGTCGACGACTTTGAGGATGATCAGCGACACGATGGCGTCGTAGACGAACACGATGACGACGCCATAGACTTGGTTGAGGAACTGTCCCGGATTGCCCTCGAGCAGGCCGGCGGTGCCGCCGTATTGCTCGACCGCGAACACGCCGGTGAGCAACGCACCGACAATGCCCCCGACGGCATGGACGCCAAAGGCGTCGAGCGCGTCATCGTAGCCCAGCATGTGTTTCAAGCCGGTGCAGCCCCAGTAGCAGAGAATGCCGGCCGCGATCCCGATGCACAGCGAGCCGACGGGGCCGACGAAACCGGACGCCGGGGTAATGGCGACGAGGCCGGCAATAGCGCCGGTGCAGATGCCGACGACGGTCGGTTTGCCCCGCGTCATCCATTCGACCAGCATCCAGGTGAATGCGGCCGCCGACGTCGCCATGTGCGTCACGGTCATGGCCATGCCGGCCTGCATTCCCGCGGTCACGGCCGAGCCCGCGTTGAAGCCGAACCAGCCGACCCACAACAGCGAAGCGCCGATGAATGTGAGCACCATGTTGTGGTTGGGGCCGGTGTCTTTGCGCTTGCCGAGGAGGAGGCACGCCATCAGCCCCGCCACGCCGGAATTGATGTGCACGACCGTGCCGCCG
>JBJMTU010000364.1:0-4887 GCA_045811545.1 Xanthobacteraceae bacterium | reverse complement strand
GGACGAGTTGAAGCGCGAGCGCAAAGCCTTCGACGCGGTCGTGATCGAATGGGCGGACCGGCTCGACGCGGCATCTCTCGCCGGCGATCTCGCCTATTACTCCGGCGCGATGAAGGCGCACCTGCGCAAGCCGAAATGGGTCTTGGTCACGCATATGTTCAATCACCAAACGCATCATCGCGGCCAGGCGCATTGCATGCTGACGCAGGCGGGCGGCAAGCCAGGCGATACCGACCTGCCGTTCATGCCGGCGTAACGACCGGGCGGACTCCCGGGGACGAGACCATGCACGATCTCAAAGCCCAACTTCTGCGCGGCTTTTGGTACGTCGCGCTTGTGGGCACGGACGTGCGACCGGGTCGGCTCGTGCACAAGACGCTGCTCGGCGAGCCGCTGCTCATCGGCCGGGGCCGCGACGGACGCGTGTTTGCGCTGCGCGACATTTGCCCGCACCGCGGCATCCCCCTGCATTACGGTCGCTTCGACGGCGAGACGATCAGGTGCTGCTATCACGGCTGGCGTTTCGACATGAGCGGCGCCTGCGTCGAGATCCCCTCGCTGCGGGAAGGCCAGGAGATGGATCTCGGCAAGATCCGCTGCGGCGCGTATGCCTGCATCGAGCGGCAGGGCCTGGTATGGGTCTATTTCCCGGCGGCGAACGAAGCGATGCCGCCGGCAGAGCCACCGCGCATGCCGATCTTTTCCGATGACAGGGCGCCTGCGGCCGCGATCATGCTGCCATTCCCCTGCTCGACCGACCACGCCGCATTCGGTCTCATGGATCCGACGCATGCCGGGTTCGTACACACGTCGTGGTGGTTCAAGCATCAGCCAACGAAGCTGCGGCCCAAGGAAAAGCACTTCGAGCCGATCGAGCTCGGCTGGCGAATGGTGCGCCATCCATTGCCGCCGCAGAACCTGGTCTACAAGCTGCTCGGGCGTCATGTCGAAACCGAGATCTCCTACAAGCTTCCCGGACTGCGCATCGAGGAGGTGCATGGCGACCGCCACGCCGTCGTCGGGCTGACCGCGATCACGCCGATCACCGACGAGGCGACCGAAGTCCACCAGATCTTCTGGGCTTCGCCCGGCTGGGTGGCACCGCTCGCGCCGCTGCTCAAACCGTTCATGCACACGTTTCTCGATCAGGATCGCCAAGTGGTGGTCAAGCAACGCGAGGGCCTTTTGCACCGACCGAGGTTGATGCTCATTAATGATGCCGATACCCAAGCGCGCTGGTGGATGCGCGTGAAGGATGAATGGATCGCGGCGCAGGGAGAAGGGCGCGTGTTCGTCAACCCGCTCGAACCCAAGACATTGCGCTGGCGCAGTTGAGGAGACCGATGACCGACCTTCGCGCGATCGAGAGCGAACTGCTCGCCGCCGCCGCAAATGCAAGCGATGAGGCGGAGCTGGAAGGGGTGCGGGTTGCGGCGCTGGGTCGCAACGGCTCGATCACTGCGCTGTTGCGGGCGCTCGGCACGATGGCGCCGGACGAGCGCAAGCAGCAGGGGCCGCTCATCAACGGTCTGAAGGACCGCATTGTCGCCGCGATCGCCGCGCGTAGGGACGCGCTGAGGGAACTCGCGCTCGATCAGCGGCTCAATACCGAGACCGTGGACGTCACACTGCCGGTGCGCGAACCGCCGGCTGAGGTCGGACGCATCCATCCCATCAGCCAGGTCGTAGACGAACTGACCGCGATCTTCGCCGACATGGGCTTCGCCATCGCGGAAGGGCCCGACATCGAGACCGACGAATACAACTTCACCAAGCTCAACTTCCCCGAAGGCCATCCATCGCGGCAGATGCAAGACACGTTCTATTTCAATGCGAAGCCGGACGGCTCCCAGCTCCTGCTGCGCACGCATACGTCGCCGGTGCAGATCAGGACGATGCTGGCGCAAAAGCCGCCGATCCGCGTCATTATCCCCGGCCGCACCTACCGCAGCGACAGCGATCAGACCCACACACCGATGTTCCATCAGGTCGAGGGGCTCGTCATCGACAAGAGCTCACACCTCGGCCATTTGAAATGGATACTGCAGGAGTTCTGCAAGGCGTTCTTCGAGGTGGATCAGGTCAAGATGCGCTTCCGCCCGTCGTTCTTTCCATTCACCGAGCCCTCGCTTGAGGTCGACATCCAGTGCCGGCGCGACAAAGGCGAGGTCAGGTTTGGCGAGGGCGACGACTGGATGGAGATTCTCGGCTGCGGCATGGTGCATCCGAACGTGCTGCGCAATTGCGGGCTCGATCCGGACGAGTACCAAGGCTTCGCCTGGGGTCTGGGGATCGATCGCATCGCCATGCTCAAATATGGCATGCCGGATTTACGCGCATTTTTCGAGGCCGACGCGCGCTGGCTCTCCCATTACGGTTTTCGTCCGCTCGACTTTCCCACGCTGGCCGGAGGATTGAGCGGCTGATCGCGCCCGCTGCAGATGATCGTTATAAGTCAATTGCTCTCGATTGCCGCTCGAAACAACAGTCCCTCATTCATGCTTGCTGAGCCTCCCCGGCGCACAGGGGAAAGATAGGTCCCGGGTCCGCATAATGATGAAATTGACCCTCGCTTGGCTGAAGGAGCACCTCGACACCGAGGCGCCGCTGGCAGCCATTGTGGACCGGCTCACCATGATCGGACTTGAAGTCGAGAGCGTCGCCGAGCGCGGCAAGATGCTCGCGCCGTTCACCATCGCCCGCGTGATCTCGGCCGAACAGCATCCAAACGCGGACCGCCTGCGCGTGTGCACGGTGGATCCCGGATCGGGCGATCCGGTGCAGGTCGTCTGCGGCGCGCCCAACGCGCGCGCCGGCATGAAGGGGGTGTTCGTGCCGCCCGGGGCCTTCATCCCGGGCAAGAACATGACGCTGGGCATCGGCAAGATCCGCGGCGTCGAAAGCCGCGGGATGCTGGTGTCCGAGTTCGAGCTTCAGATCTCCGACGACCACGAAGGCATCATCGAGCTTCCCGCCGATGCGCCGGTCGGAGCAAATTACGCACAGTGGGCCGGGCTCGACGATCCCGTGATCGAGATCAATCTCACCCCCAACCGCGGCGACTGCGCCGGCGTCAATGGCATTGCGCGCGATCTCGCCGCCGCCGACATGGGCAAGCTGCGGGACAAAAGCGTCCGGCCGGTGAGAGCGGATTACCCATGCCCGGTGAAGGTGACGCTCGACTTCGGCTCGACGCCACCGCTGTGTCCAGCTTTTGCCCTGCGGCTCGTGCGCGGCGTGAAGAACGGCCCGTCCCCGCCATGGCTGCAACGCCGGCTGGCCGCGATCGGTCTGCGCCCTATCAATGCGCTGGTCGATATCACCAATTTCATCACTTACGATCGCGGCCGGCCGCTGCACGTGTTCGACGCGGCGAAAGTGCACGGCAATCTGACGGTTCGACGCGCGCGCGAGGGTGAGAGCCTGCTCGCGCTCGACGGCAAGCGCTACGACCTCGATTCGAGCATGTGCGTCATTGCCGACGATCGCGGCGTCGAATCGCTGGCCGGCATCATGGGGGGCGAGAGCACCGGGTGTTCGGAAGCCACGACCGACGTGCTGATCGAGTCCGCGCTGTGGGACCCCATGAACGTCGCGCAGACCGGCCGCAAGCTCGGCGTCCAATCGGATGCACGCTACCGTTTCGAGCGCGGAGTCGATCCCGCCTTCATGCTGCCGGGGCTCGAGCTTGCGACCGGCATGGTGCTCGACCTGTGCGGCGGCAAACCCTCGGAAGTCACGGTCGCGGGGACGGCGGATGTGCCGGAGCGTGTCATCGATTTTCCGCCCGCCGAACTGCCGCGGCTCACCGGCCTGCACGGTGAGACGCGCGAGATTGAGCGCGTGCTCGACCGCCTCGGATTCGCGGTGGCCGGCGGCGGCAAAAGCCTGAAAGTCAGCGTGCCGTCGTGGCGGGGCGATGTCGAGGGCAAGGCCGATCTGGTCGAGGAGATCGTGCGCATTCTCGGCGTCGACCGCATTCCGGCGACGCCTTTCGACCGCGGCGAGGCTCCGCGCAAGCCGGTGCTCACGCCGATGCAGTTGCGCACCCGCAAAGCCCAACGCGCGCTCGCTGCGCGCGGCATGCTCGAGGCCGTCATCTGGTCGTTCGTGGCAAAGCGGCAGGCCGAGTTGTTCGGCGGCGGAAAACCCGAGCTAGCGCTCGCCAATCCCATCGCGTCGGACCTCTCCGACATGCGGCCGAGCCTGATCCCGGGGCTCGTTGCTGCCGCGCAGAACAACGCCGACCGCGGTTTTCCCAACGCGGCGTTGTTCGAGGTCGGACAGGTCTTCCGCGGCGATCGCCCGCAGGATCAACTCACCGCCGCCAGCGGCGTGCGCCGCGCGCTCGCCAAAGCAAACGGCATCGGCCGGCATTGGTCGGCCGCGACCGGCGAGGTCGACGCGTTCGACGCCAAGGCCGACGCGCTCGCGGTGCTCGCCGCCGCTGGCGCGCCGGCGCCGGCGCTGCAGGTCGTGCCGGGTGGGCCGCCGTGGTTTCATCCGGGACGCTCCGGGACGATCCAGATCGGCCCGCAGAACGTGCTCGGGCATTTCGGCGAGCTGCACCCACGCGCACTCGAAGCGCTCGACGCCGAAGGTCCACTGGTCGCCTTCGAGGTGATCCTGGACAAAATCCCGGAGCCGAGGGCGAAGGCAACCCGCGCACGGCCGGTCTTGGAGCTTTCCCCGTTCCAACCGGTGGAGCGCGATTTCGCCTTCGTGGTCGACCGCTCGGTCAACGCGGCCGACGTATTGCGCGCGACGCAAAGCGTCGATCGCAAGCTCATCACCAATGTCGCGGTGTTCGACGTTTACGAGGGCGCGGGCATAGAGCCCGGCAAGAAGTCGATTGCCATTGCGGTCACGTTGCAGCCGTGGGAAAAG
>JBJMTU010000363.1:0-18795 GCA_045811545.1 Xanthobacteraceae bacterium | reverse complement strand
CCTTCGAGCGAGGTGCGTAGCTCGTAGCCTTGGCCGGTGTAGCGCAGGTCAAGCTCGGGCACGAACCCCGCATTGGCGGGGTTCATGCCCTCGGCGGCGAGCTCCGCGCGGGCCGCATCTTCCAATTGCCGGAAGACGGCTTCGGCATGCTCGGGGGTAACCTCGGCGAACGTGCGCAGTTCGGAGCGGATGTAATCGTGCACCACGTCGGTGCAGAGCAGGCCGAGCGCCGAGAATGCGCCTGGGCGCGGCGGCACCAGAATCCGCCGCATGCCGAGCTCTTCGGCAACCGCCGCGGCGTGCACCGCGCCGGCGCCGCCGAACGGCAACAGCGTGAAGCTCGAGAGATCGACGCCGCGCTTGGCCGCGAAAACGCGCACCTCGTCCGCCATGCGCATGTCGACGATGCGCTGAATGCCGGCGGCGGCCGCGGTCACGTCCATCTTCAAGCGACCACCGACATGCGTCTCCAGCGCTGCGCGCGCTGCCGCAGGGTCGAGCCTCTGCGCGCCGCCGAGGAAATAGTCCGGGTTGAGATACCCGCACACGAGGTCGGCATCGGTGACGGTCGGGCGCAGACCGCCGCGTCCGTAGCAGGCCGGTCCGGGATCAGCACCGGCGCTCTGCGGACCGACATTGAGGAAGCCGCCGCCGTCGATCCAAGCAATCGAGCCGCCGCCGGCGGAAATAGTCACCATGTCGAGCGCGGGCACGTCGACCTGCCGTCGCGCAATCACGCCTTCGGTGACTTCGAGCGCCGCGCCGCCTTCGATGAAGGCGATGTCGGCGCTGGTACCGCCCATATCGAGGGTGACGAGGCCGCGCCGCGCCTCCTCGCGCGCGAGATAGGCACTCGCTTGCGCTCCCGCGGCGGGGCCGGAGAAGAGCGTCTGCACGGTGCGGCCGCCCGCAATCGCTGCCGAAAACGGCATGACGCCGCCGTTCGATTGCATCAGGAAGCGCTGCTGTGTGCGCAGGCCCGCCGCGTCCAATCCTCGATTGAGGTGATCCACATAGTGGACGATCACCGGTTCGAGATAGGCATTCAGTAGGGTCGTCGAGAGGCGTGGCCATTCGCGAATGCGCGGCAGCACCTCGCTCGACAGCGAGACGTGCACGTCGGGAAATTCCTCGCGGATCAGCGCGCGCGTTTCCCGCTCGTGCATCGGATTCGAGAACGAGAATAGATAACAGACGGCGATCGACTCGACGCCGGCTTCCCTGAGCTCGCGCGCGGCGCGACGAACGGCATCTTTATCGAGCGGTCGCAACACGCGCCCGGCATAGTCGCAGCGCTCGGGAATTTCCTTGGTGAGGCGCTGCGGCGCGATGGGAGCGGGCTTGGCATAAAAATAATCGAACAGGTTGCCGTCGCGCGCTTGGTTCTGAACTTCCTGCACCGCGCGATAGCCCTTGGTGATGAGCAAACCGACCTTGGCGCCGCGCATCTCCAACAGGGCATTGGTGGTGATGGTGGTGCCGTGAGCGAAAAAACCGATCTGCGACGGCGGGATGCCTTTGGCAACGAAGTTGGCGATGCCTTCGAGCACGCCTAGCGCGGGATTATTCGGCGTGCTCGCGACCTTCTCGACCGAAAGCTCGCCCGTTGTCGTATCGAGCAGAACCAGATCGGTGTGGGTGCCGCCCACATCAACGCCGAGTCGATAACGCGCGGTACTCATGCTACGCGATTCTCATCTGCGCAGCTTGCTCGCGAAAGCGGCGACAAAGCCGAGACGGACGCGGATTCTTTGCACGCTCCGCGCTTGCTCGATCATGACTGCGTCAACCGTAGCGCTTGAGCACGTGGCGGGCGATGACCATTTTCATGACCTCGCTCGCACCCTCGGTAATGCGGAAGCTGCGCTGCTGGCGCCAGATCTTCTCAATTGGGAGATCGGTGGTGAGCGCAATGCCGCCGTGAATCTGCATGCACGAATCGGCGGCTTTGAACGCCATTTCGTCAGCGTAATATTTGGCCACGTAGGACTCCTCGCGCGCCTCTTCGCCTTGATCGAGGCGCGCCGCCGTCTTGTAGACGAGCAGCCGCGCGGCCTGCAATTCGATGAACATGTCGGCGAGCATCCACTGCACCGCCTGGCGTTCGGCGAGCGGACGGCCGAAGGTCGAACGCTGCTTGGCATAGGACGTCGCCATTTCCAGGCAGCGCTCGGCCACCCCGAGCGCATGCGCCCCATGCTTGAGGCGGCCGATATTGAGCCACTGTTGGCCGTACCGCATCCCTTCGCCTTCCACGCCGACGCGGTGGCTCGCGGGCACGCGCACGTTCTCGAGCACGATTTCCCAGGGCTTGTCGCCCATCATGGTTTCGTAGCACGCGCCGAGCTTCACGCCCGGCGTATCCATATCCACGATGAAGCAGGAGATGCCGCCGCGCGAGCCTTTGGCGCGATCGGTCGCGACCATGAGCTGCATGAAATCGGCGTCGCCGGCGCCGGTGATGAAGCGCTTGACGCCATTGATCACGTAGTGGTCGCCGTCGCGCACGGCGGTGGTGCGCATGCTGCCGGGATCGGAGCCGGCATCGGGCTCGGTTTGCGCGAAGCAAGCCTTCTTCTCGCCGCGCAGCAGCGGCAGCAGGTACTTCTCCTTCATCTCGCCCTGCAGCGAGTAGAGAATCCCGCGCGCGGACGGACCGGTAATGCCGTCCCCGCGCGCTGGTATGGCGATGGTGCGCGAGAGCTCTTCCCATACCACGGTGCGGGCAAGGACCGACATGCCGCCGCCGCCGTATTCGGTCGGTACGTCGAGCTGCCAGATGCCGAGCTCTCTCGCGCGCGCTTCGAAGCGTTTGAGATATTCCGGCTTGATCTGTTCGCCGTCGGTCGACTGCCGCTCGATCGGGATCAGCTCGTTATCGACGAAGCGCCGCAAGGTGGCTTTGAGGATCCGCAGCTCTTCCGGCAATTCGAAATCCATTGCTCTATGCTTCCTCCGTGCCCTCCTGCCATATTACCCGCACGTCGACGGCGATCGCGCCCGCTGTGACCGGTTTCAATGCGGTGGAGCGCTCGTCGGCTCGCACGATCAGCGGATTGATCTCGATTTCCTTGATCCTGGCGCGATGATCCAGGAAGAACCGGCCGAGCGCGAGTGCGGCGGCTTCGAGCGCCGCGCGATCAGCGGCGGGCCCGCCGCGAAAGCCGGCGAGGCGGAGCGCCAATTTCAGGCCATCGATCATCGCACCCACCTCCTCGGCGGCTACTGGAAGCAGGCGCAACGCTGCGTCCTCGACAAGCTCGACCAGCACGCCACCTGAGCCGACGAGCAGCAGCGGCCCGTAAAGCGGGTCGTTGTGCGCGCCGACGATCGCCTCGATGCCGGCGACCATCTTCTGGACGAGAAAGCCGTCGATCCGGGCGGAAGCCTGCGCGGCACGGGCCGAGGCGGTGAGCGCCTCGGCGGCCGCTTCAACTGCATCGCGGTCATGCAAGTCGAGCGCAACGCCACCGACTTCGGTCTTGTGCAGAATATCGCGCGAGCGAATCTTCAGCGCGACGGGAAAGCCGATACGCTCGGCGGCGCTCGCGGCCTCGGCGGCAGTTGCAACGGCCTGGCTTCTCGGCAGCGTGATGCCGTAGCGCGCAAGCGTCGCCTCGAGCGTTGCTGGTGACAGATCGCTAGGCGGGGCAGGCGGCGGCGTCGGCGGCAGGCGGCCTCGACGCGCCGCGTGAAACCACAATCCACGGAGCGCGCGGATGGTCGGTTCGATCCCCTGCAGGAATGGAAATCCGGCGGCCCGGTGATCCGCGAGCTGCTCCCCGCTCAGCTGCTGAATCACGCGGCCGAAGGCGACGATCGGCTTTTCGGTCTTATCGAGTATCTGCCGCAGCGCGGCAGGATCGCCCCACGGCTCGCCCTTTCGTGGCATGGGCGCGGTCCACGCCACCATGTCGATATTCGGATCGCGCGCCGCGGTCTCGCAGAGTTTGGCGGCCACTTCGAGCGTCGAAGGAATGCCGACATCGAGGGGGTTTTTCGGTGTGATCCCCTGCTGCATGAGCGGCAGCAGCGCCGCCTTGGTCTCGTCCGTGAAGTCGGGCATGGCGGCGCCCTCGGTGTCGGCGTAGTCATAAAGCAGGTCGACCGTGGCTCCCGAGTTGGTCACGAAGCCGATGCGCGGTCCCTTCGGCAAGCGGCCGCCGTCAAAGGCGAGCGCGGCTTCGACGAGATCGTCAAGCGAGCGGAAATTGACGATGCCGTAACGCTCGCACATGGCGAGATAGGCGGCATAATCGCCGGCGATCGCGCCGGTATGGGACTGCGAAGCGGCGCGCGATGGCGCCGTGGCGCCGGTCTTGATGGCGAGAATCGGCTTGCCCATGGCAAGCGCGCGGCCCGCCGCATGCATGAAGGCCTGCGGCCGGCGGATGCCCTCGATGAACAGGATGACTTGCCGCGTGTGCGGATCGTCGATGACGAAATTGAGGTAGTCCGCAAGACTGAGATCGGGCTCGTTGCCCGAGGTGATGCAATAGGAGTAGCGCAGTCCCCGCTCGGCTGCCGCCTTCATCCAGAACTGAATCAAACCGCCGGATTGGAAGATGCAGGCGACCGTCCCCGGCGCAAGCCGGCATAAATCGGTGTTGGGGTAGCCGAACAGGCGCTCGCGGTAGGAATAAGCGCCCATGCAATTCGGCCCGGCCACACGCAGCCGGCTCTTCGCGGTGAAGTCCTTGAGCCATGCGCCGCGTGCCTTCGATTCCGGGTCGTCGCCGTCGCCCAGCATGGAGGCGTACACGGTGGCGGATGCGACGCCCGTTTCCTCCGCGGCGACCAGCACATCGGCGACCGCGGTCGCCGGCACGATTACCAGCGCATGGTCAACCGGCTCGGGCAGGTCGCGCAACGAGGGAAAACTCCGTTGGCCGTAGACTTCCTTCTGCCGGGGATTGATGAGCGCGACGCGGCCGCCATAGCCGAACTCGCGCAGGTTCCTGAAAATCTCGCTCGGCCAGCGGGCACGCTCGGAGGCGCCGACGATGGCGAGCGACTTGGCCTGCAGCGTGCTGACGGCCGAACGGAACAAGCTCTTCGCAGCACTTGCTGCCTCCGAGCCCGCCAAATCCCGCTCCCGCGCCCGCATGCGTGTTTCTTAGGACCTCGTTGCCATCGGGTCAAAGACCGCCACCGCACCTTTTTCTACACCGAAGGAATCACCTTCAGCGCCGGGAACCACTGGCCGATCAGGGTGGGCGGCCAGGGAACGGCCATGAAATAATCGAAGGCCAGAAAGATGAAGAGCACGAGCACGGCGGCGTAGGGGATGACGAGCGTCCAGCGCTCCTTCGCCTCGTATCGCATGAAGAAAACGACGAACAGTCCCGCGGTCGGAATAAGTCCGATGACGGCCATCACTGCCATGAAGCCGATGAGGTAGCCAAAGAACAATGCCGCGCGTGCAGCGATTTCGCGCACCGGCAGATGGCC
Organism: Xanthobacteraceae bacterium; assembly: GCA_045811545.1. Taxonomy (GTDB): domain Bacteria; phylum Pseudomonadota; class Alphaproteobacteria; order Rhizobiales; family Xanthobacteraceae; genus VAZQ01. The sequence continues at coordinate 13,344 of JBJMTU010000363.1, read as the reverse complement.
GGTGTCGGATACCAAATCCATGTGGATTTTTTCCACGACCTCGTGCTGGGCATGTTGCGCCAACCCTTCCGCGGCGGCCGCCGTCGGCTTGCGGCACATCTCGTTCAACAGGCTGAGCGCCGCCGCAGACAAGGCGGCGGTACCCACGACCAGCGGCACGATCTTGGCACTGAAATCCCACCGCAGGGCTGCAATTACCGCGCCGCCGATGAGCGCGATCATGAACATCGTGAACAGCTGCGAGGGATGGAACGTCGGCCGCTGAAAGCTGGTCAGCATCCTCATCACGCCGCCTTGGCTGCGGATATCCTGCAGGAACGGCCGGATCAAGCCGAGAATGGCGAGCGCGAACAGCAACACCACAATCGGCCGAAGCATCCAACTCAATCCGTAGCGCTCGATCGAGATGAACAGGTAGCGCTCGATGATGTCGCCCAGCACGACGCCGAGGATGAGGGGCGGGCGCGGCCATTTGAGCTGCTTCATGATCCAGCCGACCAGACCAAAAAACAGCAAGGTAAAAAGATCGCCCCATTGCCGGCTCGCTTCGAACGCGCCGATATAGATGATGCCGAGCACTGCCGGCAGGATGAGCGTGTAGCGCAGCGTCGCGAGTCTGGCGAATTGCGGACTGAACGCGTAGCACAGGCCGGCGCCCAAGATGTTTGCCAGCGCCACCGACCACACCATCGAGTAGGTGATGCTGAGGTTCTTCGTCAGCATGTCGGGGCCGGGGACTAGGCCATGGATCAGGAACGCGCCGAGCAGGATCGCCATGGTGGCGCTGCCGGGGACGCCGAAGGCGACGGTCGGAACGAGCGCGCCGCCCTCCTTGGCGTTGTTGGAACTCTCCGACGCAATCACGCCCCGCACGTCGCCCTTGCCGAAGGTCGCGCTCGCACCCTTCTCGGTCTTGAGCGCATGGCCGTAAGCGAGCCAGTCCACGACCGAGGCACTGATACCGGGAATGGAGCCGATGCCGCCCCCGATCCATGAGCATCGCAAGATCAGCCACCAGTGCGTGAAGCAGTCCTTCACCCCTTGCCACTGGCCTTTATAGATGTTGGCGGTGCCGGAGTTCGCCGCGATCGCCACGCGGGCGATCAACAGGTCGCACAGCTCAGGCAGGGCGAAGATGCCGAGCAACAGCGGCGTGAGCGGCAAGCCGTCCCAGAGATAAAGGCTGTCGAAGGTCCAGCGCAGCGTGCCGGTCTGCGGATCCGTGCCGATCATCGCGATCATGACGCCAAGGCAGCCGGCGGTAATCCCGCGCAGCGGCGCATTGCCGGACAATACCGCGACCATGGAGATGCCGAGCACGGCAAAGGCGAGAAGCTCCGGTGATCCGATGAACAACATCACCGGGCGCAGAATCGGAATGCTGATGGCCATCAGCAGCGCACCGAAAATGCCTCCCATGAGCGAGGACATGTAGGCGGCGCTGAGCGCGCGTCCTGCCTCGCCCTTCTTCGCCATCGGAAAGCCATCGAGCACTGTGGCGGCGGAGGCGGCACCTCCGGGCACGCCGAACAGGACCGCCGGAATGGGATCGCCGGTCGCGGTGGTCGCGCCGAGACCGAGCAGTAGCGCGAAGGCAGCGTAAGGGTCCATGTTGAAGGTGAACGGCAGCAGCATCGCCGTCCCGGTCAGGCCGCCGATGCCGGGAATGATGCCCAGCACGAGGCCCATGATGCAGCCGAGCGCCAGGAACATCAGGCGGTGCGGCTCCATCAGCATCAGGAACGCCTGGCCCGCGGAGGCGGCCATGAAGGCGACTTCCCCCCCGATCATCTCCATTTCAGCCTCCTGATCCCTCGCGCGCGCACGCCCGCGACGAATTGCAATTCGTGCAGGCGCGTTCGACCCTGCATTGGGCCTTGCAGGGTCAAATCAACACATCGCAAGGAAAGCGTGCATCCCGCCGGATCGCGTTTGCATCGGACTGTCGCCCCTCGCCGAACTCGCTTGCGACCAATAGCCTCCCATGGCCGCCCGGTTCGGTTATTTTGGCCGTCATGTAAGCAGAAGATCAGATCACGGGAAAGCGGCCGCTCTGCCGCAGGGGCGTTCGTTGTGGCTCAGCTTCAACGGCTATCGGGTTGGGCCAGCGTGGTCTAATTTCACGTCGAATAGTCTCCTGAGGCAGGAGGTCGACATGAGCGACGCAGCGTCGAAGCCTTGGCCGAGCGAACTGCGTTTGCACAAGGACCGCAAGACGCTGACCCTCACTTTCGATAACGGCGAGCGGTTCGATCTCAGCGCCGAATATTTGCGCGTCAAGAGTCCGAGCGCGGAGGTGCAGGGCCATTCACCGGACGAGCGCAAGACCGTTGCAGGCAAGAAGGATGTCGCCATTCTCGAAGTCAATCCGATCGGCAATTACGCGGTGCGCCTCGTCTTCGACGACATGCATTCGACCGGCATCTACAGCTGGGATTATTTTCTCGCGCTTGGTCGAAACCGGGACGCTTACTGGCAGGACTATCTCGACGACCTGGTCGGCAAGGGCCTCAAGCGTTGACGACTGTAAAGAACGGGCCATACCAACGCTCTTTCGACTCGTCATTCCGGCCGAGCCCGCGATGGCGGCGAGAGCCGGAATCCATACCATGGTCCGCGGTTATGGATTCCGGGCTCGTGGGCTTCGCCCGTGCCCCGGAATGACGGTCAGAACTTATGCTCTCGTGCGTTGCGGTCGGCCGGCTACTGCACGATCACGGTCGCGCCGATCTGGACCCGATTGTAGAGGTCGATCACGTCGTCATTGGTCAAGCGGATGCAGCCCGATGATACTGCCTGTCCGATCGTGTCCGGCTCGTTCGACCCGTGAATGCGGTAGAGGCTCGCGCCGAGATAGATCGCGCGCGCGCCCATCGGATTATCGGGTCCCCCCGCCATATGGTGCGGCAGATCGCGCCGGCGTTGCAGCATTTGCGGCGGCGGCGTCCAGTCCGGCCACTCGCGCTTGGCGCTAACCTGGGTGACGCCGCTCCAGGCAGCGCCGGCGTGTCCGACGCCGATGGCATAGCTCAGCGCTTGCCCATTGCCGAGGACCAGATAGAGCCGGCGCTGCGCCGTGCTGACCACGATGGTGCCAGGTTTTTGGTTGCTGGGATAGCTCACCACCCCGCGCGCGATCGAGGGCCCGAACAGAGCGCCGAAAAACGAGCGGCCGCGAATGTACTGGTCGTAGGGATGCGCCGCGGCCGGCGTGATCCAGACGGACGCGAGCAACCCAACGGCGCACGCGCCGCCGGCAAGGAAGCGTGCAAACATGACGAACCCCCGCATCATCGAGCGCAGAATGTCGAAGCCCAAACCCGTGAGCCCGAGAGTCTACAAGCTGCGGGACGACTGTCGACCGGTCCGATAGGTCTGCACGCAAATTTGCCGCGCAGTGTTGCCGAAAAGCCGCGGCGTCTCAGCGGCGACGCTCTTGGCTATTGAGCCGACCCAGGCCGATCCCGCACCCCTGCGAAGATGCTAATATTCGGAGAGAAGTAGACGCGAAATGCAGTATGCGGAGACGAGATGCTGAGGGACGACCGCGGTAATGGAGACGGTCGGCCGGGCGCGCCGCGCAACGTGCTCGGTGAGCGGCTCGAGGCCTGCTCCATAACTCCTACGACGGGGTTCTTTCGCGACGGCTGCTGCAATACCGGTCCGGAGGACCTCGGCAGCCACACGGTGTGCGCCGTCATGACGGCCGCTTTTCTCGCGTTCTCGAAATTGCGCGGCAACGATCTTTCGACCCCGATGCCGGAATTCGGCTTTCCCGGCCTCAAGCCCGGCGACCGCTGGTGTCTTTGCGCACCGCGCTGGCAGGAAGCCCTCGAGGCGGGCCAAGCGCCCCGCGTGGTCCTGCGTGCTACGCACGAAGGCGCTTTGAGCTACTGCTCGCTCGCCGATCTCAAACGCTTCGCGGTGGACTTGGCCTGATCTACGTCCGCCGACTGGGCGCCCTTCGCGTGCTTTGGGTGAGGATGCCTTGTCAGGGGAGCTGCGAAGCAGCGAAGGCTGGTGGGCGCTGTAGGGATTGAACCTACGACCTCTCCCGTGTGAAGGGAACGCTCTCCCGCTGAGCTAAGCGCCCGGATAAGCCCAGCATTTAAAGCGGGCACGCGCCATGTCAAGCGAGGCCAAGCTCGCCCGGGACTGTGTGCCAGTCACTTGTCAGCGCGCGCGCGACGCGGCGCGCCTCGCTGTGGCTCGCGCTGCTGCGGCGGGGAAGCACGCGCGGCGCGCGCCTGCAGGGCGCGGATGCGGTCCGCCAGCGTGCCTTTGGATTCGCCGGCGGGAGAGGCGATGGACGGTCCGTTTCCCGACGCTGCCGCGGGCCGGCCGGCGTTGAGGATCGCTTCGATCGGCGAGTCCGGCCCTTCCAGGGCCGCGGTCAGCCGCACCACCTCCGCAGCGACCTCGTCGATGCGCTCGCGCAGCACGGCGCTTTCCATGCGCTCATATGCGCCGGCATTTTCAGCGTCGCGCTTCACCGCTGCGATTTCGCGCTGCAGCTTGTCGCGCTCGTCCTGCGACCGCTTGAGTTCGTTTTCGATCGACGACCTCTCGTTGGCGAGATTATCCGCGCGGGCGCGCTCCTCCGCGAGCTGCCGGTTCGATGTCTCCAGTTCCGCCGTCTTGTGGTTGAGGTGATCCCACAGCGCCTTGGTTTCTTTCTCGTAGCTTTCGACCTGACCCTTCAGGGCATCGGTTTGCGCGCGCAGCGCCATGAACTCGGTGCGTTGGCCGCCCGCGGCGACGGACGTGTCGTTGAAGCTCGCCGTGACCTGAGCCAACTCCGACTGCGTGGTTGCAAGCGCGCGCTCGGCTTTTTCGAATGCCGCCGTCTTGTCCGCGAGTTCGCCTTGTGTAGTCGCCAAGTCTTCGGAGAGCTGCCTTTCCTTGGCTTCAAGCGCAAAGAGCGCCGCCGTCTTCTCGCTGAGTTCGAACTTGAGGCGGCCGATCGCTTCGCCTTTCTTGCCGAGGTCTGCGAGTTGGTTAGTGGTCTTCGCCTTCAGTTGCTCAACGGTCATTTCGAGCCGGCTCATGGTCATGGCGAATTCGGCGCGCAATTGATCTTTTTCAGCCGCAATCTCCGCCATCGACAGCGGGTTGTCGGCTTCCAGTCGGCGCATGGTGAGGCGAACCGCGCGCGCATGCACCAACGGGATCACGCCGATCACGAGCAAGCCCGCGATCAGGAACCCGATCCCGATATACATCATCGATTCGATCATGACCTCTCCTGCATCGGCCTGGATTGTTACCAGAATGCCTCGGCTGGATCACTCTCTAATGAGGGCGGGCGGCGCTCAAGGGCAGCCATCTCGCAACGGGACCGCATGCATTCGCGCGGCCGCTCGCGCGGGCGTGCTGGCGGTATGGCTCGAATGATCGGCTCAGAACGGGTTCCAGGTCGCCGTCGGCGTGAATTTGACATAGCCGACATTGGCGCCGAGCCGCATTCCGACGCCGGTGCGGATCGGAACCACGACGATGTTGTTCATCGTCAGCGCCGTCATTCCCAAACCGCCGACGAAGTAGGCCGAACCGTCGATCCCGGCGAAACGCTGGTAGATCGCGTCCGTGGCCGGCAGATTATAGACCAGCATCATCGTGCGCGCGCCTTCCCCGCCGAAGTCGAAACCGAGCGAGGGGCCCTGCCAGAAGACCCTGAGGTCGCCGGCATTCTTGGTGTAGAGGATACCTTCGCCGTAGCGCAGTCCTGCAACGACCGCGCCGCCGGCTTCCTGGCCCAGCACGTAGCCGTTGGGCAAGCCAAATTGACTGCCCGCTTTCTCGACGATCTGCGCAAGTCCGCGAGAGATGGTGCCGAAGAAGCGGTGACCGGCATCGACGATTTCGTTCGAGGAATACTGCTGGGCTTGCGGTTGCTGACCTTGGTATTGCGGAGCTTGCGGCGGCGGACTCTGGTGTTGCGGGGGTTGTGGCTGCGGGCCAGGGGCAGTGCTCGGCGGCGGAGGATTGGCTTGGGCCAAGGCGGACGCGCTTGCCAAGCCGAGCAGGACGAAGGTGAGAGCGATGGTCCGCGTCACGGCGCGCATGGAATGCTCCATGGAATCAGGGGTAACCGCTATCCGCAAAGATACCTCGGCTTTGCGGCCAAACCGCAACCGAATCGCCCCAGGACCGGCAAGACTATGGCCCTACGGCGGCGGGAAGTCTCTTCGCTCGCGCCAGCGCCGGAGGGAGGCGTAGACGGCGGGCGAGATGACCACGGGTTGACGTAGCCGCCTCTCAGATGCCGAGCCGCACTGCAGCCTCCGGGTCGCCCCACGCGACGAAGGCCGGCACGCGGAAGTTCTCGGCGATCCGTCCGTAGCGCAAGGGTGCGCCCTCCGGGGTGGTGACCACGCCGCCGGCGGCCGCCAGCACCGCGTGGCCGGCAGCGACGTCCCACTCGCAGGTGGGCGAGAAACGCGGGTAAACGTCGGCGCTTCCTTCGGCGATCTGGCAGAATTTGAGGGCCGATCCGCACGCGTGGCGGGCGGCAATCGGCAGTCGCGCCAGAAGCGCCTCGGTCTGCGGGTCGAGATGTGAGCGGCTGACCGCGGCAACGAGGCCGGCGCGCGGCGCAGGCCGGGTTCGGACGATGCTGCGCCCCTGCGCGGCGTTCGCAGGAGCGCCGGGCGAGAGCCACAGCCGTTCGGCGCCGCTGCCCTCGATCCCGCGCCACAGCAGCCCGTGCGCCGGCGCGGCAACGATTCCGAGACGCGGACGCCCGCCGTCCACAATCGCAAGGTTGATGGTGAATTCATCGCGCCCGGCGACGAGTTCGCGAGTGCCGTCGAGCGGATCGACCAAAACAAAGCGATCGGGAATGCGGTCAGGGAGCGCGCGGCCTACCGCCTCCTCCGACACCACGCACGTATCGGGGAGCAGCCGAGCAAGCCCTTCGAGGATCACCGCTTCGGCCGCATGATCGGCTGCGGTGACGGGAGTGAGGTCCGCCTTGGTGCGGGTGTCGAGCGAGCCCGCGCATGCCGCAATGATGGCGGCCGCCGCGGCCGAGATGATGGAGGTGAGCTCGTCGAGCAGTCCATCGGCAGCCATGATGTCGTCGTCCGCTGGCATGCTCGGCCGCTCCTGCGGGGTCGGTGCACGTCTTGGCAGGTCGCGCGGCCGCGGTGTATCACACCCGCCCAGCGACTCCATCCTCTGAGTCGCGGCCAAGACCCACGGCTCCGTCCGATCCCGCCACCGGAGACGTCCTCGATGTCCGCAACCATTGCACTCGATGCTCTCGATCTCGCCGCGCTGCTCTGTTCGCGCGTCTGCCATGACCTGATCAGCCCTACCGGCGCAATCGTCAACGGGCTCGAGGTGCTGGAGGAAGAAGATAGCGACGAGGAGACGAAGATCTTCGCCCTCGAGCTTATCAAGCGGAGCGCGAAGACGGCCTCCGCGCGCCTGCAATTCTGCCGGCTCGCCTTCGGCTCAGCCGGCGCGCCCGGTGGAACGGTCGATCTCGGCGACGCGCAAGCCATGGCGCGTGCTTTCATTGAGGACGACAAGACGAAGCTCGCCTGGAATTTGCCGCCCGAGCTGTTGCCGAAAAATCGGGTGAAGCTGCTGCTGAACCTATTGGTCATCGGCAGCCAGAGCATTCCGCGCGGCGGCACGCTCTCGGTGGATCCGGTCTGGGCAGGAGACAGCATGGGGTTCCGCATCGCCGCCGCCGGGGCCAATGCGCGCATTCCGCACGGCGTGCCGGCACTGCTGCAAGGCACGTCCGAGGACGGATCCATCGACGCCCATGCAATTCAACCCTTCTACGCCGGCCTGCTCGCTCGCGCCTGCGGGCTCGAGGTCAGTCTGACGGCAGACGGGGGTGCCATCGTCATCGCAGCCCGCTGACGATCCCGTCCTTGTCCACGCGCGGACGAGCCTCTCCTCGAGCCAATTCCACATGATCGCGCGGCCGAGTCCGAACCGAGCATGCTGACGAAGGCCGCGGAACAACGGTAGCCGCCGGAAAATACTTCGGCGGCATCGCCATGCTTTACCCCGCTAATCTTTGCGGAACCTGGTCTCAATCCCACGCCGGCGCGCGGCCCGCGGGATTGGCGATCCTGCCATCGCGCCGCTTGAGCGCCGCGATCCGCTGCATCTCTTCTTCGGTTAACGTGAAGTCGAAGACGTTGAGGTTCTCGGCCATGCGCGCGGCGTTCGACGAGCGCGGGATGGGTACGATATTGCCCTGCTGAATGAGCCAGCGTAGCGCGACTTGGGCGAGCGGCCGCCCTTTGCGGGCGGCAATGTCCGCAAGCACCGGGTCGCGCAGCAGACGCCCGCGCCCGAGCGGGCAGTAGGCAGTGAAAATCAGACCGCGCTTGCGGCAGGCCTCGACGAGCTTGGTCTGGTCGAGATGCGCGTGATACTCGGCCTGCAGGTTGATGAGCGGCTCCGGGCAAAGTCGGATCGCCTCATCCAGCATGGCGATGTTGAAATTCGCCACCCCGATGTGGCGCGTGAGGCCCTGCCGTTTCGCCTTGGCGAGCGCCGCGATGGGCTCGCTGAGCGGGATGCCGGGGTTGGGCCAATGCACCAGGAGAAGATCGACGAAATCGACGCCGAGATTTCTTAAGCTCTGCTCGAGCGAGCGCGCGAAATCGTCGGCGCGCAGATATTCATGCGAGACCTTGGTGGTAAGGAAAACGTCGCTGCGCGGCACGCCGGAGGCGCGCATCCCTTCGCCCACGCCGCGCTCAGTACCGTATTTCCAAGCCGTGTCGATGTGACGATAGCCAAGCTTGAGCGCAGTCGCGACGATCTCGCCGCAATCGCCCAAGGAGGAGGTGCCAAAGCCGATAGCGGGCATCTCGGCGCCGTGCGCGGACAATGTCGGGAAGGAGCGGGAAGCCATGGGGTAAGTGCGCGCAAAGGGTGGGGAGGGCACTCTACGGGCCGTGTGCAACGCGTCAATCGCCCGCTGCGCGGCAAACCCGCGGCAGCGCGAATATCGGTTCTTGATAGCGGTTGTCGAGATTAGTGCCGTTCTACGGCGCAGTCACAACTATGCCGGGATGCGCGCCTCGTCATCGGACGGCTCGCGCAGGACGTAACCGCGGCCCCATACCGTCTCGATGTAGTTCTTGCCGTTCGACGCGTTTGCGAGCTTCTTGCGCAGCTTGCAGATGAAGACGTCGATGATCTTGAGTTCCGGCTCGTCCATGCCCCCGTAGAGGTGATTGAGGAACATTTCCTTGGTCAGCGTGGTGCCTTTGCGCAGGCTCAGGAGCTCCAGCATCTGGTACTCCTTGCCGGTGAGGTGCACGCGCGCGCCGTTCACTTCCACGGTCTTGGTATCGAGATTGACCACGAGATCGCCGGTCTGGATCACCGACTGGGCGTGGCCTTTGGAGCGCCGCACGATGGCATGGATGCGCGCCACCAGCTCGTCCTTGTGGAACGGCTTGGTCATGTAGTCGTCGGCGCCGAAGCCGAGGCCTCTGACCTTGTCTTCGATGCCGGCAAGCCCGGTCAGGATCAGAATGGGTGTCTTTACCTTGGAGACGCGCAGCGTCCGCAACACCTCGAAGCCGGACATGTCCGGCAGATTGAGGTCGAGCAGGATGATGTCATAGTCGTAGAGCTTGCCGAGATCGACACCCTCTTCGCCCAGATCGGTGGTGTAGACGTTGAAGCTCTCGGACTTGAGCATCAGCTCAATCGATTGAGCGGTGGCGCTGTCGTCCTCAATCAGCAGTACGCGCATGCCAGTCCCCCTCCTCGCCGCTTCGGGCTCAGGTCGGCACGCCGCAGCGGCGGCCCTCGAAAACGCCTTGGGACGAACCGAGTCGGAACACTAACGAGCGCGCAGTTAACAAAACCTGGTCCCGACGTGCGCGTGCCCTTCGCGGAAAGGCGTGGGCGAATCGCCCTAAGATACTGCACGGGAGCGGTTTTCTTTCCAAGCGCCATCGCGTGTTTGACTTAAGGGTCGGCTCTAAGCGATCGAAAAATTCTGCCACTGTGTCACGGCTGCACCAGTGGGCCCCTCACGTCCTACAACCGTGACCTAATGATTAACGACGCGGGTAAATACGAAGTTAAGAACTCTCACGCCTTCGAGCGTGAGCCGCTCCGCTGTCGCGGTGAGGTGTGTCGCGGGCGGCACAGTTCGGCGCTGCTAGCGGCGAGGTAAGGAAGCAGCAATGAGTCTTGGGCAAGGATATCAACGCGTTGCGCAATCCCAAGAGGGGCGGTGGGAACCGTTGTCCGCCGCGCCACGCGGAGGCTTGCGTCGGGGAGGCGGCCGCGCCGGTTCGGTGCGGTGGCGCCGGGGCTTCGGGGAGCATGAGTCGATGAAGTCACGCGAGACACTCATTCGCCTGAAAAAGTTTCAGGTCGACGAGCGGCGCCGCAGGGTGGCCCAGATCGAGACCATGATCAGCGAGTTCGAGCGCATCAGCAACGATCTCGAGCGCGACATCAAGATCGAGCAGGATCGGTCCGGGATTCACGATCCATCCCATTTCGCCTATCCGACCTATGCCAAGGCGGCGATGCAGCGGCGGGACAATCTCAGGCGCTCGGCCCACGACCTGAAACTCCAACTCGAGGATGCCAAAGCGGCTCTGAACGAGGCCTTCGAGGAGATGAAGAAGGTAGAGTTGCTCGGTGAGCGCGACCAGATGCGCGAACGCGCCGACGAGGATGTGCACGAGCACGCCGAGGCGCTCGGCATGATGCGCAGCAGCGCGCGGGCGTAATCAAGCAAGCGGGACCGGCCGGTGCTGGGGGATTCGGCCGGCCGAACCGGGGCGGCCGAACTGGAGCTGCTCGCACCGCCGACTTGGAAACTCATATCTCGACGGAGGACGGCTTCGGCGGCCATAATCGCGCCTGCAGCGGCCTCGTTTCGATTGCCGCCGCGCTAAGTATGGGCTTTCAATAGCTTGTCCATTCGGTCCGCTCCGAAGGCTGAAGTCGCTCAAAGCTTTAGCAATTCCGAGGGTTTGAATGGATGTTCAGGGGCCCCGCTTAACGCCGCGCCGTCGGGCCGCTGGCGCTGCGGGGGGTAGCGGCGCAAACCTGCAGAGTCGGGCGGCCAGGAGGAGCATGTCATGTCGACGCCGGTCGAAATCACCTGGCTGCTCGCGGCGGTTGCCAGGGGCGACGCGGTTGCGTTCGAACGGCTCTATGGAGCGACCTGCGCCAACCTCTATGGCGTGGTGCTTCGCATCCTGCGCCGCCACGACTTCGCGGCCGACGTAATGGAGCAAGCCTATCTGCAGATCTGGCGCGAGGCGGGCGAGTTCGATCCCGCTCATTCGAGCCCGCTCGCCTGGATGGTAGCGATCGCCCGACGCCGGGCGATCGACTTGGCGCGGGGGCCGCAGCCGCCCGCAACCGACAGCGAGCCGGAAATCATCGACGAGGACGAGGGCCCCGGCAGCGTGCCGCGGCACCAGCTGACCGACGACCTCAAGCGGCTGCTCACCTGCATCGGACGGCTCGAGCCGGACCGCCAGCGCATGCTGCTGCTTGCCTATTATGGCGCCTTCAACCGCGAGCAGCTCGGGTCCAAGCTCGATATGCCGATCGATCTGCTCAGGGCATCGCTGCGACGAAGCCTGCTCGAGATCGAGCAGTGCCTCAACTCATGAGCGAGCTCGACTACATGGATGCGTTGGCTGCCGAATACGTGCTCGGCACTCTTGATGTCGAGGAACGGACGCAGGCGCGCAGCTTGCTCGAGGCGGACGAAGCATTCGCAGCCAAGGTGCTGCTATGGGAGCGCCGCTTCGGCGACCTGCACCTGATGGTCGAGCCGGTCGAGCCGGACTCCGCGATTTGGGCGCGTATCAGGGCCAAGATGTCGGAGGTCCGAGAACAGATCCGCGCTCCCCAACCGGCAATCCCGCCGCCCGCGCCCGAAACGTCACCGGCTCAACCGGCAAGCGTTACAGTGGCTGAACCACCGAGCCTCGACGCGATCGAAGCGGCGATAGCGCAAGCGGCAACAACCCTGAGCGCAGAGGCGAGCTCGATCCCGCAATCGGAGGTAACACCTGCAAGATCTGAGGTGACGCCCCCGGTATCGGAGGTGCCGTCCGCAGGATCCGAGGTGACTCCCCCAGTGTCGGAGGTGCTGCCCGCAGAGTCTGAGGCGACGCCCCCGGTATCGGAGGTTCCGCCCGCAGGATCTGAGGCGACGTCCTCAGTGTCGGAGCTGCCGCCCTCAGTATCGGAGGTGCCACCCGCAGGGTCGGACGTGACGTCCCCGGTATCGGAGATACCGCCCGCAGGATCCGAGGTGACGCCGACGAGCGTGTCTGAAGCGACTCCCCTACCAGCATCGGAATCGACTTCAGCACCGGTTTCGGATGCGCCTCCTGCGCCACCGGAGGCGACCAGAACATCCGCCGCTGAGGCCGAACTGACTCCACCGGCCGCGGCGGTCGCCGCTGCCACTGGCGTGGAGGCGCCGAGTGACACGCGCGCGCAAGCGGCCGAGCGGGCGGTGCTCAACGTTCACCGCCAATTGCGGCGCTGGCGCGCATTCGCGATCGTAATGACGCTCGTGGTTATTGCTGTGGCCGCCCTGCTGGCGGCGTGGAGCTTTGCGCCTGATCGCGTCCCCTCGATGCTGCAGCCGCTCGAGTTGATGCGCCAGATTGGAGTTACGCTTCCTGCAGCCCCGGCGCCGCGAAGACCGGCACCTCCGGAATCCCAGTTCGACGAATGATGGCATGGCCACGGCCAGCAGTTTGTGAGCAGCGGGACGAGGCCGTCGTCCCTGGTTCCGTGGGCAAAAGAAAAGCGCGCCGGAGGGCGCGCAAAGTCTGAGGTTGAGAAACGTAAATGGCTAGCGGATGGTGCTGCGCTCACCTGCCGAGGCGGTGACCGGCTTGCCCGCCTTGACGACGGTGGCTTCGAGCCGTGCGTCGGCCGAGGCGAACTGGTCGCTGAGGCGGGCGGCAAGGCCAATCGCGACCATCGCGCAGACCAGCGCCACCGCCACGACCTTCACGTGGGTCATGCGGTCGGCGGTCAAAAGCGAGAAATTGTTCATAACGCCCCTCCCCAAGATCTCCCGGTATTTGGTCGCGCCAGCGCGACGGAAGGTTCAGGGTGTTCCGAAAAAAGCAGGCGTGTCGGCCCTATCTCCCCGAAGTGCTCGGCCTGAAGATCAGCCATTCCAATGAGTTAGCGGCACCGCTCGGCACCCGGCCCGGCTGCACGCCGACTTGGCGGGCTCGCGGCCGCGCCCCTCAGGCGCTGCCGTCCAGGAATGCTGGCGGGAAAGCGCGTGAATCCGGGCTCACGCTTCGTATTTGAAAGACAGCGACACGCGGGTTCGGAATGCGGCGACCT
>JBJMTU010000362.1:0-17849 GCA_045811545.1 Xanthobacteraceae bacterium | reverse complement strand
TACGCCAGCACGCAGGTTCCCTATTACGTGCATCTGATGCTCGCGCAGATCCTCGACATGGACATGTCGCGCATCCGCGTGATCAAGCCGCATGTGGGCGGCGGCTTCGGCTGCCGCACCGAGGCGCTCAACGTCGAACTGATCGCCGCACTGCTCGCACGCAAGGCGGGCGGCAGCGTGCGCCTGGTCACGACCCGCGAGGAGACCTTCATCACGCATCGCGGACGGCCGCAGACCGATATCCGCCTCAAGATCGGCATGCGCAAGGACGGAAAGATCACCGCCGTCGAGTGCGAATGTTATCAGCGCGGTGGCGCGCACTCCGGCTACGGCATCGTCACGATTCTCTATTCCGGCTCGATGCTTTACGCCATCTACGACCTGCACAACGTCAAATATATCGGCAAGCGCGTGCTCACGAATACGCCGCCCTGCGGCGCCTTCCGCGGCCACGGCACGGTCGACATCCGCTTCGCCTTCGAAAATCTGCTCGACGACATGGCAAGCGAGCTCGGGCTTGATCCGATGGCGGTGCGGCGCGCGAATTATATGACCGCGCCGACCTTCACCGACAACGATCTCATGGTGAACAGCTACGGGCTGCCCGAGTGCGTGGACTGGGTCGAGAAAGCCAGCGGTTGGAAAACGCGCAAAGGTAGGCTGCCCAGGGGCAAAGGGCTGGGCTTTGCCTGCTCGCATTACATCAGCGGCGCGTCCAAGCCCGTGAACTGGACCGGCGAGCCGCACGCGACCGTTAAGATCAAGCTCGATTTCGACGGCTCGATCGTCGTTCTGTCGGGCGCCGCGGATATCGGGCAAGGGTCTTCGACCATCCTCGTGCAGACCGTTGCCGAGGTGCTTGGCCTCGACCTCTCGCGCGTCCGTATCGTCACCGGCGACAGCGAGGTAGTGCCGAAGGACAACGGCTCTTATTCCTCGCGCGTAACATTCATGGTCGGCAACGCCGCCATCGACGCGGCGCAGAATCTCAAGGGCATGCTGGTCGCGGCGGCCGCACGCAAGCTCGAGGCAAAGCCCGAGGAGATCGAATGCCTGGGCGAGGTTTACCGCGCCGGCGCCCAGGACAAGGGGCTCACCTTCAACGAAGTCGTGACCGAGGCGCTCAAGGACAGCGGCACCATCACCGTGACCGGCAACTACTCGACGATTCCGCAATCGCACGGCGGCAAAAAATATCGCGGCGCCGCGATCGGCGGCACCATGGGCTACAGCTATTCCGCGCAAGTGGTGGAAGTGAGCGTCGACGAGGACACCGGCGTGGTGAACGTCGACAAGGTGTGGGTCGCGCACGACTGCGGCAAGGCGCTCAACCGCTTGACCGTTGAGGGCCAGGTTCAGGGCTCGGTGTGGATGGGAATGGGCCAAGCCATGAGTGAGGAGACCGGATATCACGAGGGCCTGCTCGTCACTGGCAACATGCTCGACTACCGCGTGCCGACCATCCAGGACTCGCCGCCGATCGAGGTTGGCATTGTCGAGAGCAACGATCCGCACGGTCCGTTCGGCGCCAAGGAGGCGGGGGAGGGTTCGCTCGCGGCGTTCCTGCCGGCGCTGACCAACGCCATCGCCGACGCCGTCGGGGTGCGGTTCAACATACTGCCCGTGACGCCCGACCGCGTGTTCGCCGCGCTGGAGAAACGCCGCCGCGCGGGAAATGGGGATGCGGCGCGATGATCGCAGGCGCAGATCGGCGCAAGGACAAGTGCGGCGAAATGGAATCAGCGCGGCCCACAGACTCGGTCTGCTCCCTCTCCCGCTTGCGGGGGAGGGGACGATGTGGCGCTGTCCTTGAAACGGAATCCATCTGATGGACGCGCTGCCGGAGTTTGCGCTCGTGCGGGCGCGGTCGCTCGACGAGGTGATCAGCGCGCGCGCAAGGCATACCGACAGTCGCCTCCTCGGCGGCGGCACCGACCTCGTGGTCAATATCCGGCGCGGCATCGTCGCTCCGCCGGTGCTGATCGATATCAATAATGTGGCGGAGCTGCGCGCGATCAGGGCCGATGCGCGTGCGCTCGAGATCGGTGCCGCGGTCAAGCTCGCCGAACTCGCCGCGCATGACGGGGTGGTGCGGCACTATCCAGTGGTGGCGCAGGCCGCAGGCTTCATCGCCGGGCCGACCCATCGCAATATGGGAACGGTCGGCGGCAATCTCTGCCTCGATACGCGCTGCTTGTTCTATAACCAGAGCGAATGGTGGCGCGCCGCCAACCACCATTGCCTCAAGACCACCGGCGATATCTGTCACGTCGCGCCAAAAAGCCGGGGCGTCTGCTTCGCCACCTTCAGCGGTGATCTCGCGCCGGCCTTGTTGACGCTCAACGCCGAAGTCGATCTCGTCGGACCTGGGGGCAAACGCACGATTTCGCTCGAAAGCTTGTACATCGGCCATGCGCGGCAGGATCGACCGATCACCGAAAGCGAGGGCGATGGCAAACACTATCTGTCGCTGCGTCCGGGCGAGTTCGTCACCGCGGTGCGGGCGAGCAACACGCCGGGGTTGCGCTCCGCCTACGACAAGATTCGCATCCGCCGCTCGATCGAATATCCCGTGACCGGCGTGGCTGTGGCGCTGCGCCGCGAGGAGGAGGTGCTTACCGATCTGCGGGTCGCGTTTACCGGCACCAATCCACGCCCGGTGCTGCTCAAAGGCACGGCGCAACTGTGCGGCGGGCCGCTCGATGCGCGCGTGTTCAAGGGGCTCGACGCGCTCGTGCGGGACCAGATCATGTCGATGAAGACGACGTTCACCCCCGGCCATTACCGGCGCCGCGTCGCCGGCGTGCTGGCACAGCGGCTCCTGGCAAAGCTGTTCGCGGAGTGAGGTACGGACGAACCACCGCAGTTCGGCCCGCGCACGCGGGACCAGACGCACGGGCCGCGGCAAAGGGAGCCAAATTACGGGCTTCTGCGGTGCAATAAGCCCCGATTGAACCAATTTGCCCCGGCCGGCGACTAACTACCAGCAGCCATGGGGTTGGCACATGTGGGGGTCCAAGTTGCGTTTGCGGCGTTCACGGTCTCGAGGCTCGTCCGTCCTGGTCGTGGTCGGCGGCTGCCTCGGGGTCTACGCGGTTTTTGCCGTGGCCTTCCATTGGCTGGTCGAGCCCACGGTTAAAAACCAGGCGGTCGCCCCGTACGAGCCCTCGCTCGCGAGGGCTGTGCAGTCCTCGGCGACATCGTTTGTGACGCCGGCACGCCCGAACCTGCCGTCGCGCGTCACGTCGAAGCCGCCGGCCTCAGCCACTGCCCCGATGTCAGCCACGGTCGCTGCACCGGCACCGAAGTCCACGGAGGCCGCCCGTTCCGAGCCGCCGTCGCGTACCCCACCGCCACCGATGACGGTTACTGCCGCGGGCCCTAAGCCCACGGAGAGCGCCCGCCCCGAGGCGCGCGTCCCGCCACCGATGATGGTTGCGACGGAACAAAAGCCCACGGAGACCGCCCGCCCCGAGGCACCGTCCCGTGTCGCAACGGAGCCAATGACCACCGCGGGGCCGGTGCCGAAGGAGGCCTCAGAACAGCCGTCGCTGGTCGCATCGGAAGCATCGACGTCCGGCGCGGCAACGGAGTCCGCGGAAACCGCTCCCGCGCCGAAAAAGAAGAAGGTGGCGCGCAAAACGCCTCGAAACGACCGATCTAGAGACGTCTGGAATCCGATGAACTTCTTCGCTTGGGGCTCCCCGTACGGCGCCCGGCGGTCGTTCTAGCCTTCACACAACCGCGTCAGCCGCGCGACTTTCAACGAAAGTCGCGACGTTCAACCACGTTCGGCATTGTTTTGCAGACGGCATAGAGCAGGCGTGCTTGGTGGCCGACCGCGCTCGGGTGCAGATCGATCATCACCGTTCGCGGCGGCAGGGCGCAGGCCAGCGAAAATCCGGAATACTCGCCCCGCCCGTCGATCGTGAGCCTTTGGCCCGAATGATCCGGCGCGGTCGCCAAACTGACGAAGAACTTTGCTTTGCCGGCCATTGCGACGAGCAGCTTTACCACCCGCTGGCCAATAATGGTGTCCTCGCTCAGCGGCGGCGCGAGCCCACGCAGGAGTCGCTCCGGACCGATTGGCCCATGGTCCTCTCGGCCGGCTGCCAGCATGTGGATGAGCTGACTGATGGACTGAGCGACTTGGTCCGCTCGCTTTTTGTTGAACAACCACATCGGACTAACTCGACGCCTCGCAACGACCCGCTACTCGTTCACAGGCCGCAAATTAGCGTTGCACGTTCGCGCTCGGCAAGCGCGCGACTTCCGAAAATCGATCGCTGTGACATTTTTGCAAGACGACGGGGACACGCCTGGCGCCCCCTCGAACTGGATGCCGCGTCCGCCTTCTTTATGCAGATTCAGAACGATTCAGGTCTTCCTCAAAGACAGCTGATGGGTTCCGTGGGATCATCGCTGCCGACCTGATCTGCGAGTGCTTTGCTGCCACTGCGCGCAGCTTTGGCCACATATCTCGCACATTTGGGAGGACTGCCATGACACGTCGAGCGTGGTTGTTGCTTGCCGCATTCCTCACGAGTCCAGTGAGCGTCGCATCAGCCAACGTGGTAGCCGATTGGGACGAGAAAGCTGTCGCCTTCATTCAGCCGAGGATGGTGCCTCCGGTCGCTTATCGGGCGATCGCGATTGTGCATATCGCAATGTTCGATGCGGTGAACTCGATCGAGCCCGTCTATCGCCCCTATTACGCCCAGCTTCCGGCAACGCGGGAAACGTCGAAAGAGGCCGCGGCCGCAGCGGCCGCGGGCACCGTGCTGATAAAGCTTCTTCCGGAAGCTGCTTCCGATATCCAGGTGGCCTTGAAAAGCTATCTGGCGGCGATCCCCGAAGGCGACGCGAAGTCGGGCGGCATCAAGCTGGGCGAGGCGGTTGCGGCCAAGACTCTCGAGGCGCGTGCCAACGACGGCTCGTCGGCCGCAGATGCATATCGGCCCGTGACCACAGCCGGCGTCTATATCCCGACGGCGCTCACCGTCGCCCCTCAGTGGCCGGACCTCATGCCGTTCGCGATGACGAGTCCGTCCCAGTTCCGGCCAAAACCGCCAATCGCGCTCGAAAGCGAGCAATGGGGCAAGGATTACAATGAGATCAAAGAGCTCGGCGCGAAGAACAGCAGCCAGCGAACGGCGCGACAGACGGAGGACGCTCGTTTCTGGCTGCTGACCGGGCCGCTAAGCACGCATCCGCTGCACCGTCAGATCGCTCTTCGGAAAGAGATGTCGGTGATCGACAGCGCTCGCTTCATGACGGTGGTCACCGCCGCTGAAGCGGATGCGATGATCGCGGTAATGGATGCCAAGTACAAGTATGCGTTCTGGCGCCCGATCACGGCCATCCGTAACGGCGATATCGACGGCAACGCCGCGACCGAGCGCGACGCAACTTGGCTGCCGATCGACAACACGCCTATGCATCCCGAATATCCATGTGCTCACTGCATCGTTAGCTCGGCCGTCGCAAGTGCCGTCGAAGCCATGCTTGGGACGGCCGATATTCCCGAGGTGACCATGACCAGCCCTACGGCGCCTAGGGTGACCCATCGCTGGACCAACGTCAACGCCTATGCGGACGAGGTGGCTGTCGCTCGAATCGCTGCGGGTTTCCACTACCGGTTTTCGACCGTTGTGGGTCAGGACATGGGCCGACAAATTGGCCTCCATGCGGTCAAGACGATCGTGCAACCGTTGGGGCCCACGTCAGCGCGGTGATCTGGGCAACTTCGGCACAGAGGGACGTCCCGCCGGCGCCACGCGCCGCTAACGGTCGAAACGCACGTTGAGACCGGCGCGGACGACGCTCTTGGTCTCGCTCACATCGACGAATGCCGGACCTAACCCTGCGACTTGCGGCGTGAAAGCGATCTGGCGAGTGCCGAAATCGAAATAGTTATATTCGATGAAGCCGGACACGACATTGGTAAAGGCGTATTCCCCGCCGACACCGATCGTCCATCCCGACCGCGTCACCCGCGCGGTATAGGCGGTCCCGAGGATGATCGTCGTCGCCCAATAATCGTCACGCTCCCAGGCGCCGCCGCCCTTGACGTAGCCGAGGAAGCGATCCCAGGCGTAGCCGATGCGGCCGGTGACCGTCGCCAGCGACCTGACCTTGCTGTGATAGGCAACGCCGATCTCGCGCGCGCTGTCGTGGCTGCCCTCGGCATCGGCCCAGGCATAGTCGCCCTGGAGCCCGACCACAAAGCCGCCCGCGAATTGATAGTCGCAACCGCCCTGCACGCCGCCAAGCCAGCCATGCGCCTCATGTCCGCCGAGCGACTGGCCGAAAAACGCGCCGCCGGGCGTCCGCACAATCCAGTCCTTCTGCTTCGCCCACAGGCCGCCCACATGACCGCCGACGTAGCAGCCGGTCCAGCTCCAAACCGGGACGGCGGACGGAGGTGCCTTGTAGACGGGAGCGCGCATATCGGCCGAAAGCGCTGGACTCGCCAGCGCAATGAGGGTGGCCGCTCCGAGCAGGACTTTCCGCATGACCGCACCCCCGGCGTAGTGACGAGGGCATTATGCAAGGAGCCTGCGTCGAACGCTGTAGCTCATCAGCCACATGTGCGTGGAGTTTCGAAAGGGCAAACGAACGCTCGGATCAAGGCGTCTCGCCGCCCGATCGATTGAGAACAGTGCGAAAACCGAGATGCCCGGCGCCGAGATCGACCTCCTGCGGCTGGCGCGCGGCCGGACGATACCGCGAGCAGTAGTTGGAAGCGCACAGGAACGAGCCGCCTTTGATGACGCGGCTTGGCGACTGGCCGGCAGTCAATGCGAGGTCTTGCAACGCGGGTCCGTTGGGATTGACCGTTGCCTCGCGCGGGTGACCCGCCCGATACCAATCGCTCGTCCACTCCCAGACATTGCCGATCATGTCGTAGAGGCTGTAGCCGTTCGGCTTGAAGCAGCCGACCGGCGCGGTCCCAGCGTAACCGTCTTCGTTCGTATTGTAGACGGGGAAGATGCCTTGCCAGCTGTTGGCGATCGGTTTGCCCTCGGCGTCGAAGGCGCTCGACCAGTCGTCCTCGCCGTCGCGACCGCCGCGCGCGGCGAATTCCCATTGCGCCTCGGTCGGGAGCTCGCGGCCGCGCCAGCGCGCATAGGCGAGGGCATCCTCGTAGGCGATATGCACGACCGGATGATTGTCCTTGCCCGCGATCGAGCTGCCGGGGCCGGCCGGCTCATGCCAATTGGCGCCCGGCACGTATTGCCACCACTGCGTGATCCGGCCGCCGCTGCCGACGTTGGTTGGCGGGATGAACATCACGGAGCCGGGAACGAGCAACTCCCTGGGCATGCCGGGATGCGCCGCGGGGTCGAGCCCACGCTCGGCCAAGGTCACGTATCCGTCGCTGTCACGAATTCCCGAAACTGCGCATTGGTCACCTCGTGGCGATCGATCCAGAAGCCGTCGACGCGCACGATGTGGGTGAAGCGCTCCTCAGGACGATGGCGCTCGGACCCCATGACGAATGTCCCGCCGCGGGTGAACACCATCCCGCCGGTGTCGTTGTCCTCTGGCGGCAGGCCGGAATAGGCGGCGCAACTTCCAAGCTCGCCGCTCGCTGCGTGCTTTTGCGCGAGCGCGAAAGTACCGATCATCGAACTCGCCGCGGCGAAGGCGACGCAACACATCAGCAGGTGGCGCAGCGCCATGGCGGGTCTCCTAACTGCTGCGTCAATCTTCGCATCAGAAATTGTACATGCGCTTGGCCGCGGCGAGCGCCCGCGTGCAGCCGACGCGATCTCCGCGGGCGTCGAGCCGCTTGGCGCGCGCCATGGCGGCCGCGAAGGTTGCTTGCGCGCGCTCCTCGGCGCGTTTGATCGAGTCGGGCGTCGGTTGGCGATCGACCTGGGCGCCGATCGATTGCGGCGCCATCGGCCCGGCGTTCGGATTTCCTGCGGATTGGCGCACGGCCTGCTCGAATTGCGCAATCTCGCTGCTGCAGGGGCCGGCATGCGCCGATGCGACGCCGAGGCCCAAGGCGGTGGCAGCGATAATGACTGTGGTCACTCCTCCGTTCATGAGCGCGCTCCAGCTTCGATCCGCGAAGGCATAGGATATCCTCAGAAATTGATCGGACAGAGCCAGTTTAACCACGAGTGGGTCCAGGAATATCTTCACGGCGTACCAAAAATTTCCGCCCGCCACTGCAGCGCGCCGCCGCTGTCAGGTCGTGCGGCGCACCGGCACTGCCGTCTCGGACGCGTCGCCCACGCTTCGGCAGGCAATCGCGGTCATCACCAGCGCCACACCGGACATGAAAAGATTGATGCCGATAAGCAGGCCGAGCGCCCAAGCCACGCTCCCCGGCCAGCCCGCGATGATGATTCCGGCGAGGATTAAATCGGCGACGCCGCTGATCGCCAGCCAAAGCCACGAGCGCGGAAACAGCTGGCGATGATCGAGCGACGTCAATATCTGCACGATGCCGTGCGCTGCAAAGAAGGCGGCCAGCGCCAGCGTCAGGGTTACCACCCCGGCGAACGGCCGCCACACCAGAAAGGCGCCGATCAGGATCGCCAGCACCGCACTGAGCAATGTCCACACAAAGCCCGGCACGCTCCTCGTCGTGAACAAGGCGGCAAGCCCGACGAATCCGCTCGTCAGGAATAGCCATCCCGCAAAGGTTTCGACGACCAGCGTCGCCACGAAGGGCGAGGCCGCCGCGAGCAGTCCGAGGATCGCCATGACGGCGCCCGGG
The DNA here is from genome assembly GCA_045811545.1 of Xanthobacteraceae bacterium. Taxonomy (GTDB): domain Bacteria; phylum Pseudomonadota; class Alphaproteobacteria; order Rhizobiales; family Xanthobacteraceae; genus VAZQ01. The sequence continues at coordinate 9,115 of JBJMTU010000362.1, read as the reverse complement.
ACCAGGAAAAGAACCCAATGGCGGCGGATCGCCGCTCTGACATTGCGTCGGACATCATCGACATTGGCCACACTCATGACTGCCTCCTGGAGCGTCTTTGAACGTCTTGACGCTTCACCCCGTGTGCTTGCAGCTGGGGCACTACTCGAACGCGAAGATGCGCCTCCAGTCGCTCTTCATGCTGATCACCGTCCAGCCTCTGCTCTTCGCCTCGTCGTAGAGCGCCGGCGTGAAGGTGCCGACCTTGCTGTCGGGCAACCCCTGCGCCGGGCCGTAGGCGTACTCTCGCGCAGCGTCGTCGTGCAGCACAAGCATCTTCAGCCGCGCGCCGGCGCCGGTCCACTCCAGCATCTGCCGGTCGCCGGTCGAGTTGCCGAACGCGGCGTAGGGCCGGCGGCCGATCATGAGGTGGATCCCCTCGGGCTTGCCGGCATTGTTGTCGTTCAAAATCAGCTTCGGCTCCTTGGTCAGGAACGGCTTGCCGTCCTTGGCGTAGCCGTATTTCGTTCCGCCCGCAGTGCCGACCACCTGCTCGGGCGGGATGCCGTAGACGGCGCTTCGGAAACTCAATCTATCTTCAACCGCCGAGCTCGTGCGACACGCCATTCGCAACAAGCTCGTTGAACTCTGAGGAAGCTCAGCGGCGTCGCCCCCACTATTGCGCCGTCATGCCGCCGTCCAAGGTGAGAATCGTGCCGGTGGCGAAACGGCTCTCGTCGCTAGCCAGAAACAGGATGCCGGCCGCGATCTCCTCGGGTGTGCCGAGGCGGCCGAGAAGCTGCCTCGCGGCCAACGCTTTGCGCGCGGCCTCGCGATCGGCGCTCTTCGCGAGGATGTCGGCGAAATAGGGCGTGTCGATCGTTCCCGGCGCGATCGCGTTGCAGCGGATGCCATCGCCGACGTGATCGATGGCAATCGCCCGCGTCAGCGCGGCGACCGCTCCCTTCGAGGCACAATAGGCCGCGCGGTTGGCGATGCCGATGGCGGCAACCACGGAAGCCGTGTTGACGATGGTACCGCCGCCGTTCCTCTTCATGACGGGGATCGCGTATTTGCAGCAAAGGAACACGCCGCGCACATTGACGGCCATCAGCGCGTCCCAGGCATCTTCCTCCGTCTCCACGACGCTTCCCGTGATGCCATAGCCGGCATTGTTGACGAGGACATCGAGCCGATGAAACCGCTCTACCGTCGCTTCGATCATGCGCTTGACGTCGGCGGTGCAGGCGACGTCGGCCTCGACCGCAATCGCCCCCTTGGCGGCGCATTCGGCGGCGACCGCTTGCGCGTTGCGTTTGTCGGCGACGACGACCCGCGCGCCTTCGTCGGCGAAGAGCAGCGCGGTCGCGCGGCCGATGCCGGAGCCGCCGCCGGTGACGATGCAAACCTTGTCCTTCAGGCGCATGGGCTAGAGCACACCTTGATGGCTGTCGAGGGACGTGATCCACCGACAGAGTCGCGATCTCGGTGCTACCCTCCCCTGGGGGGAGGGTCGCCGAGCGAAGCGAGGCGGGGTGGGGTGAATTACCGAAACTGTGAGGATCGTTTTGTCACCCCACCCCGGCTCGCTCGTCTCGCTCTGCTACGACGAACTCACCGACCCTCCCCCTCCAGGGGAGGGTGACGCCTGCGGCACCTACACTCACTGATCAAACATGTTTATGAACTTGTTTTCTAGCGTTCCGCTCCCTCCGTGTTCTTGACCCAGCGCAGAATGTGACGCGCGACGGCAACCAGCACGCCGTCCTGATTGACGACGCCGATGTCGGCGAGCGATTGGCCCTTTTGCGGATCGACCTCGGCGATGGTGTAGGTAAGCGTAACCGTGTCGCCGATGAACACCGGCGCGAGGAAGCGCACGCGGTCGTAGCCCAGCGACACCGGCGTCGTCTCCAGCGTGGCGCCCTGGCATTTCTCGATCATCATCGTCGAGCACGTCGACATGTAACCGACAAGCAGCGCGCCATGGGCGATGCGCCGTCCGAATTTCGAACGCGCCATGTACTGCTCGTTGACGTGGTTCACCGAGAAATCGCCGGTAATCCCGGCAAAGAGATAGATATCGGTCTCTCCGACCGTCTTGGCGAAGGTAACGCTGTCCCCGATGTTGACGAAGATGTCTTGCATTGCCTCTCCCAGAACTGAATGCGGGCCGATAGGCCTGCCGATGTCACGGTTCGCTCGTCCCCGCGGAAGCGGAGACCCAGCTTATCCTGGATTCCCGCTTTCGCGGGAACGAGCGGAGTTTCAACTCACCGACATTCAGTCATCCACGCGCACCACGCCGTCGCGGGCGAGCGTCGCAATCTCACCCTCGCCGAAACCGAGCTCGGCGAGCACGTCTTTGGTCTGGGCGCCGAGCCGTTGCGGGGCCAGGCGAATAGTCGCCGCCTCGCCGTCGTAGCGCACGGGATGGTTGACCAGCGTGACCGGCGCGCCGTTGTCGCCTGCGCCTTTAACCGTCACCAGCGCTTGCAGGTGCTTCACCTGCGGGTCGTCAACGAGATCGGCATAGCCCTGCACGCGCGCATGCCAGATTTGCGCTCGCTCCATACGCAGGCTCCAGTCTTCGGTGTTCTCGGTCTTCAGCCGCGCGGCGATGATCTCGCCGATCTCGTCCTGCCGGCTCCAGGCGTCCTTGTCGGAGAAGGTGGCCAGTCGCGGCTCCTCGATCGCTTGCGCAAGCTTCTGCAATGGGCAAAGCGATACGGCGATGTAGCCGTCGCGCGTCGCATAGACGCCGTACGGCGCGGGGTAGTACCAGCCGGCGATATGAGGACGCGCGCTCACGCTCGCCGGCCGGTTCGCGGCGTTGAGCCAAGCGGTGAGCGATTCCGCCTGCAGATCAAGCGCGGCCTGCATGAGGCTCGCGTCGACCCGGCAGCCCTTGCCGGTACGCTCACGCCGCAGCAGCGCGGCCAGAATTGCCATGGCGAACAGCGCGGCGCCGTGGTGGTCGACCGCGGACACCCCGACCGGCCGCGGCCCGGTTACGTGTTGGCCGGTAATCGACATGAGCCCGAACAGCGCCTGCGCCAGCAGATCCTGACCGGGCCGCTGTGCGTAGGGACCGTCGGGGCCGTAGCCCGACGCCGAGGCATAGATCAAGGAAGGCTTGCGCCGATGCAAGACTTCGTAGCCGAAGCCGAGCTTCTCCATCACCCCTGGGCGGAAATTCTCGGCCACCACGTCGGCGCCGTCGATCAGCTTGAATGCGATCTCCCGGCCCTTGGGCGATTTCAGATCAAGGGCGACGCTGCGCTTGTTGCGGTTGGTGGACATGTGCACCATCCCCTGACCGTCGTGCCAGATGTCGCCGCTGCTCCAATGCCGCTGCCAAGCGCCTTCGGGGCTCTCGACCGCAATCACATCGGCGCCGAGGTCCGCCAGCGCCTGGATGCCCATCGGGCCGAGCAGGAAATGATTGAAGCTGATGACGCGAATGCCTTGAAGCAGATCAAGCATCCCAGTCCTCGCGCGTCTACAATGACGGCGCCACATCGTCCCCTCCCCCGCAAGCGGGGGAGGGAGCAGACCGAGTGTGTCGCCACGCCGACTCCATTTCGCCGAAAGGTGCTCTACCGCCTCTCCTCGAGCTCGTCGAAGAAATGCAGGTTGTCAGTCGCAACCGCAGCCTCGATCTGGAAGCCCGTTGGCAAGTTCAAATCCGGATCGACGCCGGCGATTCTGATCTCGCGCTCTCCGAGCCGTACCGCGAGCAGTTGCTCGTCGCCGAGCTGCTCGGTGACCATGACGGTGCCCTTGAACGCGATCTGATGGTCGTTCACGGGCGCCCCCAGCCGAATATGTTGCGGCCGCACGCCGAGGCAAACCGAGCGCCCGACGCGCGAGCCGAGAGCGGGAAAGCGCCGGGCCGGAAGACGGAACTGCCACCCCGGGCAGGCCAACGCGAAATTCTCGCCCTCTGCCGTCACGTTGACGGTGACGAAATTCATCGAGGGTGAGCCGATGAAGCTCGCCACGAACAAGTTCGCAGGCTTGCGGTAAAGTTCGAGCGGCGTGCCCACCTGCTGGACGACGCCGTCCTTCATCACCACGATGCGGTCGCCGAGCGTCATCGCTTCGGTCTGGTCGTGAGTGACGAAGATCGAGGTCGTCGGCACCCGCAGCCGCAGCTCCTTGAGCTCGAGCCGCATTTGCGCGCGCAGCTGCGCGTCGAGATTCGACAACGGCTCGTCGAACAGGAAGACCTTGGGGTTGCGCACGATGCAGCGGCCCAGCGCCACGCGCTGCTGTTGGCCGCCCGACAACTGGTGTGGACGGCGCTCGAGCAGCGGCTCGATCGACAGAATCTTCGCGGCCCGGCTGACGGCAGCGTCGATCTCGCGCGCGGGCACCCGCCGGTTGCGCAGCCCGAAGGCCAAGTTGTCGCGCACGCTCATGTGCCGATAGAGCGCGTAGTTCTGGAATACCATGGCGATGTCGCGATCCTTCGGCTGCAGATGGTTCACGATCCGGCCGCCGATGGCAATGGTGCCGGCGCTGATCTCCTCGAGGCCGGCGATCATGCGCAGCGTCGTCGACTTGCCGCAGCCGGAGGGGCCGACCAGCACGACAAATTCGCGATCCTTGATGGAGAGGTTGATGTCCTTGACGGCGACCACGTGGCCGTAAACCTTGTGCACGTTGGCGAGCACGATATCGGCCATGAGGTCAGATCCTCAGCCCGCGAATGACGTATCTCTGTCCGAACAACGTCACGATCAGCGCTGGAACGAGCGCGATCACCGCGGTCGCGCTCATGAGGTGCCATTCCATGCCGAGTTCGTGCACGAACTGCGCCATCACGACGGTCACGATCGGCGTCTCATGCGAGGTGAGAATGAGGGCGAACAAGAACTCGTTCCAGGTATAGAGCCAGCACAGAATCCCGAGCGCCGTGAGACCGGGAATGGCCGACGGCATGGCTACGCGCCAGAACGCGCCCCAGCGCGAGCAGCCGTCGATCATGGCCGCGTATTCCATCGAGGGGTCGATGCCGTCGAAGAAGCCCTTCATGATCCAGGAGAAGAAGCAGATGTGGACGGCAATGTGCGGCAGCAGCAGGCCCCAATAGGTGTCGAATATGTGCAGCTGCTGGGTCACGAAATAGAGCGGCAGCACCCAGGCGACGTAGGGCACGCAGCGAAAAATGTAGATCAAGGAAAACCAGGCGTTCGGGATCGGTCCTTTGAAGCGCGACAGCATGTATCCGGACGTCGCCGTGACGCCAAGCGAGAGCACGGTCGCCAGTGTGGAGATCATGAAGCTGTTGAACAGCGCCCTGACGACGATCTCCTGCGACAAAACCTCGTGGAAGTTGTCGGTCGTAAATTCCGTTCCCCGATGCACGTAATAAACGCCGGTTCCGGGGCGCAGCGAGGTCAATATCAACCAGAACACCGGGAAGGCAAAGAGGAGGCAAACGGCAATCGCCGCCAGCGCGAAGAAGGCGGCCTTTCCTCGAGGCGCGAGCGCGGAGAAGAAACCCGCCGATCGCGCGGGCGCGACCGCAACATCGCTCACTTCGACACCTCCACGAAGCGATTGAGCATGCGATAGAGCAGCAGCGCGAAGACGACGATGATGATCGCCCCGATCACCGCAGCTGCCGAGCCGCGGGCGAGATTGAGGAACTGGAAGGCTTCCACATAGGCGTAGATGCTGAACACCTCGGTGGCGCGCGCCGGTCCGCCGCCGGAAATCGTCCACACGATGTCGAACGTGCGGAACGCGTCGATCGCGCGGATCACGATGCAGACCACCATGACCGGCCGCAGCATCGGCAACGTGATGTAGCGGAAGGTGCGCCAAGCGCTGGCCGCGTCGATGCGCGCCGCCTCGAACGGCTCGGGAGGGAGGCTTTGCAGGCCGGCGAGCAGGATCAGCGCGAACCAGGGCGTCCACAGCCACACATCGGTCAGCAGAATCACCGAGAACGTGGTCCAGCGCTGCGTCAGCCAGGAGATGGGGGCAATTCCGAGGCCCTCGAGAGCCGCATTCACGACGCCGAACTGATCGTTGAACATCCAGCGGATCATGATGGCGGCGATGACGGGCGCGACCATCAGCGGCAGCAAAACGAAGGATTGAACGAGCCAGCGCCCGGGAAAGTGCCTGTTGAGCATGAGCGCGATCGCAAGCCCGAGCACGAGCGAGCAAGCAACGCTCGCGACCATGAAGCCGAACGTGTTGGGAAGCACGATCTCGCGGAATTCCGTGTCGCGAAGCACGTGAACGTAGTTGGCAAGCCCCACCCAGGTCCGCTTGGGGTCGTGCAGTGTCCAGTCGCGGAAGCTCGCGTTGGCGCCCGTGAGAATGGGCACGACCTGGAACAACAACAGCACGAGCGCCGCCGGCGTGATCAGCGCCAGCATGAAGCGCGTCTTCTCGTTCATGGGGCGGTTTCCGGTGAGGCAGAACCGCCGCCCGCCGCACTATGACGGACGGTGCCACATCGTCCCCTCCCCCGCTTGCGGGGGAGGGACAGGGAGGGGGCGCGCAACGTAATAGAGCATTTCAGATCACCCCCTCCCCAACCCTCCCCCGCAGGCGGAGGAGGGAGCAGACCGAGCTTGCCGCGCGCATCGGTTCCATTCCGCCCGTGCTAATTCCCCGTGGCGGCGCGGCGGATCTTGTCGGTGTGGTCGGCCAGCACCTTGGGTATGTCCTCGCGCTTGCCGGAAACTGCGGCGATCACCATGTCTGAATAGGCTTTGTGCACCGCCGGCCACTCGGCGAAATAGTACGCCGAATGCGTAATCGGCGTCTGATCAAAGACCGCGTGCTTGAGTGCCGCGAAGTCCTTGTCCTCGGCGGCAAGCTTGGGCCAGAGCTTCACGTTGGGCGGCGGGCCGCCGGTCTTCTTCCACATCTCGATCTGCCCCGCCTCATCGCTCAGCATCGCCGAGAGCATCTCTTTTGCGAGCTTCTTGCGTTCCGCCGGGACGCCCTTCGGGATCGCCCATCCCCAGATCTCGTTCCAGGACGTCGGCTTCTGCGCGCGCGGCCCGACCGGAAACGGCGCCATGCCGATCTTGCCGACGATCTTCGAGCGCTTGGGATCGTTGAACTCGCCGAAATGGGTCGAGTCGACCAGCGTGAAGGCGGCCTCGCCGGCCATGAAGATTGCGTTCGCCTCATTGCGCCCGTATGCCGTCATGCCGGGCGGGCTGATCTTGTGGGTGTTGATCGCGTCCCACCAGAACTCCACGATCTCCCGATGACAGGGTTCGGTCACCGCCGGATCGAACTTCGCGGCCACGAGCTTATCGTTGTCGCGCTCGAACAGCGGTTTGAGGATGTCGCAATTGTTCGCCCACATGGTCCACCAGAAGCTGAACCAGGTGTTGTTCATGCTCATGCCGCCGACATACCCCCACTTGACCTTACCTTCCTTTTGCAGCCGCTGACTGACTGAGACCAGCTGATCGAAGGTCTTCGGCGCCTCCTCCGGTTTGACGAGGTCGCTGCGGTAGAAAAACGTGCCGACGGTGTGGGCCATGGGCACGACGGTGAGCTTCTTGTCCTCGGTCCAGAACGCGAGCAGCGGCCAGCGGTCCGCGTTCTCGATGCCTTTGATGTCGTCCGTCGTGTCCAGCCACTTTTTCCAGAGCTGACCCCAGTCATCATTGTGCCAGATGACGTCGAACTGGTCGGTCCCGGTCGTCAGCGTGGCGGTGACCTTCTCCATGAAGACGCTGTAGGCCATCGGCACGCGTGTCAGCTTGACCCCATGAGCCTTCGCCCATTTCTCCATGATGTCGAGCGAAGCATCCTGGATGGGATTCTTCATGTACCCAACCTTAAGCTCGCGCTCCTGCGCCTGGGCGGAAGAGAGGCCTACCGAAAGCGCGAGGCCGATCGCCGTCGCGGCACAGAGGCGAATGAAGCTTCGGAATTGGCGTCCGGGCATTGATACCTCCCTAGCCGGGCCTGCTTCTTGTTTGCGCAGCCCGTGACCATGACACACCTTTGCCGAAGCCGAGGCAAATTGATTGTGTCCCTCGCCCTTCAGCGGTGCATTTATTGCAATTCAAGTCCCGAAACGCCGATCATTCAAGAGCACAATCGGGGCCCATTGCTTAGAATCCATGCATCCGCTCGGTCCCGCAGACGCGCGAAGCAGATCATGAATCGCAACAAGTGGAAGCAATGTGATGACACCGTTCGAGGATTTTGAAGCCATCGAAGTGCAAGTCGAGGAAACGCACATTTTTCTACGCCGCTTCGGGTTGGGAGCGCCCGTCCTCCTGCTGCACGGGTTTCCGCAGACGCATTTGATGTGGCGATCGGTGGCCCCGTTGCTGGCTCGCCGCTTCACAGTGATCTGTGCCGACCTTCGCGGCTGTGGGCGCAGCGGGTGTCCCGCCTCTGCTCCGGATCACGCGCCTTATGCGAAGCGGACGATGGCGAAAGATATGGTTTCTGTCATGGACAAGTTTGGATTCGCGCGCTTCGCCGTCGTCGGGCATGATCGCGGTGGTCGGGTCGCGTATCGTCTTGCGCTCGATCACCCGCAGCGAGTGGAACGTCTCGCTGTCCTCGACATTCTCCCGACTGCGGACACGTGGGAGCGGGCCGACAAGCGGTTGACGACCGCTTTCTGGCCGTGGTCGTTGCTTGCGCAGCCCGAGCCGCTTCCTGAGCGGCTGGTGTCAGCCGCGCCTGATGCTGTGGTCGATGACGCGCTTGGCGGTTGGGGCTCTCCCGCAAATGCGTTTGGCTCCGAGGTGCGGGCGGCCTACATCGAGGCGCTGCGTGAGCCCGCTCGCGTCCACGCAATCTGCGAAGAGTATCGAGCCGCGGCGACTCTCGACCACCAGCACGATTTGGACGATCGCCGAGCCGGGCGGCGGATAGCCTGTCCGGTTCTCGTGCTTTGGAGCAGTCGCGGGCCGCTAAGCACTTGGTACGCAGAGGTCGGCGGCCCGCTTGCGCTATGGCAGGCCTGGGCGACCGACGTCCGAGGAAGGCCACTCGATGCCGGTCATTTCTTTCCCGAGGAAATTCCGGAACAAACCGCGGAAGAATTGAGCCGCTTCTTCGCTATGGCATCTTGAAGAAAGGCGACGAGGCTGATTCTCGGTCAGCCGGAAGCCCCCATGCGCGTCGC